>DATEJO010000070.1:0-10276 GCA_035277905.1 Candidatus Sulfotelmatobacter sp.
GTCTGCGTCTTCCCCGCCACGAATCCCCAGTTGATTGCACCGACGCGCTCCGCCTTCGCAATCGGCAGGATCGTGTCAAATGTGCTCCCCACCGAGCGAGCCATAAACTCCGTGCAGATCACCGGGCGATGAAATCTCCGCAGCCACTCCACTTCGCGCTTGAACGATTCCGGCCAGCTGTAGTTGTGGAACGTAATCACGTCCGACTCGCGCAGCTGAATTTTCTCCAGCTCATCCTGCGCACTCTCGTCCTTCAAAGTGTCGATCTCATATACGCCGCTCGTCAGCGGCTGCGTGGGATGCACCTCGCGCGCCCACTCAAAAGCCTGCGGCAGCAACGAGGCCACCAGCGCAACTTTCTTGTCATTCTTCAATTCGGTACGCGGATAATTCCCTGTCTGGTCCGACCCAGGCTCGTTCCACACATCCCATCCAAGAATGCGATCGTCCTTCGCAAACGCGCCCACGACTCCCTGAACATACGCTTTCAACCGCGGAACCTGCGCCGGATCTTCCAGCGCCTTCGCCCCCGGACTCTGCACCCATCCCGAATTGTGTACGCCCGGAATCGGCGGATGCTGTGGCCCCAGCTTCGGCATCGGATCCCAGCACGAATCGAACAGCACAAACAGCGGCCGAATATGATGCCGCGCTGCGATGGTCAGAAACTGGTCGATGCGCTTCTGAAATCCCGCCGGATCCTGCTCCCATAGCAGATCGTGCAGGAACACGCGCATTGTGTTCATGCCCATGCCTTCCGCCCAGCCCAACTCTTTATCGATCTCCGCCGGATCGAACGTGGCCTCCTGCCACATTTCCAGCTCGTTAATCGCGTCCTTAGGAATGTAGTTGCTGCCAACCAGCCAAGGCTGCCTGGCATACCAGTCATTGGCCTTCTGCTCAGACCATCGCGCATTCTGGGCCGACGCCGACAGCGAAAGAAATAGAAGCGAGATCGCGAGAACAGAAAAAGTCTTGAATATTTTCAATGGAAATCTCCGCCGACATTTATATGCGCGGACTGAGGCGGTGAGCAATAGCCGCGATAGCACCCAAAAAATGTCGTGTTCCACGAAAAATTGAATGGGGCACCTGTGATCTATCAAGAGGTTGTACCCACGGGAGCCCGGCTGATGGGCGGAGCGTAACCGAGACTACCATGCGGCCGGTGGAGGTTATAGTGCTCGAGCCAGGGCGAGAGTTGCAGATCTCGTTCCTCCGAGTTGGTGTAATGGCGAACATAAGCCCACTCGCGCAGAGCGGTTTGGATGAAGCGCTCGGCCTTGCCGTTGGTGCGCGGAGTGTAAGGACGGGTGAAGCGGTGGCGGATGCCGAGTTGGAGGCAGGCGGCGCGGAAGTGACGAGAGCGATAGCAGGAGCCGTTGTCGGTGAGCAGGCCGCGAATGGCGATGCCGTGCTGGGCGTAGAAAGCGACGGCAGCACGTAGGAATGCAATGGCGGTTTCGCTTTGCTGGTTGGGCAGCATGCGGGAGAAAGCGAGGCGGGAGTGATCGTCAATGGCGACATGTAACGCCTGCCAGCCGGCGAACTGCGGGCGGCCGCGACGCCGGCCGTCGCCACGAATGGAGACCTGCTGATAGCGGGTCATGCCCTTGATGTCGAGGTGGAGGAGATCGCCAGGAGCGGGATGCTCGTAACGCACCACCGGAGGAGCCGGGTGCAGGTGGCGCCAGCGATTGAGCTGAGCGCGCCGAAGGATGCGGCTGATGGTGGCGGGGCTGAGGCGGGTGGCTTGCGCGATCTGATAGGCGGGACGAAGCTGACGACGCAAGGCGATCACCTGAGCGATCAGCGAGGTTGAGGTTCTGCGTGGGCTATGGAGCGGACGGGAGGAACGATCCCGCAACCCGGGCAAACCCAGGGTGCGGTAGCGGCCCAGCCACTTGGCGGCGGTTTTTCGGTTGACGTTGAACGCGGCTGCAGCCGCGTTCAACGTCAACCTCTCGAGCATGATTTTCTTGGCTAAAGCCTCTCGACTACGAAAGGTAAGTCGGGCATTCTGGTGAAGGTCCATTCGATCGACTCCTGGGAAGCGGATTGGTCAGCACCATCAGCTTCTCCGGTTCGGAGCGAATGGACTATTCACTCTTTGGGAACAACGTGTTGAAAGATCACAGGTGCCCCATTTCTGGCCGGTTTTGCCAGATGTGGGGATTTTTCGACGTAGCGCAGCGTGAGACCCTGCACTGAACGCAGCCGCGAAGCGGCGGAAGAATGCAGCCATGGCGCCAGCCATGGGGTGGGTCCGGACTAGTTCGACAAAGCTCCCCGAAGGAGCGAAAGAAACTACAGTTGAAAAAAGCGAGGACTCCTACTCCACTCCCAGACTAGCCAGCGCCTCTTCCAATAAAGCATCATCGATCCGCAACCGCCGCCCGCTGGCCTTCACGTCTTCCAACTCATCGAAGGCACGAAACAACCGCATCTTCACCGCGGCGTACTGCTCCGCATCATTCAGCGGACGCCCGTGCGCCTGACCCCACGCCCGCACCGTACTCTCGGGCAGAAACACGCTAACCGCATACGTCACCTTCCGGTCCGAAGTTACGTCAAAAACAAATTCGTTTGCCGGAGCCTCCGCATCCTCGGCCAGCGCCGAGCGCTTCCCGACAAAGTAATACTGATACACGTATCCCTGCGCTCCGGTATAAGTTTTAACCCGCCGCACCGTCATGCGGACATTATCGAACGCGGAATACTGTTTTGTCGTGCTGAGATAAGAGGAACTGCTGCGTCATCCCGAGCGGAGCCGCTTTTCAGGCGGAGCGAGGGATCTCTCGTGCACTGCCGCGCTACTCCCCAAGACAAATTCCTTAAACAGGCATATCTTTTCCTACGCCAGTCCATTTCCCTCGGGAGAACAACGTCCTCATGCTGAATCGCAGGAATTTTCTGAAAGTGGCAGGCAGCGCCACTGCCGCCACAGCACTCGGCTCCAGAATTTACGCCCTCTCGCCGCTCGAAACTGCGCCGGCCCGACCACTCGCCGCCAACGATCACATTCAGATCGCCCTCATCGGCGCCGGAGGCCAAGGCCAATACGACACGCGAACCGCCGTGCAGGTTCCTGGCGTGAAACTCGTCGCCGTCGCCGACTGTTACGACGGACGCCTCGCCCACAGCAAAGAGATCTGGGGTAACGACATCTTCACCACTCGCGACTACAAAGAGATCCTCTCGCGCCCCGACATTGATGCCGTCATCATCGGCACGCCCGACCACTGGCACAAGCAAGTCGCCGTCGATGCGATGAAAGCCGGCAAAGACGTCTACTGCGAAAAGCCGATGATTCACGTCTACTCCGACGGACCCGAGATGATCGAAGCCGCGCGATCGACGAACCGCATTCTGCAGATCGGCAGCCAGCGCGTCAGTTCGATGATCTATATCAAGGCGAAGGAACTGCTCGCCTCCGGCGCGATCGGCAAGCTCAACATGGTCACTGCGCATTGGGACCGTAACTCCGCCATCGGGGCCTGGGACTATACGATCCCGCTCGACGCATCGCCGGAAACCTGCGACTGGCCGCGTTTCCTCGGAACCGCTCCCAAAATTCCTTTTAATGCCGAGCACTTTTTCCAGTGGCGCAAATGGAAAGCCTACGGCAGCGGAGTCGCGGGAGACCTCTTCGTCCACCTCTTCAGCGGCACGCATTTCATCACCGGCAGTCACGGCCCGACCCGCGCCATGGCCACCGGCGGCCTGCGTTTCTGGAAAGACGGCCGCGACGTCGACGACGTCCTGCTCGGCCTATTCGATTATCCCGAAGGATTCAATCTCAGCCTGCGCGTAAACTTTGTCGATGGCGGAGAAGAGAGCGAGGGCCTAATCTTCACCGGCTCAGAAGGCACGATGGAGATCTCTTACAACGCAGTCAGCGTGAGCCGCACGCCGCGCGAGAAGGAACCAGGCTACACGATTGGAACTTTCACCGAAGCAATGCAGAAGGAAATCCTGAAGGAATACCACCAGAAATATCCGCCATCACATCCGTCGGGACCGCCACCCGTGGGATACGACAAATACGTAGCGCCGGAGGGTTACCGCGACAGCTACGATCACTTCCAGAATTTCTTCGCGGCCGTCCGCTCGCGCCAGCCCGTCGTCGAAGACGCCATCTTCGGCTACCGCGCCGCAGGCGCCGCCCTTCTCAGCAACCTCAGCGTGGACCGCGGCTCTGTCGTGAAATGGGATCCCGAGTCAATGAAGCTCGGGTGAGAGTGCGAGCAGCGACAGCGGAAATCGATTTGGTAATTTCGAAATCGGGTAATTTGGTAATTTGAAAATCCTCGGATCGCCGGGTTTTCAATTGCCAAATTACAAAATTACCCAATTACCAAATTCCCTCCGCCGCCGCTCCCTTTACTGCAGCTTACACTGGCTGATCAGGTCATTCGCGATCTGCTGTGCTCCCGCCAGCGTGTTGGGCAGCGAATGCACGCCTCCCGCAACGCAAGCCTGCGCTTTCGTGGTCGTGATGTTGTTGAACCAATCCTGGCCAATCGGAATCGCCGAGCTGCTGTCTGATCCGCCGAACACCAGGTTCACGTACGTCTTCGGGAAATTGTAGTTAGCGCCCGGCGCTTCAACGCTATCGCCGAGCAGGAAGTTCAATCCGCCCGGAGGCAGCGTTCCATTCACGGCGTTGCTGCACACGGGATTCACGTTCGTCGGATCGTATGCCGGATCCCAAACCGGCGCATCGGCTTTCCCGAAACATGTCCCGAGTGAAGTACTCGACCCACACTGCACAGGCAGCTTGCCCTCCAGGCATCCGCAGCCCCAGTCAAGCCGTCCCGTCGGCGGGCCGCTGGTCACTTCCGCCATCGACAGGATGTTGCTCGTCGGATATTGCGACAGTGCGTAAGCCAACGCTCCCGCGCCGCCGCTGTTGGCCGTCGCGCAATATGGCAGGGCCGTATTGTTCTGGATGTTGTTGTAGATCCACTGCGTCACCGTCGCGTAACGGCACGCCGACGCCATCACGCCGCCCGGGCCGAGCGCCCATCCATCCGGCTGATTGCTGTTGAACGGAGTTCCCCACGAAATCTGCACAGTGGTGAACCCGGCATTCAGCACGTTCTGCACCGCGGTACTGCCATAGGTGAAGATGCTGTCGTACAACCCGTTGCCGTCGGTTCCCGTGTTGTACGTCACAGTTCCCAGGGAGCTTCCGGTCGGCGTATTGGTTTTTACGTATGCCATCACATCCGGAACTCCCGGACACGATACCGTCATCTGCTGGCACACGCCATTCTTAATCGATCCCGAACACGAGATGCTCGAGACCCCGCTGACCGTCCCCAGCGCCCTCGTCGCTCCGGTAGCGCACACCGGGTTGATCGTAGTGTTCGATGTAATCGTCCCGCTGAAGTACGTGGGAATGCAGGACTGCGATGTCGGCTGGCTGGTCACATACACAATGTAAGTCGCACCGCTGGTGTAGGTTTTGGTGAAGGTCTGCGTGCCATTGCTGCTGAACGTCAGCGTGTCGCCCTGATCGTCCTGCATCGTGGCTGAACCGGAAAGTCCGGTCACATTCACGCTGAGCGTGAGATTGTTTCCAGAATTCGCGCAGGTCGCCGTCACTGTAACGTTCGACGTAATGGTTCCTGTCGCATTGCTGCTCAGCGTGCAGGTCTGGCCGGTCGGCTGCGTCTGCACCATCACCGAGTAAGAAGAACCGCTCGCGTACGTCGTCGCGAATGTCTGCGTCTTGTTCGCGGTGAACGTTAACGTGTCGTTGTTGTTGTCTTGCATCACAAGCGTTCCGCTCAGCCCCGTTACCGCCACGCTGATCGTGTAATTTGAGACGCAGGTGGCTGTCACGGTCACATTCGAAGTGATGGTTCCGCTCGAATTGCTGCTGAGCGTGCAGGTCTGTCCCGTCGGCTGCGTCTGGATCGTCACCGAATAGCTCGATCCACTGGCATACTGCGACGCGAACGTCTGCGTGTTGTTCGAAGAAAATGTCAGCCCGTCGCCTTTGCTGTCCTGGACAACCAACGTTCCGCTCAATCCAGTTGCTGCGACACTTATGTTGTAGTTCACCGTATTGGTTGTACACGTGGCCGTCACGGTTGTGTTCGCCGTAATCGTTCCGCTGGCATTGCTGCTGAGCGTGCAAGTCTGTCCGGTCGGCTGCGTCTGAATCGTTACCGAGTAGCTCGAACCGCTGGCATACTGTGACGCGAATGTCTGGGTACTGTTGGTGGTGAAGGTCAGGCCGTCGCCCTTACTATCCTGAACGACCAATGTCCCCGTCAGTCCCGTGACCGCGACGCTGAGGTTGTAATTTACGACGGTAGGGGCGCACGTCGCCGTCACCGTGATGTTCGACGTGATCGTTCCCTTATAGTTGCTGCTCAGCGTGCAAGTCTGCCCCGATGGTTGCGTCTTCACGCGCGTCTGGTAACTCGCTCCGCTGGCGTAGGCCGTCGGGAACGTCTGTGTTCCATTCGATGTGAAGTTCAGCGTTTCAAGCTTGCTGTCCTGCATGACGAGCGTGCCGCCTGTCAACCCCGTCACCGCTACGCTGATTGTGTAATTCGACGTCGAACCGCAGGTCGCCGTGATCGTCGTGTTGGCGGTGATCGTACCGCTTGTGCTGCTCAGGGTGCAGGTTTGGCCGCTCGGCTGCGTGTTAATCCGCGCCTGCCACTTCGCCCCGCTCCCATAGGTATGCGTAAAGGTCTGGGTCGTGTTGGAGGTAAACGTCAGGGTGTCCAGTTTGCTGTCTTCCACCACCAGCGTTCCGCCCGAATTCATTCCCGTGACCGTCACGCTCAACGAGTAATTCGTGGTGGCAGAACCGCTGATCGCATAGCCCAGGAAACACAGCGCGGCCACTACCTTCATCAGCACATTGCACGACTTCATAGGAGCCCTCCAGCAGAACCCTTGGAAATTCTTTTGCTATCCCCGATGAAACGGCGGAGTTTCAAATTGCGTTGCGTAATGGTAGGCACATAAAGGGAGGGAACGAGAGTGTAGTACAGCGAAAAGACCGGGTCAAGGAGTGGTTAGTTTTAACGAAGACTGACTAGTACCTGTGCAAGAATTTGCAAACTATTTAGCAAGAATACCGGTTTCCAAGGCCGAACCAAGCAGGCCCGCCTCACAAAAAAACACCCAGCATCCACCTCCAAGGGCTGAATGCTGAGTGCTGAATGCTGAGTGCCAAGCTAGCAGCTGGAAGCCAGGAGCTGAAAGCTATCTCACCCCAACTTCTCAAAGAACCGGCAAATCGTCTCAATTCCGCGATGGAAATTCGGAATATGGAACTTCTCATTCGGAGCGTGCAGATTATCGTCCGGCAGTCCGAATCCCATCATCACGCTGGGAATCTTCAGCACATCCTGAAAATCGGTGACGATCGGAATCGATCCGCCGCTGCGGATGAATACCGTATCTTTCTTGAACGTATCGTGCAGCGCCTCAGTCGCCGCTTCGATGAATCTGTTGTCCGTGCTCACAACGCATGCCGGACCTTTGCTCCACACCTTCACCTTCGTATCGATCCCCTTCGGCGTGACTTTCTTCACGAACGCCATGTACTTCTTCAGGACGTCATCCGGATCCTGGTTCGGTACCAGCCGCATCGATACCTTGGCCTTCGCCTTCGCCGGAATTACTGTTTTTGCGCCATCGGCTACAAAGCCGCCGGGCATTCCGTGGACCTCCAGCGTCGGACGTGCCCACGTGCGATACAACACCGAGTACCCCGGTTCGCCCGTCAGCACCTTCGATCCGACTTCGGTCTTGCGGTAATGCTCCTCGTTGAACGGAAGCCGCTTCCACGCTTTCAACTCAGCCGCGGTCGGAGCCTTGACACCCTTGTAGAATCCCGGAATGAGCACCTTACCCTTCGCATCTTTCATCTTGCTGATCATCTCAATCAGCGCAAAGAACGGATTCGGCGCCGCGCCTCCGTACATTCCCGAGTGCAGATCGGTCTTCGCTCCGTACGCTTCGATCTCTGTATAAACCAGTCCGCGCAGCCCGACGCACAGTGTCGGAAGATCCGGCGCAAACAGTTCCGTATCGCAGACCAGCGCGAAATCGGACTTCAACTTCGCCTTCTGCTTACGGATATATTCTGCGATCGACTCACCGCCAACTTCTTCTTCGCCTTCAAACAATACCTTCACGTTGATCGGCAGCTTGCCACCGTTCGCCTGCATCAGCGCCTCGAGCGCTTTCACTTCCATCCACAGCTGCCCTTTGTCGTCGACCGCGCCACGGGCATAAATATTGTTATTCCGCTCTGTCGGATCAAACGGCGGAGTGTGCCACTCATCGAGCGGCTCGGCAGGCTGAACATCGTAGTGCGCATACATCAGCACCGTCGGCTTGCCCGACGCATGCAGCCAGTCGGCATAAATCAAAGGATGCCCCTTGGTCGGAATCACCTCGACATTTTCCATGCCGATGCGCCGCAACTCGCTCGATACGAAATCGGCGGCCTTCTGTATGTCGGGCTTGTGTTCTTCGAGAGTGCTGACGCTTGGGATGCGGAGAAGATCTTTCAGTTCATTTAAGAAACGCTGCTGATTACTGCGCGCAAAATCCACTGCGGGAGAGGCCATGATGAATTCCTTTCGTTGAAATCGACGATCTGAATCTCGGCGGACATGCAGAATTGCGGGTCCAGACAACCGGGGAAACGAATCAGTATAGCGCTACCTCGGGACTCACTGCTGGAGCTTACTCGTCAAGACGAATCTTCGTGCGTTTCACCCCGGAAACACCGAGTCACGGAGATTGCAACGACTAAGAATGTTCCGCAGTCGTGCCTCCGTGGTGAAAACCGCGACTAAGCCACAGCGCCCGGCCGAGCGAATCTCTCCGCCGCAAACGCGCGCAGGTCGAACTCGGATTTTCCGCCCTCAACTACAGTGGCCATCACCTTCGCCGTGACCGGCGCCAGAAGGATTCCATCGCGGAAATGGCCGGTAGCCACAAAATATCCGCGATGCTCCGTTGCCCCCAGAATCGGCAGCCCATCCGGAGTTCCGGGCCGGAGCCCCGCCCAGTCTTCCAGGATCTTCGCGTCTTGTAGTTTAGGAACCAGCTCAATCGCGGCACGATGCAAGCGCTGAATCGTCTCAGGAACGGTTCGCTTATCGAATCCGGCCTCCTCGACGGTCGCGCCGACCAGTAACCGCCCATCGCTGCGGGGAATCAGATACGCTTTCGGCGACCGCACCACATGCTTCAATAACGTCCGCGACGGCATCGCCAGACACAGCATCTGCCCTTTCACCGGACGCGTCGGCAACGCGTACGGCCCTATCATTCCCGACCAGGCCCCCGCGCAGTTCACCACCTTGCTCGCGAGAAACGAAGTCTTCGTTGTCGTAATTCCAGACGCGCGCCCATCCGAAAAACTAATGCCCGTAACCGGATCGCCCGACGAAAAATCCACCCCCCGATGCTTCGCCGTCTTGATCGCCGCCACAATGAGCGCCCGCGGATCGACACTTCGTTCCTTCAGATACACAGCTTCATGCTGAACGCCGCTCTCGGCCACTGCCGGCTCCAACTCATCCAGCTTTGCTCTCGGCAGTTCCCCGGCGGCCGCGCGGTGTTCCTCCGACACAAACACGATCGTCCCCTGATCCCGCAAATCCACTTTTATTCCCGACTCAACTTCCAACTCGTAGGCAAACTCCGGGTACATGTGCGCGCTCGCGCTTGCCAATGCCTGCAGTGGCGTCCGCGTTTCCCACGGACAATCCACCAGCATGCCGCCCGCCGCCTGCGACGCTTCCCTGCCCGGCTGACCGCGCTCAACGACCAGCACTGTCGCTCCGTGCTTGCGCACTTCGATCCCCAGCGACACACCGATGATGCCGGCGCCAATCACAATTACGTCCCAGTTCTTCACGTCAGCCATTCTAAAAGACTTGCCGGCTCGCGCGCTGTCCGCTGGCCTCCCAACCCTTTAACAGATGACAACTCCCCACCGCCTGCATAAAATTACAACCATGCATAAGTTCATCGTTCTGGGGATCGCACTTCTCACCTTCTTCAGCGCAAGCACCGCCTTCGCTCAGAAAGATAAGGAGGACGAGGGCCCCTATTCCTGGCTCTATTTCTCGGTGATTAAAGACGATAACGGCAGGCCGGTACGCAACGCTGCCGTCATCCTTCATCCGGTCGACAGTAAGGGCAAACAGGAACGCGGCGACTTAGAACTCAAGACCGATCCCGACGGCAAAACCAATCTCGATGGCATCCCCTACGGCCCGCT
>DATEJO010000071.1:0-2444 GCA_035277905.1 Candidatus Sulfotelmatobacter sp.
ATACAGAATTACTGCCGGCAAGAGTTCGGCTACTCCGGCCCAGATCAGCCACCTGCCTGCGATAGGGAACCGGGATTGAATGATCCCGCCGAGGATTAGAAGAGCTGGATATACAAGGAAAAGCACAGGGTATAATGCAAACGCCGAGACGATGCCAGCGGCAATGGCGAGGCCTCGTACTCTTGGTTGTAAGGCTATCGTCTCTTCCATTGCTAGTCGAATGGCGCTCTGAATTTATCAGACGGTGACAAAGAGCGAACCGTACATCATCTCCTACAATTTTCTCAACGCCTTCACGATCTCCCTTGCCGCGTTCGCACCCGATCCCCCGGTCAACCCACTTCCGGGGTGCGTGCCGCTTCCACACAGGTACAGATTTTCAATCGGTGTCTGATACCGCGCCCAATCGAGCAGCGGACGCATGGTGAAGAACTGGTCGAGCGCGAGTTCTCCATGGAAAATCTGTCCGCCGGTGAGCCCATACTTTTCTTCCAGATCGTGAGGCGTAATGATCTGATGCGTGAGAATCAGCTCCGGCAAATCCGGCGCATATTGCGCGAGAGTCTTCACAACCGTCTGGCCGAGCGCCTTGCGCTGCTGCTCCCAGTCGCCCTTCAACTTGTAAGGTGCGTACTGCATGTAAATCGACATTACGTGCTTGCCTTCGGGAGCCATGGTGGGATCGGTGAGCGAGGGAATCGTGGCTTCGAGATACGGCTGCTTCGAAAACTCTCCGTACTTTGATTCATCGAAAGCGCGCTCGAGATAGTCGATCTCGTTGCCGATGTGAATGCGCCCGCGCAGCGCGGCGGTGTTGCCGTTGAGCGCGGTAAATTTCGGCAGGGCAGAGAGCGCGAGGTTGACCTTCGCCACCGTCCCATTCCCGCGATAGTGCTGCAGCTTCTGCACGAAGTCGGTTGAGAGATGAACGGGATCGGTCAGCTTTAGCAGCGTCCGCTTCGGATCGGCGTTGGAAACGACAGCCTTGGCGTGAATCTCTTCACCGGTCGAAAGCAGGACCCCAGTGGCCGCGCCGTTGTGAATACGAATTTCGATGACTTCAGCGTTCGTACGAATCTCAACGCCAGCGGCCTTGGCCGAATCCGCCATCGCCGCGGTCATCGATCCCATGCCTCCAACGGCGAGACACGCTGAGCCTGCGGGATGAGGATCTGCGGCGGCGCGAATCAACAGAACCAGCGCGCTTCCGGCAGACCAAGGGCCGAGAAATGTCCCGAAGACGCCGCGAGCAGCAATGACGGCGCGTAGAAGTTCGGTTTCGAAATATTCCGCCGCCAAATCCGCGACGGCCATCGGTCCCCAGCGCAGCAGGCGGAACATGTCTTTCTTGCCCAGCTTGCGGATGGCGCGGCCGGTCTTCAACATGCTCCACAGATCGCCCCGGCTCGGATCGTCGATATTCGGCGGAGTCGTCGCCAGCGCCTCAGAGATCACCTTGCTGATCTTTTCGAGCGACTGCTGGAATTCGGCGTACTTCGCCGTGTCCTTCTGCGAGAACGCGCTGATCTGCTCGGCCGACTTCGCGACGTCCTGATACAGCGTGAGTGCGCGCCCATCGGGAGAAAGTGCGGTCACGCAGACTTCCGGCGTAATCACCATCAGCCCATGCTTTTCGAGTTGCATTTCGCGCACGATGTCCGGACGCAGCGGGCCAGCGGTGTGCGCGAGCGTGGAGCAGCGAAATCCCGGATGAAATTCGTCGGTGACGGCCGCTCCGCCAACCTGCGCACTGCGTTCGAGAATGAGTGGCTTGTATCCGGCTTTCGCCAGATAGAAGGCGGTGACCAGCCCGTTGTGTCCGCCGCCAATGATGACGACATCCCGCTGGTTGTTTCCGTTCGACGCCATCTAAGCCACCCCCTTGATGTCTTTGAGAATTTCCAGCGCCGCCAGGCGGCCATTCGCGCCCATGATGCCGCCTCCCGGATGCGTCGCCGATCCGCACATGTATAAGTTCTTGATCGGCGTGCGGTACTGCGCCCATCCGGGCACCGGACGCAGGAAGAAGAGTTGTTCGAGCGAAAGCTCGCCCTGAAAAATGTTTCCCTCGCTCAATCCCCATTCGCGCTCCAGATCGAGAGGAGTGACAACCTGTTTCTGGATGATGATGTCTTTCAGATTGGGCGCGTATTCGGAGATCGTATCGACGACCGTGTTGCCGAATTTCTCTTTCTCCGTATCCCATCTGAGGCCGGGCGCGAGCTTGTAGGGTGCGTACTGCACGAAGCACGACAGCACGTGCTTGCCCGGAGGCGCGACCGACGGATCGGTGAGAGACGGGATCACCATGTCAATGTACGGGCGATGCGAGAACGTGCCGTATTTGGCTTCGTCGTAGGCACGCTCCATGTAATCCACGCTCGGCGAGATGGAAATCGCGCCGCGAAGATGAGCGCCTGTGCCGGGCAGGCAGTTGAATTCGG
>DATEJO010000072.1:0-14733 GCA_035277905.1 Candidatus Sulfotelmatobacter sp.
CAGGGAGTGCGGGCGCATCAAGTGATCGCGAAGTCTCCGATCCGCGTGGGAGACAAGGTGGACGCGGTGGTGAATACCGACATCCGCGAGGCGACGATGCGGAATCACACGGCGACGCATCTGCTTCATGCCGGGCTGCGCGAAGTGCTGGGCAAGCATGTGAAGCAGGCGGGATCGCTGGTCGCGCCAGGACATCTTCGATTTGACTTCTCACACTTCACGGCGGTCGCCGACGAAGAGCTTCAGGATATCGAGGACATCATTAATAAAGAGGTCTTGCGCAACCGGAAGGTCGAGACGATTGCCGACGTTCCCATCGACGTGGCAGTGAATGAATACCACGCGATGGCGTTGTTCGGCGAGAAGTACGGCGACAAGGTCCGCGTGATCCGCATTGGCGATTTTTCAACGGAGCTTTGCGGCGGGACGCACACTGCCGCAACGGGCGAGATCGGGCTGATCAAGATTCTGAAGGAAGGCAGCGTGTCGTCGGGCGTGCGGCGCGTCGAGGCGATTACTGGCGAGGGATCGCTGCGGCATTTCCGAAAGGATCATGAACTGGAGAATGTCGTCTCATCGTTCGCCGCCACCCACCCTTCGAAAACCACGAAGAGTGGGGCACCCGCTTCTGATATAGGGTCCGACGAAGAAAAGCCATTCTCTCCGGCTGAGGCTTTGAAGGCGGAGCTTGAGAAGAAAGATGCGGAGATCAAGCGGCTGGCACGGGAACTTGACCAGGCGCGGATGAAGTCAGCGTCGTCATCGACGGCGAATGTCGGCGAGAAAGTCAAAGAGATCAAGGGCGTGAAGGTGCTGGCGCATCGCGTGGACAATCTGGAGCGTCCGCAGATGCGTACGCTGGTCGATCAACTTCGCGACAAGATCGGATCGGGCGTAGTCGTACTGGGATCTGCATCGGACGGGAATGTTGCGCTGATTGTGGGCGTGACGAAGGATCTTATTTCGCGCGTGCAGGCGGGCAAGGTGGTCGGGAAGGTTGCGGAGAAGGTCGGTGGCAAGGGAGGCGGGCGTCCGGATCTGGCGGAAGCTGGTGGCAAGGATGCGTCCGCGCTGGATGCCGCGCTGGACGGGGCCTATGGCGTGGTGGAGGCGCTGCTGGGGTGATTTCTGATGATGAAGTGAAAGAGCGGCTCTCGTTTGTGAAGCACAAAGAAAAAGCCATCTTCCTTATTGATTTCAGCCACTGCAAGATCAGGGAGATGCTGCTGCTGCTCGATCAGGTGCGGGCGGCTGTGGCGCTGCACGAAAAGGGCTCAGTACTCACGCTCGCGGATTTCACGGGAGCAGAGGTCGACAAGAAAGTCGCGACCCGAATAAAGGAAGTGCTGACACTGGATCGTCCGTACGTAAAGAAGTCAGCGTGGGTGGGAACGGAAGATTTGCCGCACGTGTTTTACGAGAATTTCAAAAGCTTTTCGCAACGCGATTTCCCGACGTTCAAGACTCGGGAAGAGGCGATGGACTGGCTGGTCAGGGATTAGGGGCCAGGGATCAGGGACTCGGCAAACCAGCCCTACGAACTTCCAATTAGCACACCCGTTATGAATACCAGCACACCGCCTAGTCCTACTTGCAGCGCGGCTGTGACCCACGGCGTATCCATATAGCGGCGACGGATCCACGTAATCACACCCAACTCAGCCAGCACTACCGCCCCGGCGGCCCACAGCGCCAGGCGGAAATCTTTGATCAAAAATGGCAGCGTGTGTCCGATGCCTCCGAGGGCAGTCATCAGACCGCAAATCACTCCGCGCACCCACGGATGTCCTCTGCCAGTCAGGCTGCCATCATCGGACAATGCTTCGGCAAATCCCATGCTGATGCCCGCACCGGCTGAAGCCGCTAAACCGACCAGAAACGCGTCCCAACTTTTTTGCGTCGCCAGTGCCGCTGCGAACACCGGAGCCAATGTCGAGACCGAACCATCCATGAGGCCGGCCAGCCCCGGCTGAACAATTTGCAGCACGAACAACCGGCGCTGCGCAACTTCTTCATCTGCCTTCACGCTATCCGGCAATTTTTGCTTGTCGAGTTCCTGGGCCCTCACTTCGTGCCCGCGCTCTTCCGTCGCCAGATCGTCCAATAGTTGGCGAATACTGGCATCCTGCGTTCTCGCTGCGGCTTTTTCGTAAAACCGGCGCGTCTCAACTTCCATTGTCGAGGCCTCTTTGCGAACGGCTTCGATGCGCAGAGGGCGCACAAGCCACAATGCGGGCCGCTCGACAAATCCTCGGACATCCTGGCGCCGGATCAGTGGAATGTGCTCGCCGAACTTCTGCCGATAGAGCTCCAGCAAACGGCGACGATGGCCGGACTCCTCTTCGCGCATGCCTTCGAACATCGAGGCAGTCGCCGGATAATCCGAGCGCAGACCTTCGGCAAAGTCCGAGTAGACGCGCTCGTCTTCCTCCTCGAGTGCAATCGCCAGTGCCAAAACTTCGCGTTCCGTGAGCTCTTCGAACTTTTTCATGACGCCATAGATTACCTGTGCGCGGCGGTATCCGACAATCCGCAATTACGATTTTCTGCGGTGCGAAATTCAGGAGAGCGCCGGTATCTCAGTTGGCACCCGCATTCGGAAAACGAGGCGTCGCCTTCGATGCTACTATCCAGTGCATGGCCCCCCGGAAATCTGCGCGCTCAAGTAAAGGTCGCCCTCGCCGCAAGAAGACGAGGTCTTCAGGCTCGGTCGAGCGCACGCCGGAGCTCGTCATCATCACCGGCATGAGCGGCTCCGGGAAAGCCTCGGTCCTGAAGGCCTTCGAAGACCTGGGGTACTACTGCGTCGACAATCTTCCGGTGGAACTGATTCCGCAATTTGCGGAACTGGCGCTTCGCTCCCGAGGCATTCGCCGGACGGCGCTGGTCGTCGACGTCCGGGAAGGGACCAAGCTCGAACAGCTGCCGGGGATAGTGAAATCTGTTCGTCGGATGATCCCGACGAAAGTCGTTTTTCTCGAGGCCTCTGATGCCGTGTTGCTGCGGCGTTTCAGCGAGACGCGCCGTCCGCATCCTCTCGGCAATGACTCTCCGGTAAAGTCCGCATTAAAGGAAGAGAGGCGGCACCTCAGCTCGATTCGGCGACTCGCCGATTACGTGATCGACACTTCGAAGTTTAATGTTCACGAGCTTCGGGGCTACATCAACGAAAGATTTCTGGAGCAGTCTTCCGAAAAGAGCATTCTTGTTTCATCGGTAAGTTTTGGCTTTCGCCAGGGGGTGCCGGAAGATGCCGACCTCGTCTTCGACGTGCGATTCCTGCCGAACCCGCACTTCGTGCCGGAATTCCGCCCGCTTACCGGACGCGATCCGCGCGTCGCAAAATACATCCGGTCATTTCCACAGACGCGCGAATTCATCAAACGGATTTCCAAGCTGCTCATTTACCTGCTTCCCCACTACGTGCACGAGGGAAAAAGCTATTTGACGATCGCGTTTGGTTGCACGGGTGGGCAGCATCGTTCGGTCATGATGGCAGAGGAAGTCGGAAAGCATCTGCTCCGCGCAGGGTATCGGGTCAAGGTCGTGCATCGCGACAGCCCGAATTAGGCAGGACATCTGGAAGGTGCACAGCAGTTCCGGAATCGTTAAGGTCTCGATCACGAGGCCCACTCAAGTAAAATAAAGCCTTGCACGGCATCTCAATCTCATCGGCAGCAAGCGATTGTGGCCCGGACCGCGCGGGAGTCCCATGCGCCAATTGATGCGGCTGATCCGCTACGCGCTCCCGTACTGGTGGCAGATTGTCTCTTCGGTGGTGCTGATGGCTGCCGTGGGCGCGCTGGATGCGTTTAAGTACCTGCTGGTCCGCCCAGTCTTCGATCGCGTACTGAATCCGGCGACGGGTTCGAAGGAAATCAAACTGTTCGAGATTCCCGGGACACATCACGTCGTCTATCTCCAGCAGTTCGTTCCTTCGCATTTTACGAATGCGTGGACGATTGTTGCGTTTGCTCTCGTCGCTTCGACGGTCCTGAAGGGAATCTGCGACTATTCGGGAACCTATCTGGTGAATCACGCGGGCTTCGGAATGATTACGGACCTGCGGGACGATCTTTACACCGCCTTGCTTCGTCGCTCGGCGGCGTTCTTTTCCAAGCACACGACCGGCACACTACTCTCCACGATCGTGAACGACATCGAGCGCGTGCAGTATGCCATGTCGACCGTCCTCTCAGAGTTGCTACAGCAGTTCTTTACGTTCCTTTCGGTCGCCGTGGTTGTTGTCATGCTGGGGGGCAATCTCGCTTGGGTCCTGCTCCTCTTTGTTCCAGTCATTATATTTTCGTCGCGCAAGATCGGGTTACGCGTCCGCCATACCACCCGTCATGGGCAAGACAAACTGGCAGAAATTCAGAACATTCTGCATGAGACCATCACCGGTAACCGTATTGTTAAGGCCTTCAATACGGAAGACTGGGAACTCTCGCGATTCCGTGGCGCCGCTAGCCGGCTGTTTCGAGCAAATCTTCGTTCCGTGGCCGCGGCTGCGATCAGTTCGCCGCTGATGGACGTCTTTGGCGTCATTGGCATCGCTATGTTGCTCCTACTTGGACGCGATCGCATTGCCCACAACCAGATGACGCCCGGCGTGTTTGTGGCCTTCATTACCGCGGTCTTCAGCCTCTATAATCCCGTCCGAAAATTTGCGCTCTTCTATAACAACTTCCAGCAGGCTCTCGGAGCTTCTTCCGAAATTTTCAAGTTCATGGACGTGGAAGACGACGTCAAGCAGAAGCCGCGGGCCCAGGCTCTGCCGAAGTTTTCTCAGAGCGTCTGCTTCGAGAAGGTCTGCTTCGCGTACGCGAATGATGGCGGCGGCGAAACGCACGAAGTGCTGCACGGTATCAATCTCGAAGTGCGGAGAGGCGAAGTTCTCGCCATTGTCGGGTCAAGCGGCGCGGGTAAGAGCACGCTCGTCCACCTGATCCCGCGGTTTTTCGATGTGACCGGTGGACGACTGCTCATCGACGGCCGCGACGTGCGGGACGTAACGCTTGGTTCGTTACGTTCTCAGATCGGAATCGTAACGCAAGAAACTGTTCTCTTCAACGACACTGTCCGAAACAACATCGCCTACGGGCAGCCTCACGTTGCGATGAAAGACGTCGAGGCCGCGGCCCGGGCTGCGCTTGCGCACGATTTCATTCTGGCGCTGCCGTCAGGGTACGATACTGTCATCGGAGAACGGGGCGTCCGGCTTTCCGGAGGCGAGCGGCAACGTCTAGCCATTGCGCGGGCGCTTCTGAAGAATGCCCCCATTCTGATTCTCGACGAGGCAACGTCTGCGCTCGACAGCGAATCGGAAGCTCTGGTGCAGTCCGCCCTTCACAATCTGATGAGTGGACGTACGGTGTTCGTGATCGCGCATCGGTTATCGACGGTCCGGCGCGCCGATCGGATCGTGGTCATCGAAAACGGCCGTATCGCGGAGACGGGCGCACACGAGGAACTGATGAAGCAGGTTGGCACTTATCGGCGTCTTTACGAGTTGCAGTTTGCGAATGCTGACATCCCCAATGCGGTGGCCGGAAATTGAATATGCAATCTAACATCCCAATTCGCTCGATGACCGGCTTTGCGCAAGTGCGCGGCGAAATCGCTCCTGAGACGGCTTCTGCTGACAAGACACAATCTAACGGCCGCTTGGCATTCGTACTATCGCTGAAATCCGTGAACCACCGCTTCCTCGACCTGCACTTCCGGCTTCCCTCCGGCACGGATTCTTTGGAGATGCAGCTTCGCCGACTGCTCAAAGAAAAGATGGCCCGTGGTCATGTGGAGGTCTCGCTGAGTCTGGAACGAACCAGCAGCGAAGCTTTTTCTCTCAATCGCGCAATTGTCGGCGGATACATCTCTGCTTTCCGGGCGGCAGCTGCGGAGTTTTCCCTGGCAAGCGAGCCTGATCTCAATGCGGTGCTCCGTATTCCGGGAGCGCTTGATGCTGCGACCGATCAAGCGGACGGAGCGATTGAGACGGCAGTGATGGCCAAAGTCGGCGAGGCGCTTGGCCGGCTCAATCAGATGCGGGAAGAAGAAGGCCGTGGCATCGTGCGTGAACTGCGCGAGCGCATGGCGCACCTTGCCGAAGCGAGCAAGAGCGTTCAGCAGCATCGGCGGGCTGTGCTGCAGAATTACACAGAGCGATTGAACTCTCGCCTTCAGGAACTGTTGGGTTCGGCGGTCGATCGCGAGCGCGTGCTGCAAGAGGCTGCCCTCCTCGTGGATCGCAGCGATATTCAGGAAGAAGTCGTCCGGCTAGATACCCACATCCAGCATTTCCTCGGGCTGCTCGACGAAGGCGGAGAGATCGGCAAGAAACTCGACTTCCTGCTACAGGAAATGAACCGCGAGGCCAACACTCTACTTTCGAAGACTTCCGGCCTGGCCGGCGAAGCCCTTAAGATTACAGAGGCTGGATTGGCCATGAAATCGGAGATCGAAAAATCGCGCGAGCAGGTGCAGAACCTGGAATGAGCGAAAATCGCAAGCCACTCGTCTACATCATCTCGGCTCCATCTGGTTCGGGAAAGTCCACATTAACGAACGAGCTTCTGAAATTGGTTCCGAATCTCGTGTTTTCCATTTCGTATACCACGCGCGCTCCGCGTGGCAGTGAACAGAATGGCAAGCACTACTTCTTCGTCTCGCGCGATGAGTTTGAGCGGATGATTCAGGCAGGCGAACTCTTGGAGCACGCCTGCGTCCATGGCAACTTCTACGGAACCGGACGGCAGTTTCTTCGTGATGCAGGCCAAAAGGGCAACGATCTTCTCCTCGATATCGACGTGCAGGGTGCCGCTCAGATCAAGCGGAACCTCACCGACGCGATCAGTATCTTCGTCCTTCCTCCTGATCGCAAAACGCTGGAGTGGCGCCTGCGCAACCGCAGTGAAGACTCGGGAGATGTAATCCAGCGCCGCTTGCTGGCGGCAAAGCGCGAGATCGCGGAGTATGACAAGTATGACTACGTTCTGATCAACGACAGACTGGAAGAATCTGCCGACCGGCTTGTGTCCATTGTGCTCTCCGAGCGCCTCCGACGCGACCAGACGGCATTCTCCGAGCAAGAGACTGCGATCATGCAGCGCGCGGAACGCTTACGGCTGGCCAATATGAAGGAGAAGGTGCAACGCATCCTTGCGTCCTTTAGTGACCCCCAGGGCTCGGCAGACTCTTAGTTTTCGCGGTATCATTTGATGGACGCCGGAAGGCGGGCGTTGGGCACGGGTAGCAGCAGATGCGGGACAAGCCGAACGCCGGACATGTTCTGCGGAATACATCGATTGACGCTCGGCACTGATTTAACTTCGAACCTGTCTTCGAATGGAGATTCCCAATGAAGTTGATCGAAGGTTTCGACAGCAACTACCGATACATCTTGGTGGCAGCACGGCGTGCACGGCAACTCCAGTCGGGCGCGCCTCCTGTGGTCGATACAAACTCGCGCAAACCCTGCCGCATCGCGCAGGATGAAATTCGCGCGGGCAAGGTGAAGTGGGAAATCCCAGAAACCCGCTCCGCCGCCGAGCAGGCATCCGAGTCCCTCGATAAGGCGCTCGGACAAAGCTAGGCCTCGAGGCCGATTGTTGAACGATCGTACGCGGTTTTGAATCAACAATCACTGGTCAACAATCAAAATTCCATGAAGATCGCGCTCGGCGTCACCGGTGGCATTGCGGCGTACAAGGCGGCAGAAATCGTGCGTCTGCTACAGGACCGCGGCATCCGGGTGCAGGTCGTAATGACCCGTGCGGCTCAGGAGTTCGTTAGACCTCTCACCTTCGCCGCGCTTTCTGGAGAGAAGGTCATCACGGGAATGTTTTCGTCGGGCGAGGAACGCGAACCCAACATCAACTCCGCGATCGAACACATCGCCGTTGCGCAAGCGATCGATGCGCTTGTTGTTGCTCCTGCTACCGCTGACGTTATCGCCCATTTCGCTCAAGGCATTGCCAGCGACTTCCTGACGACGCTCTTTCTTGCGACTACGGCCCCGGTCATCGTCGCCCCGGCCATGAACGTCAATATGTGGAATCATGCGGCGACTCAGGCGAATCTCGAGATTCTCCGCAAACGAGGCGTGAAGATCGTCGAGCCCGGATCGGGGTATCTCGCATGCGGGATGACGGGTCAAGGACGACTCGCCGAAAATGAAACGATCGTCGCCGCTGTTCTTGAAGCGCTCGGGGCATCGCAGGATCTTCAGGGCGAAACGGTGCTGATCACAGCCGGTCCGACGCGCGAGAAGATCGACCCGGTTCGCTATCTGACGAACCGGTCCAGCGGACGCATGGGATACTCTCTCGCGGAAGCAGCGCTGCGCCGTGGCGCGCGCGTGCTGCTAGTCAGCGGCCCAACTTCGCTCACTCCGCCCGGCGCCGCCGAAGTGACTCGGGTTGAGTCAGCGCAGGAGATGCGGGATGCCGTTCTCAATCTGCTGCCACAATCGAGCATCGTGATCAAAACGGCCGCCGTTTCGGATTATCGACCGAAAATCGCCGCCGGTCAGAAGATCAAACGCAAGGGTCCGATGACGCTGGAACTCGAAGCGACTCCGGACATTTTGAAAGATCTCTCGCTGAAAAAAGGTTCGCAGATTGTCGTTGGCTTTGCGGCCGAGACCGAGAACGTCCTCGAAAACGCCCGCCAGAAACTTGTCTCCAAAAATCTGGATGCGATCGTCGTCAACGACGTTTCGCGCGAAGGCGTTGGATTTGACTCTGATCGCAATGCAGTCACCATCATCACTCATGATGAAGTCGTGGACGTCCCCGAGACCACGAAGTGGGAAGTCGCGCAGCGCGTGCTGGATCAGATCGTCAAGTTGCGGCATCCCAGAAAATCTCCGGTCAAGGCGTAGGCCTGCCTACGCAACGTACAAAGGTCAGTAATCGCGACCAGCTCAATCTCCTCACGTATAATTCCGAGAGTTCCCGTGTCCTCGATCCAAAATCCCGAACTGCGCCGCGCCCTTGCCGATCGCGTCCGCTATTACAACGAACTGGGGATCTACGATTTTTACCGGCGCGAAGGTGCGCTAGTGGAAGCTGCCGCACTTGAACCGGCGATAGAGATCTCTGAGCACGCGCCCAGCCTGGACCAGCGAGACGAAATGCCCGCGAAAAAATCCGCCGTTGTATCGAAACCCAAAGACGAATCGATTTTCGAAGTTCTCAAGCCGAAACCCGAGCAGGGCGTGACCGATCCGATGGCCGCCCTCAAGCTTATCCGCGAAGACCTCGGCGACTGCACGCGCTGCAAGCTGCACAAGCAAGGACGCAAGCAGATTGTGTTCGGCGTCGGGAATCCGCGAGCAGAGCTGATGTTCGTCGGCGAGGGCCCTGGCGCCGACGAAGATGCGCAAGGCGAACCGTTTGTCGGCCGCGCCGGACAGCTGCTTAATAACATGATTAAGGCCATGGGCATTCGTCGCGAAGACGTTTACATTGCAAATGTTGTGAAGTGCCGGCCGCCGGGAAACCGCACGCCCGAGCGGGACGAATGCGATACTTGCTCGCCGTTCCTGATGCGTCAGATCGCCGCGATCAAGCCGAAAGTGATTGTGGCGTTGGGCGCGGTCGCTGCCAAAAATCTGCTGGCGATCAACGCGCCAATGTCGGAACTTCGCGGACGCTTCTACGATTTCATGCCGTCTGGAGCGCGTAGCAGCGACCCGTCATGGGAGGGAGCGAAACTCGCCGTTACGTATCACCCGGCATTCTTACTCCGCGATCCGCGCCAGAAGGGCGAGGCATGGAAAGACTTGCAGATGGTGATGAAGTATCTGGGACTGAAACCACCGCAAAAGCAGGAAGGCTAATCTCGCTCCATCCCGAGCCGAGCAGCTGAGAGCAGTCCCCGAAAGCACCGCCTGACGCGATCGGGAATCTCTACCCTCACGCTGCGTTCCACATGTCCGCCGTGGTTTATCCTTCCACTCAATGCCCGGCTTCTGCGACGTAGCCCTTCCCGTCCCTCTGGACATGGTCTTTACCTACCGTGTGCCCGAGAGTGTCGCTCCTGTCGTCGGCGGGCGAGTGCTCGTGCCCTTTCGTCAGCAGCGGATGTCCGGGATCGTAACCGAGTTACACGATCGCAAGCCTTCCGTCGCTACGAAGAATGTCATCAGTGTCCTTGACTCCGCGTCCGTTCTCGATGAGAAACTGCTTCGCCTCGGCCGCTGGATTGCTGATTACTATCTCGCGCCCATCGGCGAAGTATTCCGCACGATGCTGCCTCTCAGCGCGGAGTTCAAGCGCATCGTGGGATACCGCATTACCGAGCAGGGCCAGACGGCGTTGCATCTCGCAGGTATGTCCGGATCGTCCGCCCGCTCGCGTCGCACTCCCGAAGAACAGGCGTCGGAAATCCGGGTGCTCGACTACCTTGCGGGCCGTGCCGCAGAAACTTCTTTCGATTCGCAGCCGGATCCCCCCCCGCCCCTGCATCAGAGCACGACTCGAGCCGCTCAGGGCTCACTGATCCGAGAAGCAACCCTTCGCTCGGCCACTGGAGCATCCCGCAAGATTCTCGAAGGCATGGTCCGAAAAAAATGGATCACCCGCGAAGATATCTCTGCTGCGCAAGATGCCAAGCGCACCGTCAAGACAGCTGTGTTGATCTCCGCTGAGGGAAAGCTCAACCAGAATCAGCGCAAGATTGTTGATACGCTCGCAGCTGCGGGTGGTCGCCTGCCCGTTGAAACCCTGCAGTCCCTAGATGTTCCCCGAACGACCCTCACCACGCTGATCAAACGCGGCCTCATCAAACTCGAAGACGAGGCAGCCGACTTCACCGTCTCGCGGGCGAAACCCCGTCCTGTGCTCTTCGACTTCGACCTCAACTCCCCGCAGAAGTCTGCCCTCACACACCTTCGTGACGCGGTATCGGCTCAAATATTTTCGGGTATGTTGCTGCACGGGGTCACTGGTTCCGGCAAAACTGCGGTCTATCTTGCCGCCATGCGCTCCGTCCTCGAAGCCGGCCGGTGTGCCATCCTTCTGGTTCCGGAAATCGGCCTCACGCCCGCTGTTGCTGCCGATCTACATCAAATTTTCGGAGACGAGGTCGCGATTCTGCACTCCGCGCTCTCGGACCGCGAACGCGCCGAACAGTGGCATCGCATCAAACGCGGAGAAGCTCGCATCGTCGTCGGCACGCGTTCCGCAGTCTTCGCCCCAGTCTCCGACCTCGCCCTCATCATCGTTGACGAAGAACACGATTCTTCTTACAAGCAGGAGGAAACTCCCCGCTACCATGCCCGTGACGTTGCGGTCGTGCGCGCCAAGATGTCGAACGCGGTCGTCGTCCTCGGGTCCGCTACACCGTCACTCGAGTCGTATTTCAACGCCAAGAAAAACAAATATGCTCTGATTGAACTCCCCGACCGCGTCGAGCAGCGTCCACTGCCAGAAGTCGAGATCGTCGACATGCGATTGGAATATCAGGAAACGGGCCATGAGCAGGTCATCTCGCGTCGGCTTACCGCGGAGATCAAGGAACGTCTTGACCGCAAAGAGCAGGTCATGGTCTTGCTCAACCGCCGCGGATATTCTCCCGTTGTCCTCTGCCGCACCTGCGGCAAGAAACTGGAGTGCAACAACTGCGCCATCGCGCTCACCCACCACAAACGCGAACACAAAATGGTTTGCCACTACTGCGGATACACAGCGCCCGTTCCGAAAGCCTGCGCTCATTGCGGCAGCGAATACGTTTATTTTCTGGGAACCGGATCAGAGAAGCTGGAAGAGTTGTTGCACGGGATGTTCCCGCAGGCGCGTATTGCCCGTCTCGATCGAGATACCGTGCGCGGTCATGAAGATTTCGAGCGCACGCTCGCCGGACTCAATGAAGGCGAATTGGACATTCTCGTCGGCACGCAAATGATCGCCAAGGGCCATGATATTCACGGCGTCACGCTCGTGGGAGTCGTTGGCGCCGATTCTGCCCTCGGCTTGCCGGATTTTCGCGCCGCAGAACGCACATTCCAGCTCCTAACCCAGGTTGCTGGACGCGCCGGACGCGGACAGTCTCCGGGCAAAGTTATTCTGCAAACATATTTTCAGGATCACTATGCCGTCCAGTTTGCTGCCCGGCACGACTTCATCGGCTTCTACGAAAAGGAGCTTCAGTTTCGCAACTGGATGCACTATCCGCCTTACTCGGCCCTCGCCAATGTCCTAGTGCGCAGCGATAATCTGGACGACGCCCTGACGTGGTCCGGCAAGCTCGGCAAATGGTTCGATCAGACTCGGCATGAAGGCGTGCGCGTTCTGGGGCCCGCCGCCGCGCCGATCATGCGGCTGAAGCGCGATTACCGCTATCACTTCGTGCTGAAGTCTCCGAGCCGTGAAAAGCTCAACACGACCTTACGAGCGATGCTAGCTCACGCCGTCCAGCAGAAGATTCCGCGTACGCAGGTAATCGTCGACGTGGACGCCCTTTGGCTGATGTAAGCGGCTCAGCGCCCTACGCATTCGCGAATGACGAATTTAAAAGGAGGCTTCTGATTAACGAGCCTGCAACGGAGAGATACTGATCGTGAGCAGCAGCATTATCAGCGCCACCACGCCGAGCACCCACCGGCTTCGCGGCAGCGCCGGATATTCGGGCGCTTGCTCATGCCGCCAGGTTAGGACATTCATTGCGACAATCAGTCCCGCCCAGAACCACCACACGTAATTGAACCAGCCGAGATAGACGAGCGCTGCAATGGTAATCAGTGAGACCAGCCGATGAGCGGAAGGAGACAGCGCGTAGACTATGTGTCCGCCATCCAGCTGGCTGCTCGGCAGAAGGTTCAACGCCGTGGCGTACATGCCCACCCATGCCGCGATCGCCGTCGGATGCAGATAGACCCGGCTGAGCGGTAGAGCCGCAATGGCGTGTCCGGGCATGATCGCGCGCAGGATGTAGTGGACGTAATAAAAGATCTCCGGCAATCCGATGCGCAGGTCCGAAGGAGGCATACCCGGCACCAGCGGCTTTGAAAGCGTCAGCGACACGCCTAACGTGCCAACCGCCACCACAAAACCCGCAATCGGCCCGGCAATGCCGATATCGAACAAGGCGGCGCGCGACTCAATCCGGCCTTTGATTCGAATCACCGCCCCCATCGTTCCGATCAGCGTCGGCGCCGGAATAAAGAAGGGCAGTGTCGCCCGGATTCCGTAGTACCGGCAGAAAAGGTAGTGCCCCATCTCGTGCGCCAGCAGGATCGCAAGCAGCGTCGCCGAGAATGGAATTCCGAGCAGCAGCCGCGAAGGCCGCGCCAGAACCCATCCGATCGGGAAAAACGGAATATTTTCGTTCCCGGCTGTAAAGGCGGGCAGATTGTGAAGGAAATTAAACTCCATCCTGGCCCCAACGACCAGGGTCGTAAAGCACGTCAGGATCAGCAGTAACGCATGCAGCCAATACCGCTCCCTGGGCTTCGGTCCCTCTGGCACCGGTAAAGCGTAATAAACCTCGATCGTGGAGGTGGGAATCGGGGGATTAGGTTCCGACATGCAGGTATTCAACGACCGTCAGGAGCGGATCTTCCGATCTTGAGGTAATTTCCATTGTAAACGACGCTTTGGAATTGAAGTCATCAACCGGCGAATTCAAACACGAAGGCCGGAGAACTCGGACTAACGGCCAACGACCAGCGACCAACAACGGGAAATGGAGATTCCAGCGCCGCAAACCAATCCGCCCCGCCTAGCACTTTCGTGCCATTACCAAGAGGCCATTTCCCCTATATCACTTATGCCCTAACATGGACCGCGTCACGGGACGCACCGTTCGGAATCCCAGCCTCCCCACAACCGAAACGGGCCTTGATTCACCCCTGGCGTAGTCGTGTCGGCAAATCGCTTCACGGCGACGAGCTATTCCTCCCCAACTAGGTTCTCCCAGATGAGTCTGGCTGCCCCGATTTCCGATATCGAGGTCCGGTCGACTAGTGCCGCGATTCGCGCCAACTGGTCCGAACTCGACCGCAATGATTTGCCTGCATGGAATGACCTCCTGCGCCGCACGGATGCGTCGGTTTATCAATATCCGTTCTGGAACGAACCCTATCGGCGCTTGTGGGTCACGCCCCGCTATCTTGTATGCGGCTCGCGGCGGAATCCGCAGGCATTCGTCAGCATCCTCAGCATCGGATTCGGACCCACCAAAGTTGGCCTGATCTTCCGCGGCCCTGCGGCAATAACGTCTTCTGCGAGCTTGTCTCAGTCCATGTTCCGCGGACTCTTTGCCTGGGCGCGCGCTCACGGATTCATGTTCCTCCGCTTTACCCATGCGGATCCACAGGTTCTTACCGAACTCGCCTCCGCTGGTGAAGCCCTCGACGTTGACGCGTTTCCCTACATGCTCGATTACCCTATCCTTTCCGAGGACTACATCATCGAGCAGGATGACAGCGAAGAAGGAACGCTGGCCAGGCTCCATCGTGAAGCCCGCCGCAAGATTCGTCGCGGGACGGAAGCCGGGTACCAGTTCCGCTCCGATGATTCTCCGTTGGCTGTGCAGCAGTCCTGGCCGCTCTATCAGGAATGCGCGCACCGCAAGCATTTCCGCCTCGAGCGGCCGCTCTCTTTTTACCTCGACCTCATGCGCGGAGCCCAGTTCTACAATCGTGCGCGCCTTTATTCGGTCGCGCTTAACGGCACGACAGTCGGCAGCACCCTGATCGTTCGCGATCGGACAACGGCTCACTGTCTG
>DATEJO010000073.1:0-33769 GCA_035277905.1 Candidatus Sulfotelmatobacter sp.
GGCTCCTCCTCCCGATAAGAGCGTGGAGAAGACGCTGCAGGATCAGCAGAGCGCCGCTGATCAAACCGAGTCCGATGTAAAGCAGGAAGCGGGGTCCAACTCGGGCGGCACACAGTAAACAAATGAAGAGTGAAATGCACGGGGAGCATCTTCGCGATGCTCCCTCTCCTCCCCCAACTTGCTCTTTACGTTTTCCACAACAACGCACAGAACAAATATCTGCAGGAGGGTTCCACGATGTTGCAGAGGTTGAGTGGCGCATTTTTTGCACTGGTTATTGGCCTCGCATTCGCCGCGCAAGCACCGGCGCAGGCTCCCACACTTCAGGAACAACTGGCCGCGCAGTACAAGCTGGTGAAAATGGGATCGGATACAAGCGGAGTTTCGGTCGTGGATGCGGGGACTCTTCTCGCAATCCAGAAAGGTGGAATTCTGGGAGTTCCGTATTCCGACAAAACGATTCTCACCACCAAATATGAAGGCGGAACCGTGCATTCTCCGAATTCGTTGATGGTCACCGGACGTCAGAAGCTCTTCGGACATTTTTCAACGACGCAGTCGCAGGGACAAACGACGCACCTCTTCCAGACGGGCGACAAGGTCTATCCAAGCAAAGTCGACGTGAAATTGGAAAAGGACGAAGTCATCATGGACATTGTTGCCTGCGACAAGTGCAACAACACCGATCCGCCGACCGCGAACAAAGCGCAAGTCACTTTTGTTTTCCCGAAGGGCTCGCTGGCAAAGGCGAGCGCGGGAGACGTCGAGGATACGATCGGGCAACTGCTCTCGATCAGCGACGATTCGCAAGGCCAAGATCAGGGTCAGCAGCAAGCCGGCCAGGATCAGGGACAGGGTCAAGGACAAGGTCAAGGTCAAGGACAGGGTCAAGGGCAAGGAGATCCGCAGGGTCAGCAACAAGCCCAGCCCGAGACAATTCAGATGGGAATGACAGCGGATCAGGTGCAAGGCGCGCTGGGACAGCCATCGAAGATCGTCAACCTTGGTCCGAAGCAGATCTACGTCTACAAAGATCTCAAAGTCACGTTCTTCAACGGCAGAGTTGTCGACGTTCAGTAACGAAGGGAACAGATGAAGCAATGCGGGGGAGAGCTCTGAAAATCAAGGGCTTGAGCGAGCGATATAGTACCTCCGTACCGTGCCTAGTACTTCAGTTACCGCATTGCGGATGACTTTCCAGCCCCTTAGACGCAATCGCAATATGTAGCGGTTTGATCCGAACAAACCGCTACATATAGATTAAGCTTCATTTCCTGCCTTCCTCCGTTTCCAGAAAACACGCAAAAAACGCGGAAAAACACGGACATTCGCTTTGAGCCGGGGTTTTTCAGGGCTGATATATGCTCGGGACACGTAAAGCCCTCGGAGCCGATAGAGAGGGTGAAGGAGTCCCCCAAGGAAAGCCCGCAGCAGTGGGGTTCAGGCGGGGACGGTACTTAGGAAAAGGCAAAAGGGAACTATGGCCGACTCGCGAGAAGTGATGAATATCCGCCAGGCGTCGCAGTATCTGGGCGTGAGTCCGGACACGCTGTACAAGTACGTCGGCGAGCAGAAGATTCCCGCGTTCAAGTTGGGGAATCGCTGGCGCTTCAAGAAGTCCCGGCTGGATCAGTGGATGGAAGAGAAGTCGAGCGAGATGGAACCGCAGCCGAAGCGAAAACCGAAAGCGGCTGTAAAGGCGGCTGGACAAGTTTAGGAAAACGGACGCGGGCCTTCGAGCCCTGCGTCACGAAAAGGTGGGCACATGTTTGGATTCGGATCGAAGTCCATTGTTGGCCTGGATGTGGGCTCCTCGAGCATCAAGGCGGTGGAGCTGAAGAAGAAGGGCGGTCAGATAGAAGTGGCGCACCTCGGTCTGGAACCGCTGTCGTCCGACATCGTGGTGGACTCCATGATCGTGGACTCGGGAACCGTGTCGAGCGCGATTTCGAAGCTCTTCCTCGACAACCAGATCAAGACCAAGGCCGTGGCTACCGCGGTGAGCGGTCACTCGGTGATCGTGAAGAAGATCTCGCTGCCTTCGATGAGCGATCAGGAACTGGCCGAGACCATCGAGAAAGAAGCCGCGCAGCACATTCCCTTCGATCTGGCCGATGTGAGCCTCGACTATCAAATCCTGTCCGACGAAGTCGGAAGCCCGCAGATGGATGTGCTTCTCGTCGCGGTCAAGAAGGACAAGATTTTGAACTACACCAACGTACTCTCGATGGCGGGACGCACCCCGGCTATTGTCGACATCGACGCGCTGGCCCTGCAGAACTGCTACGAGTACAACTACCAGCCGGCTCCGGGCCAGGTAGTGGCGCTTCTGAACCTGGGCGCCAGCGTGATGAATATCAACATTGTGAAAGGCACGACGCCGCTGTTCCCGCGCGACGTCAGCGTGGGCGGACATCAGTACACCGACTCGCTGCAGAAGGAACTGGACCTGAGCTTTGAAGATGCCGAATCGCTGAAGCTGGGGCACAAGGTGGGGACGGTCAGCGAGGACGCGAAGCAGCCAATTCTGCAGCAGGTGACCGAGATCATCGTGCTGGAAATTCAGAAGACGTTCGACTTCTTCCGTGCCAGCGCGGCGGGCGAGCACATCGAGAAGATCTACCTGGCGGGCGGATCGTCGAAGGTGCCCGGCTTGATGGAAGCGCTGCGGCAAGAGTTCTCAATGCCTGTGGAACTGCTGAATCCATTTCAACGCGTTACCCCCCCGATCGAAGGACATGGGGCGGAACTGGTGGAACAGAATCCCGGGCAAATGGCAGTCGCAGTGGGCTTGGCCCTGAGGAGCTTTGAATCCCTATGATCAAAATCAATCTGCTCGAAACGAACAAAGGGAAGGGCAAACGCGGAAGCGGCGGCGGTAGTCCGTCGATGCCCACGATCGAAATGGGCAGCATGGGGTCGCCCACACTGAAAGTGCTGGTCGTGCTCATTCTCGCGGGATTGTTCAACATCGGCTACTGGTACCGCCTCGACCACGTCTCCAAAGAGATTGACTCGAAGATGAAGCAAGCCGAGCTGAAGAACCGAGAACTGGCCGATGTGAAGGCACGGTTCCTGGAGCGCCAGACACAGGCCGACAACTACAAGCGGCGCGTTGACGTCATCGACAAGCTTCGCGAAAACCAGACCGGACCGGTGAACCTGCTGGCCATGCTTGGCGAGACCGTGAACAACACCGAAGCCGTTTGGCTCAGCAAGATGGACGATACGGGACCGAATGTGAATCTGGAAGGCACGGCTCTGAGCGCGGACGCGGTCGCGAATCTGATCGCGAACCTGCAGAAGACCGGTTACTTCAAGTCGGTTGAGATCAAGGAAACGTATCAGGACGAGCAGATTAAGGACATGCAGGCGTTTCAGTTCACCCTGACCTGCGAGAAGGGAAAGTCGTAAAGGCGGACCTATGGCGAACTTTAGCGAACTGTCGGGCATCAAGCAATGGGCAGCCGTGATTGTGGGCGGAGCCATCGTGACGGCGGGCCTGTACTTCACGGTCTTCAAAAGCCAGGACGAGAAGAACGCGGCTGCGCAGCATGCCCTCGAAGCCAAGATTCGGGAGAACAACGAGCTCGAGTCCTACCGGCCGAAACTGAAGCAGATCGAGCAGCAGCTCACCGAACTCAAGCAGCAGCTTGAAATCGAACAGCGCATCGTTCCGGACGAAAAGCAGATCGACGGCTTCATGACCATGATGGATGGCGAAGCGCAGAAGGCCGGCGTGGAACTTCGCCGCTATGCTGCGAAAGATGTGAAGTCGCAGCAGTATTACAGCGAAGTCCCCTTCGACGTAGAAATCGACGGTTCGTACTATTCGGTGCTGAATTTCTTCGATCACGTCAGCAAGCTGGAACGGATCGTGAACGTCAGCGGACTGCTGGTCTCGACCACGAAGAATCCGCAGGGCGCGAAGGTGAAGCACTCGTATCAGTACGCGCCCAACGAGAGCGTGGTGGCGAATTTCACGGCAACGACGTATTTCAGTCACGATTTAACACCTTCTGGCGGCGCCGGGGCTAAACCCGGAACGCCGGCGAAGAAGTAGGAACACCTATGAAGACGGCTATGAAGCTGACGACAGGTATTCTGGCAATTTCAATGATGGCGGGCGCAGCCTGGGCACAGAAGGCGGACGCCATCGATCAGGCGCGCAGCGTTGCAAAATCGCTGCAGCAGCAGGCCAACGGCGCGGGACCGGCAAGCAAGCCGACTCCTGGCGCTCCGGCTCCCGCGGTGAAACCCGCGGCGATTCCCGGAGCGAAAGCAGCGGCCGTTCCCGCAAAGGCTGCGGCGGTTGCTTCCGATAACAACCAGCTGAAGCACGTCAGCGTGGTTCCAGGCGCTGACAGCGTTCAAGTCGAGATCAGCTCGACGCGCGACATCACGCCGAAAGTGAGCAAGCTGAGCTCGCCCGCTCGCGTCGTGGTGGAGCTGCCGGAGACGGTGGTTGCCAGCGCGCAGAACAAGATTCCTGTCGGGACCGACGGAGTAAAGGGCGTTCGCATCGGGATGGATGGCAAGACGCCTCCTACCACGAGCGTCGTCGTTGATCTCGAGAAGGCTGTTTCTTACGAGATCGCTCCGGGTGCTGCCGGCAAGTTGATCCTGACCTTGCACACGCAGGGTGGGGCTCCGACGGTCGCAAAGTCGGCTCCTGCTCCTGCGCCGAAGCAGGCGAAGCTGGTTCCGGTGAAGGCAGCTGCGGTTCCTGTAAAGGAGGCTGTTAAGCCAGCCAGCCCGGCAAAGACTGAGGTCGCGAAAGCTGCTCCGGCTAAGCCGGCTCCAGCTAAGACGACCGTAGCCAAGGCGGAAGCGCCGAAGGCGAGCGTCCCGGCGAAAGAGGCTTCCAAGAAGCAGGCCAAGACGGTAGTCGCGGCGAAATCCGCTCCGGCTCCGGCAGTTGCAGCCGCAGACGCCCTGCCGAAACCCGCGGCCCCGAAGCCGGAAGAAAAGAAATGGGCCATGAACGGGAAGCGCGATCCGTTTTTCAGCCCGGTCGTACAGCAGTCGGGTTCAGGTTGCTCTACGGGAAAGAAGTGCCTGGAAATCGGAGCGATCAATCTTCGCGGCGTGGTGAAGTCCGACACCGGCTTCATCGCGGTCGTGACGAACAACCTGAACAAAGCGTATTTCCTGCGGGAGAACGATCCCGTGTTCAACGGATACGTGGTGAAGATTACGGGCGACTCAGTGACGTTCTCGGAAACAGTCCAGGACAAGCTGGGCAAGCCGTTCACGCATGAAGTTGTGAAGAGAATCTTCACGCCAGCTGTTTAGGCAGTACGGCGGCCCCGGAGACCGGGACGCTGAAATCAAGTGGCAAGAAGGACACGCGGGCCAGGCCCGCGGGTGGGGAGAGGCGAAATGCGAAAGCAACAATTGACAATGTTCGTATCGTTGCTGGTGCTGGTGGTGGGCGCAGCCGCCCAGACGCCGAGTCAGCTCGATCGAGTGAACGTAGTCCGCGACGCGGATAGTATCCGGGTCGAGATGAGCTCCAACGGTGCGCTGACCCCGAAGCTCAGCACTCTGGACTCGCCCGCCCGCGTGGTGGTGGATCTGCCGGAAACCGTGATGGCGACCGGGCAGAAACACATCGCGGTTGGCGCCGAGGGCATCAAGGATGTTCGCATTGGCATGAACGGCCAGGCGCATCCGACGACGCGCATCGTGGTCGACATGGAGAAGGCTTGCGCTTACGACCTGACTCCCGGTCCGGCCGGAAAGCTCGTGCTGACGCTGCATCCGAACGCCGCCGAGGCGAAGAATGTAGCCCCGGTTGCGCCGGCTGCCGCCAGCAAGCCGATGTCGCCCTTCTCGCCGCGAGTGATGGAGATTCCGACTACCGCACCCGCAGCGAAGCCGGTCTCGCAGACCTCGCCCAACGACTTTGTGTTTGTCGAGCCGTCGTACAAGGCACAGACAAAGAGCGAAGCGAAGGATCAGCCTACCGCCGATCCGGACGCTCGAGCCCAGGAAGCGGCTGCGCTGTTCTCCGACAAAACTGCGGCCCAATTGCTTCCCGTTAGTATGAATGCTGCCCAGGCGCAGGGTTCGACTCCGCAAGCCCAGAGTTCCACCGGCATTACGCCGGCTGTGAATCTCGCGGCCGAGCAGAAGGCTCAGAACGCCCAAGGCAACGCCGTTGCGGGCCCGAAGTACACGGGTGAACCGATCTCGGTCAACCTGAAAGATGTCGACCTGAAAGACTTCTTCCGCCTGATCCACGAGATCAGCGGCCTGAACGTGGTGCTCGATCCGAACGTGCATGGAACGTTGACCATCGTTCTCGATGACGTGCCGTGGGATCAGGCGCTCGACATCGTGCTCAAGAACAACGAACTGGCCCGCGAACTGGAAGGCAACGTTCTGCGCATCGCCACGGTTGACACTCTGAAGCACGAAGCCGATGCCCGCCGCGCCCAGATCGAATCGGAAGCACTGGCCGTCGAAAAAGTTTCGGTGACCCGCTTCCTCAGCTACGCGAAAGCGAAGGACGTGATCGTCACGGTCAAGAAGTTCCTCTCGCAGCGTGGCGATGTTGTGGCAGATGACCGCACCAACGCCGTCATCGTCAGCGACATTCCGAAAGTGATTCCTGTAGTCGACCGCCTGCTCACGCAGCTTGACCGCAAGACGCAGGAAGTCGAAATCGAAGCCCGGGTTGTGGCCGCCACGCGGCAGTTCGCGCGCGATATCGGCACGCAAATTGGCTTCGGCTGGGGCAACGGTCACAGCGCTATCGGCGGTAACGCGGCTGCAGGTTCGTCGCCGACGACGGTGGGCGGGCTGACGCCGGGCTACATCACGGTTCCTGGATCGGGAGGAGGCTCCTCATCGGGTTCTTCGATTCCGTTGTTCTCGAACCTGGGATCGACCTCGCCGACGAGTGGTTTCAGCTTCATCAATGCCAGCAATACCGTGCGAATTGACGCCATCCTGTCGATGGCGGAATCGCGCGGCTTGTTGAAGGTGCTCTCGCGTCCGCGAGTCGTTACCCAGAACAACATTCAGGCTCTGGTGAAGCAGGGCGTGCGCGTGCCAATCGTGACGCAGGCGCAGTTGGGTGGTCCTCCGACCGTCACCTACGTCGATGCTTTCCTGCGGTTGACCGTGACTCCACAGATCACTTCGGAGAACACGATCTTCCTGAACGTGGACGTTGAAAACACCACACCGAACTTCGGTCAGGAAGTGCAGGGCAACCCGGAATTGATCACGCAGCAGGCTACGACGCAGGTGCTGGTGACCGATGGCGGCACGGTGGTGATCGGCGGCGTCATCCAGACGCAGAACTCGATCAACATCACGCAGGTTCCGTTGCTCGGCAGCGTTCCGATCCTCGGAAACCTGTTCAAGCACACGGTCGTCAACACCTCGAACCAGGAGCTGATTTTCTTCATCACTCCGCGAATCATTCAGACATAGGGAGTCTTAAGTCCCGAGTCTTGAGTCGCGAGTAACGACTTAACCCGCCGGCCTGATGAGACTGTCAGGCCGGCGGAAGTGTTTTTTGGGAGTTCTCAGTTCTCGGTTCCCAGTTCCCAGTTCTGACCCGATGTCCCACGATTCCCAATCTGGGAGAGAAGCGAAGATTTTCTGCACTCACCTGCGTTTTCGTCACAGACTTGAAATCCTGGTTTCCTGGATGATCCGATTTGGAGGGAACCATGGGCGATACTTACCGCGACCTGATTGCGTGGCAGAAGGCTATGACCCTGGTTACGGAGATCTATCGGGCGACAACGTCGTTCCCGCATGACGAACTGTATGGATTGAGAAGCCAGCTCCGTCGAGCCGCCGTTTCAGTTCCGAGCAATATCGCAGAGGGGCAGGCTCGATTTTCTCCTGGAGAGTTCCGCCAATTCCTAAGCCATGCCCGAGGATCTTTGGTAGAAGTCGAAACCCAGCTGATGATTGCCGAAACGCTCGGATACTTGCACAAAGATGAGAGCCACTCGCTTCTGGCGCGGGCTGCGGAACTGGGAAGAATCCTGAACGGGCTTGTCGCTTCGATAAGAAGGTCAGCCCAATGATCCGCTCTTCAAAGATCGATGTCGCCTTCACTGAGAACTGAGAACCGGGAACTGGGATCTGCCGCTCCTGTTACACTTTCCCCAATGGATTTCCGCGCGCGCCAAGTAAAGCTCCGCGAGCATCTCTCTACTACCCGCTTCGATGGACTGCTGATCAGTCATCTTCCCAACATCCGATATCTCTGCGGATTCACCGGGAGCGCCGGGCTCCTTCTGGTCGAGAGCGGTGGCAGCATCTTTTTCACCGATAACCGTTACGACACGCAGGCGCACGAAGAAGTTAAGTCGGCGAAAGTTGTCATCGCTCCGAAGGCAGTGCTGATTGCCTTATCGGACTTTCTGGGCTCACGTCGCCGTCGCGCGCGAGTCCGCACCATCGGCATCGAGGCCGAGCATTTCACCGTCGCCGAAAAGAAGCGGTTGAGCAAATTGAGCCCGGCTGGCGTCAGTTTCAAGGACGCGCCGAGCGTCGTGGAACGGGCGCGGATGATAAAGGATGAGGACGAAATCAAGCGCATTCGAACAGCGGTCGAACTCGGGGCCAAACTTTTCGATCGGGCTGTCGAGGTTCTGCGTCAGGGAATCAAAGAAGTTGAGGTTGCTGCCGAGATGGAGTTGACGGCGCGTCGGGCGGGCGCAGAAGAAATGTCGTTTCCCACGATCATTGCCTCGGGAGCACGCTCGGCCTTGCCGCATGGCCGTGCTTCGAACCAGGCCATTCCCCGCAGCGCGTTCGTGGTCTGCGACTTCGGTGTTATACTCTCAGGTTATTGTTCGGACCAGACTCGTACCGTCTGGATAGGGAATCCCACAGACGACGCCCGGCGCGCCTACGAAGCAGTGCGGGAAGCGCAACAGGCAGGGATTGATGCTGTACGGCCAGGGATTCCGGTCGGCGATGTGGATGCCGCGGCCCGGAAAGTCCTGACCAAGGCAGGTTTGGGAAAGTACTTCACGCACTCCACCGGTCATGGGGTCGGGCTCGAGATTCACGAAAGTCCGCGGGTTGCCGACGGGCAGCGGGAGATCCTGCAGCCCGGCATGGTGATCACGATCGAGCCGGGAGTATACTTCCCCGGCAAATGGGGCGTGAGGATCGAGGATATGGTACTGGTTACGGCCGGCGGTTGTGAGGTTTTAACGCCGACCAGCAAGGAATTCTTGGCAGTCTAGTCTTCCTAGCTTCTGTAGCTGAGATTGAGCCGGGCACGATCTACGCCCGGCTTCTTCGCGCGCCGGGACGGGCGCGCAGCGGGACAGGTGAACGGTCCCACCTTACGTCTGTCGAAGATCCGCATGAACCAAAAAGAGCTGAAAGAACTAATCGAGTTCCTCATAGAGAAGGACATCGCCGAGTTCGAACTGGAGCGCGGCGATGTGAAAGTCCGGATCAAGCGCGCCGGGGAACATACTGTCGTCCATTCTCACGGCGAACCGCGCTTTTACGCGGTGCCTCCGGCCCCCGGACCTGCCCCGGAACTGGGAACGGCTCCAGCTATTCCTGCGCCCGCGCCTGCGGCTGCTGCCGCTCCTGCTGCCGATGAGGGCCTGCACACGGTGAAATCGCCCATTGTGGGCACGTTCTACGAGGCGCCATCTCCGGGAGCCCCTCCGTTCGTCAAACCGGGGGACAACGTCGAGGTCGGCCAGGTGCTGTGCATTGTCGAAGCCATGAAGCTGCTGAACGAGATCGAGTGCGACGTTGCCGGAGAGATCGTCAAAAAGCTCGCGAGCAATGGCCAGCCTATCGAATACGGCCAGGAACTGTTTGTGGTAAGGCCGAAGAAGTGACGGGGAACTGCGTCTGCAGGTTCATTGTTGATTGTTGATTTTTGATTGTTGAATCAGGGCGCTGCATCGGTTTTTTTCATTCAACAATCATCATTCAACAATCAACAATTTTTTATGAGGCTCAAAGTCTGAGTTCATGTTCAAGAAGATCCTGATTGCCAATCGCGGGGAGATTGCATTGCGCGTGATCTGCGCATGCAAGGAGTTGGATGTGCGCACGGTCGCCATCTACAGCGAGGCCGACCGCAACTCGCTGCACGTGCGTTTTGCCGACGAAGCGATCTGCATCGGTCCTCCGCAACTGGCGCATAGCTATCTCAACATTCCTGCAGTGATCAGCGCAGCCGAAATCGCCAATGTCGAGGCGGTCCATCCCGGGTACGGCCTTCTGGCCGAGAACGCCAACTTCGCCGAAGTCTGCGAGATGAGCGGGATCAAGTTCATCGGGCCCAGGCCGGAAGTCACCCGCCTCATGGGCGAGAAGGAAAAAGCCCGGGCTGCCATGAAGAAGGCCGGGGTCCCGATTTTGCCGGGCTCGGATGGAATCGTCGCTTCAGAGGGTGAGGCGCTGGAATGGGCGAAGCAAGTCGGGTTTCCCGTGATCGTGAAAGCTTCCGCAGGTGGTGGCGGGCGCGGCATGCGCATCGTGCGCAATGAAGAAGAGTTGCCCGGCCTGTTCAAAGCGGCTTCGTCTGAGGCCGCCGGAGCGTTCGGAAATGGCGACTTGTACATGGAGAAGTATGTCGAGCACCCGCGGCACATCGAATTTCAGGTGCTCGCGGATGAGCACGGCAGTGTGGTGAGTCTCGGGGAGCGCGAGTGCTCGATTCAGCGCCGGCATCAGAAGCTGCTCGAGGAGTCTCCGTCAACCCAGGTTACGCCGGAGCTGCGCAAAGAGATCGGTGATGTTCTCTGCAAATCGCTGGCGACCATCGGATATTGGAATGCCGGGACGATCGAATTTCTGATGGACAAGGACAAGCGCCTCCACTTCATCGAGATGAACACGCGCATCCAGGTGGAGCATCCGGTCACGGAGATGGTCACCGACGTCGATCTGGTGAAAAGCCAGATCCTGATCGCGGCGGGCGCGAAGATGAGCGACGTGCTGATGGGTCCAATCGTTCACCGTGGGCACTCGATCGAGTGCCGTATTAACGCCGAGCATCCGGAAAAGTTCACGCCGTCAGCGGGGAAGATCACGGCGTTTCATCCCGCAGGAGGAACTGGTGTGCGGGTGGACACGGCAGCTTACGCCGAAGGAGTGATTCCTCCCTATTACGACTCGTTGATCGCGAAGCTGATTGTGCGCGCTAAGGACCGAAATGAGGCCTGTTCGCGCATGGCGCGGGCGCTGGAAATGTTTATTGTCGAAGGCATCTACACGACCATTCCGCTGCACCAGAAGATTCTCGCCGACGAAGATTTCCGGGCAGGGAACTTCGATACAGGATTCATTGAAAGATTCATGAAGAAGAACGGTCACTAGAACGTACTGGGGCAGGGCAGGAGATGGTCTATCGGAGGAACGGGATCAGGCAGCAAATCCGGGCGATTAGTTGTTTTGTTTTCCTCCTCTCAGCTCTCTGCGGCGCACAATCGACCGAACCAGCGCCGCCCGTCAAGGCCGCGAAAATAGGACACGGTATCGTCCTGCACTATGTGGACCAGGGATCGGGAGTCCCGGTCATCTTCGTGCATGGATCGCTGAGCGACGGCGGTTACTGGCACGATCAGATTCCTGAATTCGCGAAGCATTACCGGGCGATCGCCTACAGCAGGCGCTATAACTATCCGAACGAGAATCCTGCGCGGCGGGGGTATTCCGCCATTGTTGACGCCGACGATCTTGCCGCATTCATTCGAACCCTCCACCTCGGCAGAGTGGTCGTGATCGGCCACTCCTATGGCGCGTTCACGGCTCTGTATCTTGCCACGAGACACCCGGAATTGGTTCGCGCTCTCGTGCTCTGCGAAGCTCCCGCGATTTCGCTGTTAAAGGACTTACCCGCCGCCGAAGCTGCCACCGGCAACGCCGATTTCACTGATATCCAGCAGCACATGGTCGAACCGATGCAGCAAGCCTTTCGTAAAGGCGACACCGAGGCAGGCGTGGCCGTTTTCATCGATTACGTTTTTCGCGATCCCCATGCCTGGGAAAAGATGTCCGAGGCGTCCCGGAAAGAAACGCTTCGCGACGCACATGAATGGGACGTCATGATGACGACCGGCACGTTGTTTCCTGACCTGGACCCCAAGGCCGTTCACAAGATCAGCGCGCCCACGTTGTTGCTCTCGGGGGCAAAGTCGTACCCGTTTCTGGCGCTGATAACCCAAGAACTGGCGCGCCTCCTGCCCAACCGCCAGGACATCGTGCTGCCCGATGCCGGCCATCAGATGTGGTATCAGGACCCGGAGATCTGCAGGAATGACGTGGAAACATTTCTGAACCGGGCCGGAATTCACTAGGTTGGGAAGCAGGCTGTCCCATTCGAATTAGTTTGGCAAAGATGATTCAGCTTCCTCGGCTTTATTGCATCGCGGATTCTTCGTGTGCGTCTTCGACGGAGGACTTGGTTGCCTTCGCCCGCGAGTTGTCGGCCGCTGGATGCACGCTGCTGCAATACCGGAATAAGTCCGGCAATGCGCGGGTCATGTTGGAGCAGGCACGGGAGTTGAGGAGAGTCTTTGCGGCTTCTAAAGATCAAAATCCCCACTTCTGGCAAAACCAGCCAGAAGTGGGGCACCCACAAAGAGACTGCGCCGTGCGCTTGATCATGAACGACCGCGCCGATTTGTGCCTGGCAGCCGAGTTCGATGGGGTTCACGTGGGGCAGGATGATCTCTCTCCCGAATCGGTTCGCAAGATTATTGGGCCCGACCGCTGGCTCGGTGTTTCCACGCACAATCCCGAACAACTCCGTGAGGCCGATCTGAGTTCGGCTGATTACTTGGCCATCGGTCCTGTCTTTGCCACGTGGAGCAAAGAAAAGCCGGACCCAGTGGTTGGGCTGGAGGGTGTTCGACGAGCGAGAGCCCTGACGCGCAAGCCGCTGGTCGCCATTGGGGGCATTACTCGTGCGAATGTCGGTTCGGTAATAGAAGCCGGCGCAGATTCGGTGGCAGTAATCTCGGACCTGATAAAAGACCCACGCAAATCAGCAGAGGAATTTTTGCGGATATTAAGGTAAAGTTCTCAGGCATTGAAACCGTCGTTGGTCCTTGGTCGCTAGTCGTTAGCGAAAGGCAAATCGGCGAACGACTAACGACCAACGGCTAACGACTGACGACTAACGACCGACCCACAGGAGCGAGTCCCTGAGCACTCCCACAACCAAGCCCGCCGCGCGCAGCGATTGGGAAACTCATAGCCAGCAGGACCAGGAACTCGTCAAAGGCCTGGGCCTGACGAGTTCCACCATGCTGGTGATGGGCTCAATGATCGGTTCGGGGATCTTCATTGTCTCAGCCGACATCTCACGCCAGGTTGATTCCCCGGTTCTGCTGATCGCCGCCTGGGCTGTCGCCGGATTCATGACCATCGTGGCCGCCCTGAGTTATGGCGAGCTTGCCGCGATGATGCCTCGGGCTGGCGGACAGTACGTTTATCTGCGCGAAGCGCTAGGCCCGCTCTGGGGATTCCTCTATGGATGGACCTTGTTTCTTGTCATCCAGACTGGAACCATTGCCGCGGTTGGCGTGGCGTTCGGCAAGTTCCTCGGAGTCTTCCTGCCCTCGGTTTCTTCTACTCACTGGCTGCTGCATCTCTGGAAAGTTCCTCCGATCCATGCCGGGCCCATGGTGCTGGGCAACATGGAAGTCGGCATCAACACGCAGAATCTGGTGGCGATCGTCCTGGTGATCTTCCTTTCAGTCGTCAACATCTTCGGATTGAAGACGGGCGCGGCGATTCAGAACATCTTCACCGCGGCCAAGGTTTCGGCATTGCTCGGCCTGGTCTTTTTGGGCATCGCGATCGGGCGCAATCCTTATGCGCTACGGGCGAACTTTGGGGGACACGACTTCTGGCGAAATGCCATCCATGGTGCGTTGCACGCTGTTCAGGTCGGCGTAGGTGGACCAACGGTCATGGTCAGTACGCTGACGATCCTTGCCGTAGCGCAGGTCGGATCGCTGTTCTCATCCGATGCTTGGAATAATGTGACCTTCACGGCCGGGGAAGTGAAGAATCCCAGCCGAAACCTGCCGCTATCCCTCGCCCTCGGAACGGGCATTGTCATCGCGCTGTACATCGCCTGCAATTTCATCTATCTCAGCGTCTTACCGCTGAATGGAGTCGCCGGAGGCGCCACGGTCTTGGAGCGCGGCATCAAGTTCGCCTCCGAAGACCGGGTCGGCACCGCCGTCATGACCCAGATGCTCGGTCCGCTTGGCGGCTTGCTGATGGCGGCGGCCATCATGATCTCCAGCTTCGGCTGCGCCAATGGCCTGGTGCTCTCCGGAGCACGTGTCTACTACGCCATGGCAAAGGACCGCCTGTTCTTCCGCAACGTCGCCCGCTTGCATCCTACGTATAAAACGCCGGCGGTTTCGCTGATGGTGCAGATGGTCTGGACATGCGTGCTATGCGTCTCGGGCAGCTATAGCCAGCTTCTGGACTACATCATCTTTGCCGTCCTGGTCTTCTACATCCTCACAATTGTCGGGCTGTTCGTTCTGCGAAAGACCCATCCGGACGCCGAGCGTCCCTACCGGGCCGTAGGGTATCCGGTTCTGCCATTCATTTATATTGTGATGGCTTTGTTTATCGATGTCGTACTATTGCGGTATAAACCGCAGTACACCTGGCCGGGGCTGATCGTGGTCCTGCTGGGGATTCCGGTCTATTATGCGTGGTCGAGAACCGCGATAAAAGCTTCAACGTAGGTCAAAGGAGAGTCAACACGGATGGCAAACCTGCTGGCCAAGAAACCTCTTCACACAATCTTGTCCGAAGCCCAGGAAACTGGCGAACATAGCCTAAAGCGCGCCCTCGGACCTACCAACCTGATTTCGCTGGGCATCGGCGCCATCATCGGGACGGGCATCTTCGTTCTGACTGGAACGGCCGCCGCGAATCACGCCGGACCGGCGATCATTCTCTCCTTTTCGCTGGCGGCTGTAGCCTGCGTCTTTGCCGGGCTTTGCTATGCCGAGTTCGCCTCGATGATTCCGGTTGCTGGATCGGCCTACACCTATGGCTATGCCACTCTGGGCGAATTCATCGCCTGGATCATCGGCTGGGACCTGATCCTGGAATACGCCCTCGGTGCCGCGACAGTGGCCAGCGGCTGGAGCGGTTACGTGCTCAGCTTCCTTTCGGACTTCGGCATTCACCTTTCTCCGAAATGGGCAGGCTGTCCCGGCACGGTGTTCCTTTTCTATAACGGGCGCTGGGAGCGGCTTACGGCGCAGCTCGAAAAGGCGCTCACGCTGAAGCACATCGACATGGCGGCCCTGCCGCATCAGTATTCTTCCTTCAATCTGTTTGGGTTCCTCGGAATCATCATCGTGACCGCGATTCTGGTGATCGGCATCAAGGAGTCGGCGGACTTCAACTCGTTCATCGTGATCGTGAAAGTCGCCGTCCTGCTGGTCTTCGTCGGACTCGGCATCAATTTCATCCTCGGACATCGCGCCGAAGCCACCGCCAACTGGACTCCGTTCCTTCCTCCAAACACCGGTGGCTACGGCGACTTCGGGTGGTCCGGCATAGCGACTGCCGCGGGAGTAATCTTCTTCGCCTATATCGGATTCGACGCCGTATCGACCGCGGCGCAGGAGGCGAAAAATCCCAGCCGCGACATGCCGATTGGAATCTTAGGTTCGCTCGTAATCTGCACGATTCTCTACATTCTGGTCGCGGGAGTTCTGACGGGCCTGGTTAAGTACACGAGCCTGGATGTACCGGATCCAATCGCCATCGGAATCGACATGACCGGCGTGGCCTGGGGCAGCAAGCTGGTCAAGCTTGGTGCGATCTGCGGCCTGAGTTCCACGATGGTTGTGATGTTGCTCGGGCAATCGCGGGTATTCTTCTCGATGTCGAAAGATGGCCTGCTGCCGAAGTGGGCCAGCACGATCCATCCCAAGTTCCGCACGCCTTACATTTCGACGATTCTGGTTGGTATCTGCGTGGCAACGGTGGCGGCTCTTACCCCGATTAACGTGCTGGGCAACCTGGTTTCGATCGGAACCCTGCTCGCGTTTATTATCGTCTGCGGCGGCGTTTGGGTTCTGCGCGTGCGTGGAACCGATGTGCCTCGCGCTTTCGTCACGCCCTGGATACCGTTTACTCCCATCATGGGCATCGCCGTTTCGCTGCTGATGATGGTCAGCCTCGGGAAAGAAACCTGGGCTCGTCTGATCATCTGGCTGGTGATCGGCCTGTTCATTTATTTCTTCTACAGCCGCAAGCACAGCAAGGTGCAGATCAATCTCGCGAACGGCATAAATACTAAGCCGCCGGCCCGCACTATGGCGGATTGATTTGGTTCGTGACCTCCGGCCCTCCGCACAGCGCGGAGGGCCGTTTTGTTTTATAGTCGAGCAGTCGCTGGCCCCTAGTCGTTGGTCGCTCGCCGTTTGTCGTTAGCGAAGGCTTGTTCACTGATGAACGACGGATGGCGAACAACGAAAGACCAACGACTAACGACTGATTCATGAAAGCCTTTCGCAACCTTCGCAACATCGCTGTGCTGTTGGTGCTGGTGATGGCCATCGGCACCGCCGGATACCACTACATCGAAGGTTGGCCGTGGTTCGATGGCTTCTACATGGTGGTCACGACCTTGACCACGATCGGCTATCAGGAGGTGCATCCGCTGTCGCATGCCGGACGCATCTTCAACATCTTCGTAATCCTTTCGGGAGTTTCACTGCTGTTGCTGGGAGTCGGAGCGCTGAGCCAGGCTTTGCTAGAATTCGAGCTGCAAAGTTTCTTCGGCAGGCGTCGTATGGAACGTGAAATCGGACGTCTCGACGATCACTACATCATCTGCGGCATGGGGCGCGTTGGGCGCAGCGTCGCCCGCGAACTCGCGCGCAAGCCCGTGCCGTTTGTCATTGTCGAGAATGCCGAAGCCAAACGGCAGCGCTTTGCCTCCGAGAATTGGCTTGTCCTCGCCGGAGATGCCACCCAGGAACAGACGTTGCGCGATGCCCGCATCGACTGCGCCCGCGGCTTGATTGCTGCGACAACCACCGACGCCACGAACCTTTATATTGTGCTCACGGCGCGCAGCCTGAATCCCCGCCTGAAAATCATTGCCCGCGCCAGCGAAGATGGCGCTGAGAAACATCTGCTCAGCGCCGGTGCTGATTCTGTTGTTTCTCCTTATTCATTCGCCGGGCAGCGAATCGCGCAATCGTTGCTGCGTCCGCATGTTGTGAGCTTTCTGGACACGGCGACCACGCATCTCGGGATGGATCTCGAAATTGGCGAGATCCACATCACGTCAGCTTCCAGTTTCGCGGGCAAAACGCTGGAAGGTTCGCGCATTCGGCAGGAACGCGGCGTGATTGTGCTGGCCATCAAGCGTCGCGAAGCAATGCGCTTCAATCCCGCACCCGACGAGCGAATTGAAGCCGACGATTGCTTGATTGCCATGGGTGAACCCGCGCAATTGCGGCAACTCGAGCAAACCGCCGCCTCCTCATGAGAATCCAACCGGCATGAAGATCGTTACTGCAGAAGAAATGCGCGCGATCGACCGCGCGACCAGCGAGCGCTTCGGCGTTCCCTCACTCACGTTGATGGAGAATGCCGGCGCGGCGGTCGCCGACTTTGTTCTCGCCCATTACAGTTCGGCGCGGCGCATCGTCGTCTTCTGCGGCAAGGGCAACAACGGCGGCGACGGATTCGTGGCTGCGCGCCGCCTGCACCAGAAAGGCAAAACGGTGCAGGTGATTCTCTTAGCCGATCCTGTCGATCTGCGCGGCGATGCGGCCGTGATGTATGCGAAGCTACCGGTGGCGGCAATTGTTGCTCACTCGACTGACGAGTTGAAGACTGATCGCGTGCGCCATGCGCTTCCCGCCGACCTCTATATCGACGCGATTCTTGGCACGGGATTCAAGCCTCCGGTGACTGGTCTCTACGCCGATGCGATTGCAATTCTGAATCAGAATCCGGCGCCGGTGATCGCGGTCGACATCCCTTCCGGCGCCGATGCGAACGCTATGACGCCGCAGACAGGAACGATTGCCCGCGCCGACGCCATTGTGACGTTCACTGCGCCTCGTCCGGCGCATGTCTTCAGCTTGCTGACAGATGGTGCAACTCACGTTGCGGAGATCGGGTCTCCACCAGAAGCCATTGTCTCTTCGTTGCATCTCAACGTCATCACTGCACACGATCTCGCGCCGCTTGTTGCGCCGCGCCCCGCCGACTCGAATAAGGGGCTTTATGGCCACGTGCTCGTGATCGGAGGCTCGCTTGGCAAGGCCGGAGCCGCGGCCATGGCGGGAATGTCGGCTCTCCGCGCGGGAGCCGGACTCGCGACGGTTGCTACCGCGAAATCTGTCCTGCCAACGGTCGCTGGATTCCATCCCGAGATCATGACCGAGGCCCTGCCGGAAACCGGCGAGGGGACGATCGCAGGCAGCGCTTTGGATCGAATCAACGAACTTGCGAAAGGGAAAAGTGTTCTCGCGGTTGGTCCGGGGATTTCGCATTTTCCGGAGACGTCAGAGCTGGTGCGGAACCTCGTAAGCAAGAGCGGTGTTCCAATCGTTCTCGACGCCGATGGTCTGAACGCGTTTCAGGGCAAGACGAACGAATTGAGTGGCAAGGGGCGATTGCTGGTGATCACGCCGCATCCGGGAGAAATGGCGCGGCTTGCGGATTGTTCCGTGGCTGACGTGCAGAAGAACCGCCTTGAGATAGCTCGCAAATTCGCGCGCGAGCACGACTTGATTGTCGTTTTGAAGGGGTATCGGACTCTGGTCGTCCACCCAGACGGTGAAGCTTGGGTGAACACGACAGGAAATCCCGGAATGTCGACCGGAGGCACGGGAGACATTCTCACAGGCATGGTGTCCGCGATGGTGGCGCAGAATCCTGCTAACGCCATGCTGGCCGTTTGCGCTGCGGTTCATCTTCATGGACTCGCCGCAGACGTGATGCTCGACAGTGTGGGTGAGCATTCGATGGTCGCCACAGATTTGTTGCGCGGACTTCCGGAGGCATTCTGGAGCGTGCAGCGCACCGCCCGCGAGAAACTCGTTCGCTGGGATGGGTAAGGCGTGCTCAGCGATGCTCCGGCAGATGAATGGTTTTTCCTTCCGCGGCCGAACGACGCGCCGCATCCAGAATTTCACTCACAGTCACATTTGTGTCCAGCGATGAGAGCGGATCTTCTTTCGCGCCGTCGAGAATGACGGCTCGCAAGTACGAGAGTTCGTCGTCGTACGGTGGCGCGATCGGCTTGGCCACGAGTTGCTGTTCCTGCTTGTCATCGGCGCGGCGCAGGCGGATGTCGTCGCGCTTCACCGTAATTACGTATCCACTCTGGCCGTAGACCTCCATATCCTTGCGGTCGAATGGCCAATTCCACGACGCCTGAATAATCGCCTGCGCTTTCGGATAGGTCAGGACGATTGTCGCCTCGTCATCCACACGCGAATAGATTTGCGGCTTGAACCGCTGTGTCACAGCAGTGATTGTCTGCGGGCGCTCACCGTCCATCAGCCACGTCATCAGATCCGCGCCGTAACATCCGAAATCGAATAGCGCTCCGCCGCCGTTCAGTTTTGGATCGGTCAGCCAGGCCAGGAACTCTGGCTGGACACCAATTTCTTTCGGCCCCTTGTGGCCGTCATGCACGACAACTTTGCGAATGTCGCCAAGAGCCCCTTGGTGCACAAGACCATAGGCGGCGTGATTGCTGCGGTACCACGACGTCTCGTAATTGACTAACACGTGAATATTTGCGGCATGCGCGGCCCTCTGAATCGCAAGTGCATCTTCCAGACTCACGGCGAGAGGCTTTTCCATAATCACGTGGACGCCATGCCGCGCACAGATTTCGACCACGCGGCGGTGATCGTAGGTATTCGTATAGACCAGCACTGCCCGCGGACGTACCTTCGCCAGCATCTCCTCCAGACTGGTGAACAAAATTCCCTCGTCGAATCCATATTTTGTGGCCGCCTGCGTGAGCAACCGCCGGTCCGGTTCGGCAATACCCACGATTTCAATCTCGGGACTGTGTCGCCACTGATCGAGGAATCCATAAACATGGCCGTGAACGAGCCCCACAATGCCGACTCGCAGCGGCGCGGACGAACCCTGAGCGAAGGATGCAGTCACGAGAAGTAGAGAAAAAAGCAGGACGAATTTCAGCATGAAAGGATTTCCTCGAAGTCGAAGTAAAGATGCTAAATTCTCGGAGGCACTTTTTTGGAAGCGCTATCTATCGCGCTTGAACTCTGGCCTTCAGGACATTAACGATTCAGTAAACATCACTGTAACCCTTGTAAAATGCGCTCTTGATGCACTCCCTGCAGGCATCAGCATCGGAATCCGGACGAGGGGCTTCAGTAATCTATTACTCAACACACCATGGTGCCATAGTGAATTTGCCTATGACCCACTTCCCCCAACCACACCCCTCGCGGCGTGCCGCCCGGGTTCAGCTAGGAGATTCCGTACTGGCTGCGATCCGCTTAGAAGATGGCCGCCGCACCAAAGCCAAACTCCAAACCATTTCCGCCACCGGAGGCCTGCTGCGCCTGGCGCAATCGCTCTCGCAAGGGGACTTCGTTGAAGTCGCCTTCCAGACGCAAGCTGGGCCGGTGCACGGCATGGCGGAAATCCTGAGCCCGACGCGAAGCTTCTCCGACGGCGTGCTGCAGCCGTTCCGCTTTGTGGCGATCGAGGACGACGATCATCGCCGCCTGCGCACGTCGCTCGATCACGTCGCGTCGCGGAATTTGCTCGGAATCAAGTCGAGCGCCTTCTCGACCTACTAAGGTTTGGAGCGACAGCCGCCTCGGCTGTCTGGCGACCAGTCGCCGTCTAGCTGCCGCTATACTGATCGTGTGTCCGGACAGGTCAAAGCTCCGCATCTCATCAAAGAAACCGTCACCCATTCTGCAGACGAGACCATCGCCTTCGGGCGGACGCTCGCCGCACTGCTGACTGCTCCGAAACTCGTGCTGCTACGCGGCGATCTGGGTGCGGGCAAAACCACGTTAGTGAAGGGAATTGCTGCGGCATTCAACGCAGCCTCCGAAGAAGACGTGACCAGCCCGACCTTCACACTGATCCACGAATACCGCGGACCTGAGGTGACGCTGTATCACATCGATCTCTATCGCATCGATACTCCGCGAGAACTCGACACGCTCGCACTCGATGATCTGAGGGACACGAGAAATATTCTCCTGATCGAATGGGGAGAAAAGTTCCCCAACCTCGTTCGCGAACGTGATCTGGAGATCTCTCTTGAGCGCGAAGGTGAGAGCAAAAGGTTGATCCGGATAAATTCCTGATGTCCCAGTAAAGCTCTGTCTTAGCAGACTCTTCCCTCGAATGCTTCGTGAGCCTCTCGCAATAAAAACGGGATTATCAGGAGAGCTGCAATCGGATCGGCCATCGCGAATCCCCACACCATACGGACAATCAGACCCGCGAGCGCGATGATTGAAAGATAAGCACAGAGCATTGATTCGGCAGCATCAGCCCGCAGGGCGGCGCTCTGTGCTTCCGCCGAAAGCTTTCTTTTTCGCCACGCGAGCCAAGGCATAAACACAGCTGCCGCTACAAGTACGGTCACGCCCGTGTAGCTCGGCCTGGGCTCGTTGTAGCCCAGCAGGGACAAACCGGAGGTCGCCGCAACAAAGATCGCAAGAATGATCAAAAGCGCTCCGGCAATCCTCGCGGCCCGGCGCTCTGCGCGTTCATCCGAAAGATCGCGCTGAAAACGTCGCCAGACGATGACCGCCGACAAGAGTTCGACCGCGCTATCTCCGCCGAAGGCCAGCAGGGCAGGACTTTTTGCCCGCACCGCAGCCCACAAGGAAACGCCGGCTTCGACGCACATCCAAGCGATCGTTATTTGCTGAATACGGGAAATGCGCCCGGTCAAATCTGGAACAGCGCCCGGCATCGTCAGAATCCCATGATGTTATATCCGCAATCGACAAAGATCACTTCGCCCGTGATGCCGCTGCTGGCATCTGAAGCGAGAAACACTCCCGTCGATCCGACCTCGGTGACTTCGACGTTACGTCCGAGAGGAGCGCGTTCTTCGTGGCTCTTCATCATTTCGCCGAGGCCTGAGATACCGCGGGCGGCAAGAGTCTTGATCGGGCCGGCGGAAATAGCGTTCACGCGAATCTTCTTCTTGCCGAGTTCATAAGCGAGATATCGCACCGAACATTCCAGTCCCGCCTTGGCGACGGCCATTACGTTATATCGCGGGACGACCTTTTCCGACGCGTAATACGTCATCGTCATGATCGATCCGCCGTCTTCCATCAGCGGGGCGGCTGCGCGCGCGACCGCAATCAGCGAATAGACGCTCACATCCATTGCAACTCGAAAGCCATCGCGGGATGTGTTGACGAAGTCCCCCTTAAGTTCTTCTGCCGGAGCAAACGCCACCGAGTGCACTAGTGTGTGCAGTTTGCCGTAACGCTCTTTCAGCTTGGCGAACAGCCGGTCGATCTCGCCGTCTCTCGAGACGTCGCACATGAACCCCTCGGCCCCGGGCAGCGATTCAATCAAGTCCTTCGCTTCCTGCTCAAGACGCTCGTTCTGATACGTGATGGCCAGCTTCATGCCGGCCGCGTGCAGTCCCTGCGCAATCGACCATGCGATCGAGCGCTTGTTGGCGACTCCGAACACCACGGCATTACGGCCGCTCAAATCAACGGACATGTTCGCTCCTTAAACGAATGGGAAAGAATAGCAACTGAGACTGAAAATAACCACAGACTGCGCGAGTCGGCGGCAGGGCGTTTGGAAAGAACTCAATCGGCCGCCATTTCCTTAGCCATATCGGTCCCGACCGGGATGCTCGAAGCGACGAATGACAATGCGTACACGCACCCAAGGATTCCAAACGCAAGCACCAGGCTGACCTTCTGTGCCACCGCGCCCACGACAATCGCAAGCACTAACTGGAGAAAGGTCCCTGCGAAATAGAACGCGTTCTGCACGCGTCCCATCAGGTGCTGCGGCACCATCTCCATGAGGCTCGTATTCATGGCAATGCCACCCACCCCTCGCGCGGATCCCATCACGAAATAAGTGGACATTGCAAGAAACAGGAATCCTGAAATCGGTGCAAAGGCCACGCACACCGAGAGCAGCGCCATCGAAAACGCAACTGAACGCCTGCCGCCGAGCCACGCGATCACTTGCGGAGCATACATGGCGCTGACGAAGGCTCCGGTGCCCCATCCCGCATTGAGCCACCCATAACCCATGGCTCCGGCATGAAACACACGATCGCTGAGCGAGGGCGTCACGACGACGCCGGTGATCATGGCTCCCAGGAACAGCGCCCAACTGATCCCGAGGAAGATAACCGGTCGATGATCGCGCAGGAAATGAATTCCTTCACGCATTTCCCGCCAGAAGCGCTCGAACTGGCTCTCGGCTGCGACGATGTCGGCTCGAATCTCCTGCGGCCGCAGAACGATGTGTTTGCCTTTGCGCACAGCGAAATAACATAGAAACGAGACGACGTACGTCGACACGTCGAGGATCAGCACGCCTCCGAGTCCGATGTGGTCGTAGATGAATCCAACGATCGCCCCGGCAATCAGAAATCCACCCTGCACTCCCGCCAGCAGGAAAGTATTGGACTGGACGAACTGGCCTTCGGGCGTGAGTTCCTGGATGAGCGCCGTGATCGTTGGCCAGAACATCCAGAAGCCGGCCGCCACCAGCGTGTTCATCAGGTAGAGCTGCCAAACTTGGACTCGATGCTGAAATGCCAGAATCGCAACCGCCACGATGATCAATGCCCGGATCGCGTCGAGCCACATCACGAGCACACGCCGGTCTTCGCGGTCGATGACCACGCCCGTGAACGGCAGCATCAGCATGGCCGGGACCGTCTGCAAAACGGCAAACGTCCCCAGCGCCATCTCCGAATGCGTGGCTTTCAGGATGTACCATGCCACGCCGGCGGAGTTCATCCCGCTGCCAATCATCGAAATCAGATTGGCGGCAAAGACGAACCGCAACGGCCGCTGGCTGAAAATGGCACGCATCTTCATACTTTATCCGAGCGTGGAAAAATTCACCACGTGATCACGACTCTTGCGCCGCGGCCCATTCGGCGCTAGGATTCGCGTGCTGCTCGAAAGTCGAGTCATCTCATGCACGCCGGAGGCGGACGATGAGACCCTTCAAGCCAACTCTGCAACTAGCCGTTCTTCTTTATTTCGCATTTTCCATCTTGCAGGCAAGCGCACAAATCGATCACATCGTGATCGCTGCGGGATCTGAGGAAGACCACGCGCTTCAGGCCATCACCAACGAGCAAGATGCGCAAAAGAAACTGACGATGTACCAGGAGTTCGTGCAGAAGTTTTCTGCGAATCCGCAGGCCGTCGCCTATGGCGACTGGCAACTTGCCCAGGCGTATCAGGCCAGCGGGGATCTCGACAAGGCCCTCGACTTCGGAGACAAGGCGCTCGCCAGTTCGCCGCATGACCTCGACATCTTGATCTCGCAGGTGAACATCGCGCAGCAGGCAAAGAACAATGCCAAGCTAATGGACTATGTCGGCAAAGGGGGGGAAATCTGTCATTCCGTCGCGAAGCAGCCAAAACCGGAAGGCATGAGCGACGAGGATTTCACTCGGAAAGTGGCAGAGGATAAAACCTCCTCGCAAAGCAGCTGCGACTTCCTGGAAACCACCGGCGTAAATGTGATTTCCAGCGAAACCAATCCCACAGCGCGAATGACTTACGTCGATAGCTTCACAGAAGGATTTCCGGACTCGAAATATCAGGAGACCGTTTCGAGCCTCGCGCTCGAAGCGCTCAGTCAGTTGAAAGACAACGCCCGGCTCGTGGCCTACGGCGAAAAAATTCTGGCGGCGAATCCCAATTCTCTTCCGGCGCTGCTCCTGCTCGCCAACTATTACGGCGATGATACAAAGCCGGGAAGCGCGGCCAAGGCCGTCACTTATTCCCAAAAGGCAATCGAGGTTGCGAAGCCGGATGCTCCCGATGCCGACAAGTCCCGTAAAATCTCGGGAGGGGTGGCGCACTGCACGATTGGATGGGCCTATCTGAAGCAGGAGAAGACCGCCGCGTCAATTCCTGAACTCAAAGCAGCAGCCGAGTTGCTCAAAGGAGAAGAAGACCAGCAGTACGCCCGCGCTCTCTACGGTCTCGGCTTCGCTTATGGAAAGCTGAACAAACTCACCGAGGCGCGGGCGGTTCTCACCGAAGCGGTCAAGATTCCGGGACCTCTGCAGTCCATGTCGCAGGAATTATTGACGAAGGTAAACAGCGCACGGGCGAAGGGAAGGTAGCCCGCTGATTTGTAATCCGTCCTAGGCTATCTGGAAATTCGATGACTATTGCTTCGGATTGGCCAGATCATCCGACAACGTCTGGGCTTTCCATGCCAAAGTGCGCGCCCGTTCCAGATCATTCGAGGTGATCGCTGATTTTGATTGCTCGATGTACTGCCGAATCTGAGTGACGGTCTCCTGCTCCGACGTGCTGAGCTGCCGCCCCTCGATCTTCTTCAGATTTTCCTGGGTCGACGCCAGCATCTGATTCGCCGTGGCCTTTTCTTGCGTGGCCTGACCTCCCGTTGCGCCCCCGGCGAGTTGAATGCTCGGATCGGTCGACCCTCCGTGGCGCACCACAATCGTTTCCGGAGGGCAATTCTTCGGCGGTTTGGCACCTGGCCCTGTTTGCGCATCTGTGCTTCCCGTGGAAGGTGTTTTCGCCGATCCGGTAGTAGCGGTGGTTGAGTTGGCCGCCGGCAGAGCTCCGCAATCCGTAACGGCCCTCTTCTTTCTGTGGCGATGCGGCTTCGTTGCAATCGTTTGCTGTCCGGCCTGCGGTTTGGCTGGAGCCGTGGCCGCATTCTGCTTGTTTTCGCCTTGAGATGCGGTAGGTGCCGCCTGGCTCTGTGCATCCTGTGTGCCTTGAAGGAAGAGGGACGCAGCGGTCGGCAGCCCCGCGCCCGGCAAGGAATTCGCCGAGGGAGCTAGAAAATACCCGAGGAGGAAGATTGTGGCCAGAGTCATGCCCGGATTCCGAGTGGCCAAATACCGTGGCTTTCTAGATTTTACGCTTCACAACATGTCCCAGCTACGAATGCCGTGCTCCGATTGCTACACTAACTCCCGCGTTGCAGCGCCGGCTCATCTGCTGCGACAGTGGAAGCTGTTTCGTTCGCGGCCCGAATGAGTGGTATCTGGAACCGAAAAATTGTGCCGGTGGTCTCGGCCGATTCGAAATCCACCGAACCGTAATGCCATTGGAGAATCTGATAGGTCTGGGCCAGCCCGATTCCACTGCCTTCTTTTTTCGTAGTGAAATAGAGCTCGAAGACCTTGTCGTGCATTTCCTTTGGGATTCCCGATCCCTGGTCCTGAATCTCGGCCACTGCAACGCCGTTTTCCCCGCGGGCTGAAATCGTAAGCACGCCTCCCTGGGGCATCGCTTGAACACCGTTGATGACAACGTTCAGGAACGCCTGCTTTATCAGGTCGACGTCGACCTTGATAGGCAGCCTCTGCTCCGGCATATGGCGTTCGATGGTGACGCCGTGTTGTTCGGCATCCGGCGCAGCCAGCTGACAGACATCTTCCAGCAGTCGGCGGAGATCGATATCTTCCAGATGCAGATCCCGGGGACGTGTGAAGTCGACCAGCGTCTGGACGACCCGGTCCAGCCGCCGGATCTCGCTATCAATGATGTCCATGTGGCGGCGGGTGTCCGGCTCCTGCTGGGCCAGTTTGTTTTGCAGGAGTTGCAGGTGAAGCACGATCGCATTGATCGGATTCTTCACTTCGTGAGCTACTCCGCGAGTCAGTCGTCCGCTGGCCGAAAGCCGTCGCGACATTTCAATTTCGTCGCCGATCCTTCGAACCGGCTCGGTATCGCGCATGACGACAAGCGCGCCGATCTGCGAATTCTTCTCCTGCACGAAGTCCAGCGAGACCTGAACCCGCTTGCCACCTGCAACTTCGAATTCTCGCTCTGACAGCGGACGCCGCCGTTCAAAAGAATCGAGTAGCGCGGCGCCAAGCAATGTGCTGCGATCAAACAATTGCTGGACCGTGCGTCCGAGCAGCTCTCCGCGCGGCCGTCCCAGAAAACCTTCCACCGGGGCGCTCACCAGCACAACACGCGAGTCGCGACTGAAGAGCATTAACCCGTCCTGCAGCTTTGACATCAGCTGATCGACGTTATCCTTCAGGGCAGAGAAAATTTCTTTGCTGTCGCGGATCTGCCGGCCCAGGTTTGCGATCTTCAGCGTAACCAAGCCGTACTCGTCATGGTTGTTCTCGTCATCCGAGAGAGCGTCCGTGTCACCAGCGGTCACGCTATCAAGATTGCGGTTGATTTCTTTTAGCGGGCCAAGTGCAAGGTTCGAGATGCCCGCAGCAAGCAGCAGCGACAGGAATACCAGAGCGACTGAGATATACAAAGACCTCATCAGCCGCGTCGCTACTTCACTTTTCAGGAATACGGTCTGCACGCCGATGCGGATCGTTCCAAACGGAGCCCCATTCAGTTGCAGCGGATAGCTGACGTCATACACCGCAGCGGGACTGAATACCAGCCGAATCTGCTGGCGGAATCGCGCTCCGACCACCTGCTGAAAATCAGGCCGCTGCGGAATGACTTTCCCCACCATGCTGGCGTTGGTATGCAGCAAGGCTTTTCCATTCGTGTCGACGATCGCGACGTCGTAGATGAACCGCCAATCGCCAGGATCGGATTGCAGCAGATTGTTTAGATCCACATCCGTTTGTACGTACTCTGAGACAGCCCGCCGCACAGATGCCGGATCGTTTGTATCCACGGCCGTGCTGCTGAAATCGGGGACAGCGTTGCCCGCCGCATACGCCAGTTGATGCGTCAGGTTGGTTGCTGTTTCGTAGGCGTTCGAGATCCGCAGCCGCAGAATCTGCGAAATATAAAGATAGGAGAACGCCGACACCATCGCCGTCACCATAAGAGCAATGGTCAGAACGATGATGGTTTTACGTCGCAGCATGATTCGCGAAAACGGCCTGCCCCAGTCTTAGCTGCTCGGCACTTCCTCTTTGCCTGCGACCGCCTCAGGCGTGGAACTCCCATATTCCTTCAGCTTGTTGTGAAGGGTTTTCAGGCTGATACCCAGGATCTCTGCCGCGCGGGTCTTATTGTTGCTCGTCGCCTCGAGCGTCTTGAGGATCAGCATCTTTTCCGCTTCCTCGACGGTCGTACCCACTCCCAAGCGCACGGCGTCCGGATCGTTCGCAGCCGTCCGCAACGGCGCTTGTCCAAAACCCGGTGGCAGATGTTTTGTTTCGATCACTCCCGAATCGCAGACGATCACAGCCCGCTCGATCGTATTGCGCAGTTCGCGCACATTTCCCGGCCAGGAATAGTTATTGAACTGGTTCAGCACGGCTTCGCTGACCGCCGTCACTTTGCGTCCGTGTTTTCCGCTCATTTCCGCGAGTAACAATTGCACCAGCCCTGCCACGTCTTCTTTGTGTTCGCGCAGAGGCGGCATATGAATGTTGAATACGTTCAGCCGGTAATAGAGGTCGCTGCGTAACTCGCCCCGCGCCACAGCTTCGTCCGGAACTTTATTGGTCGCAGCGAGCACACGCACATCCACTGCCGTTTCGACTTTGCTTCCCAGCCTGCGTAGCTTGCGGTCTTCGAGCACGCGCAACAGCTTGGCCTGCGTTCCGATCGGCATTTCACCGATTTCGTCCAGCAGTAGCGTTCCACCCTCTGCCAGTTCGAAGCAGCCGGTGCGGCGCTCGAGAGCACCGGTGAACGCGCCTTTCTCATGGCCGAAGATCTCGCTTTCCATCAGCGTGTCGGGAATCGCCGCGCAATTGATCGCGACGAACGGTCGATCTTTTCGCGGACTCAGCTCGTGAATTGTCCTGGCAACCAGCTCTTTCCCCGTTCCACTTGCACCCGTCACCAGCACGGATGCCGTGCTTGGTGCAACCATCTCAATCAGCCGGAAGATTTCCTGCATCTTGCGCGAAGAGCCGCTCAATCGTCCCAGCGACCCCGTGTCGCGCAGCCGACGCCGCGTCGCTTCAAGTTCAGCCCGCGTTCCCAGCAAAGCCGAAGCATTCGACAGAATTGTTCGCAGGCGGTTGGTATCGATCGGCTTCGTGATGTAGTCGTAGGCGCCCATGCGCATGGCCTGCACCGCGCTGTCGATCGTTCCTTGAGCGGTGACCAGGATGACCGCCATTGTCGTTGCTTGCTCCGCCAGGCGTCCCAGAAGTTCGATGCCGCCCATGCGCGGCATCTTAAGATCGGTAACAACGATCGACGGCCCCCATTGCGTCGCTTTCTCCAGTCCCTCCGCGCCATCCTGCGCCGTTTCGACTCGAAAGCCCCACGAGGACACGATCTCGGCCAACCCCGAGCGTTCGTTTTCCTCGTCTTCGACAATCAGCACTTTTTCGTGATTCATCTGATTTAGCTTGGTATTCGAAACCGCAAGTCTAGAGATCGGTACGCCCGCGCCGCACGGATTAGCACTAAATTTTACGATACGCGGCTGCGTGCAGCACAGCAAGGTGCGTCCGAGCGTTGACGAATGTTGCGAAAAAAAGCCTCGATCGTCTATTCGCGGCCGCCGATCGGCTATTCGTGGCCGGTTGACGAATTCGGGAATCTCCGCTTTCCCTTTATCTTGCTATGAGATAGAATTCTCCGTTCCACGGGTAGTCTCGTCTCCACTAGATATTTTCTTTCCCTAACGAGCGTCTGGCCGCAAAGGCCGCCCGGCGAACGATAACGTTTTTGGAGGATTTCTATGACAATACCTGGCAGTAAGACGCGCTCAGCGGGCGCAGTCGTGTCTGGCGTAGTTGCACTCATCTTCCTGTTTTTGGTTGCCAGTCCTGCAATTGCGCAGAGCGATTCTACCCCGAAATATGATTTCTTCGCGGGCTATCAATATTTGAATCCCGGCGGCACTGTTCCGCTCGGCGGAACTCCCAGCGCTCCGAATCCATTCCATCTCCCCGGCGAGGCCAAGGGTGGCGGCGCAGCATTTACCTATAATTTTGATCCGCATTGGGGCGGAGAAGTAGACGCCGGATATAACCGAGACACAAATTCCGGATCCTCGGAATGGACCGTCGGCGCCGGCCCCCGGTTCATGTGGCGCACTGATGCCGTCAACGTATTCATCCATGGCCTCGTCACCTTCAACCGCCTCGGCTACGACAACGGTTTCACAACTTCTAACGGCATCGGCGCCATCCTGGGCGGCGGCATGGATATCCCGTTCTCCAAGATGTTCGCCTGGCGCTTGTTCCAGGCGGACTATGTTTATGCACGCCACAATTTCGCGAATGAAGCTGCTCCTCAATTTCCCGATCTACGCCGTCCGAGTCTCGAAGGAGCACGGCTGCGCACAGGCATCGTGATCAGTTGGGGCGGAGCCGAAGCCGTCGCCCCGACCGCCGCTTGCACAGTACAACCGGCCGAGGTCATGGTTGGAGAGCCAATCACTGCGAACGTCACTGCCAGCAATTTCAATCCGAAGCACACGGTCACTTATAACTGGAGCGGCAATGGCGGCACCGTCACTGGCAAAGACACGACCGCGACGATCGACACCAACAATGCTGCGCCCGGAAGCTACACCGTTACGGCGCACGTGACCGATCCGAAGGCGAAAAACAATAACGAAGCAACTTGCAACGCCAACTACACGATCAAGCCGCTGCCGCCGAAGAATCCTCCGACCATGTCGATGTCGGCCAATCCGACCGAGTTGGTCCCGGGTGGAACAGTTAATCTGACCGCGAATTGCACTAGCCCCGACGGCGTGCCAGTTTCCGTCGCCGATTGGACGTCGAGCGCAGGCACAGTCTCCGGCACAGGAAATTCGGCCACACTGAACACAGCCGGACTTCCCCCCGGACCGGTCACAGTCAACGCGACTTGTACGGATTCCCGCGGCCTCGCCGGAAAGGCGTCTGCTGAAGTCACGATCCAGCAGCCTCCGCCTCCACCGGTTGATAAGGCTCTGGAAGCCAGACTCGCCTTGCACAGTGTCTACTTCCCAACCAATCAGCCGGCCGCGAAAAATCCTGAAGGCGGTCTGTTGCCCGGTCAGCAGAAGATTCTGGTGAACCTCGCCACCGACTTCAAAAAGTACCTTGAAGCGAAACCCGATGCGAAGCTTACGCTGCAGGGGCATGCCGACAGTCGCGGAGCAGCCGCCTTCAACCAGGCGCTCTCCGAACGGCGCGTCGCCCGGGTCAAGAGCTTCCTCGTCGAGCAGGGAGTGCCTGAGGCCGACATTCAAACCGAGGCCTTCGGCGCACAACACAACCTGACGACGCAAGAGGTCAAGGACTCAATCAACCAAAACACTGAACTCACAACCAGCGAACGCAAGCGGGCGCTCGCCCAGATCACCGTGATCCGGTTGGCCAGCAATCGCCGCGTCGACGTTACTCTGAACGCTGCGGGACAGACCGAAACGTCCGTCCGGCAATTCCCGTTCAACGCGGCGGATGCCCTGAGCTTGATCGGTGGCCGCGAGAGTGAGAGAAAAGCGGCGGCAAAGACCGGAACCAGGAAAGCCGCACCGAAGAAGCCCGCGAAAAAGCAGTAGTACAGGATTTCTCGGGTAAAAACTCAAAGCGGAGGACCAATCGGTCCTCCGCTTTTTTTGTTGCACAGCGCGCCGCGAATCGCTTCCCTCAAGCCGGAAAAATCTACACGAGGACCTCCAACGTGCCATTGCCAAGTCGTTGATTCGATGAGAGCGTGTGGTGGTATTCGATTTGCCACTCGCCCAACTGGCAGAGCAGCGTGAAGATGAATTGGATGAGCCGATTTCGCCGATCAGTGGGCCTTTGGCCCATCGCGTTGGCTCTGTTTGCCACCATTTCCTGCTCCCGCCCCGGCGAAGTTCCCACCGCCGAGGGACCGGCGCAGGCAGATCAAGCTCCCTTTCATAATGACGTTTCCGGCCCGATCGAATCGGGCCCGGCCAACGCAAACGTGGCGCCTGTACTGCCATTTCATGACTCCGACCACCTTCCGATCGGCACTCTTCTAACTGTGCGCCTTAAGGAAGCCATTTCCGACGGAACTCCCGGCGCGCCAGCCTCATTCGAGGGAACTCTCGATGAACCGGTAGTGATCCAGGGAAAAACTTTGCTTCCCCGCGGATCGGTCGTATCAGGAAAAGTCGAATCTTTTCGGACCTCAAAGTTAAACCCGGCTCGGGGTTACATCCGTTTGACTCTCGAATCCATTCAATCCGACAGTCTCGACCTTCCCCTTCAAACAGCCAGCTTATTTGTTCGTGCCACCCCGCAACAGCATGCCTCGATTTCAACGATTCGGCTGGACAAGGGGCATCGGCTCACGTTCCGTCTCAGCGAACCCGTCTATCTCGTGACTCAGCGCGCCCAAGCGTCCCGTTAGGGACGTTTCTCAGATTCTGGGCCGAGTTTTCCACAGAAGAATTTCAGTTTTAGTGACATCCGTCCTAAGTTCCCACAGGCCTGCTTGTCTATAGTCGCCCCGATGTGGAGCAGAGCAGGGTTCAAGACGGGCTTATTCCCAATTTGGGAAACACGGAAGTATGGCCCACTGCCCTAACCGGTTCCGTTCTGAAACCCTCTGTCGCAAAGTGAACGTATGAGCGTCGTTGCCAAAATTGCCTGGCCTATCGAAGAACCGAAGCGCGAACCAGCGCCCGATGAGCAGAATCGGGAATTCCAGAATGTCTTTGAGAATTGTCCAATTCCCGCCGTTCTGTTTCAGAAACAAGGAAACCTGACCGCCCTCAATCCTGCGCTGCAGTACAGGTTTGGAATCAACTCCAATGCGGACCGCTCGCTCAAACTTGCCGATCTTTTTCAGACCACCGGCTCGTCAGCACACTTGAGTGAGTTTCTTGACGGCGAACATGAATCCTGTGAACTCATAGCAAACTCGTCCAGCAACTCCGGGCACCCTGCCCGTTGGACTGCATGGCGTCTTCCGGAAAGCGACGGTTCTCCGCACTTCATCGCGATTGAAAACGACCTCGTCGCCGGCGCGGACCGCCAACAATCCGAGAGGCTCCAATTTCTCGGCCGCCTCGCGGGAGGCGTCGCCCACGATTTCAACAATCTCCTGAGCGGAGTTTTGTTGTACTGCGATCTTCTTCTCGCGGCTGATGACTCCGGTGATCGCGCCCGCAAATACGCCGAGGAAATTCGCAACTCCGCGGTGCAGGCGACGGGCCTCGTTCGACAATTGCTGTCGGCAGCGAAACCACACCGATCCGAGCCCCGCCTGATTTCTCTAAACGAAATCGCAGACGGCCTGCGGAATCTTTTGGCCCACCTGGTCGGCGAAAACATACGCCTGACGTTTCGTCTCGATCTCGACCTCGGGCTTGTCAAAATCGATCCCGCTCAGGCGCAGCAGATCATTCTCAATCTGGTGCTGAACGCCCGCGATGCCATGCCGCAGGGTGGCGAGATTGTTGTCGAAACCAGGAATTGCCACGTGCAGGTTCTGTCGGATAGTGGAGATTCCACTCGAACCTCACTTCCGTGCGTGCTCCTCGCTGTCGAAGACAACGGAGCCGGCATGGATGTCGCCACCTGCGCACGTGTGTTCGAACCCTTTTTCACCACAAAAGACGACAAGGGAACCGGACTCGGTCTGGCCACGGTTCACGAAGTCGTCACCGCCAGCGGCGGCCTGATCCATGTGGATAG
>DATEJO010000074.1:0-3193 GCA_035277905.1 Candidatus Sulfotelmatobacter sp.
CGTGAAAGGTTTCTACAACTGCATGCACGCCGTTGTGCCTCACATGAAAAGCAATGGTGGGGGCGTGATCCTTAATATGGCGTCGATTGCCGGATCGGCGGGCTTACCGGATCGGTTTGCGTACTCGATGACGAAGGGTGCAGTGATCGCGATGACGTACTCAGTCGCGCGTGATTACCTGGCACACAACATTCGCTGTAATTGCATTTCTCCGGCACGCGTACATACTCCGTTCGTGGACAATTATCTAAAAAACAATTATCCGGGGCGAGAGCAAGAGATGTACGAGACGCTGGCAAAGTCGCAACCCATCGGACGGATGGCGGAACCGGACGAGGTGGCTTCGGTTGCGTTGTTCCTGTGCTCGGATGAGGCATCCTTTATCACTGGTGCGGACTATCCGCTCGATGGCGGGTTCTTCAATCTTCGAGGTTAGGCATGGATCTTCAACTAAAAGATAAGGTCGTCATTGTTACTGGAGGAGCTAAGGGCATCGGTGCGGCGATCGTTCGAGCGTGTGCTGCCGAGGGCGCAGTTCCAGTGATCGTCGGACGTGACGGCGAAGCAGGCAAAGAGCTGCAGACGGAAATCCGGGGCAAAGGCGGACACTGTGGTCTGATCACCGTAGAGCTCTCCACGCCTGAGAGCTGTGAGCAATCAGTTGCGAAGACAGTATCCGAGTTCGGACATGTAGATGGTCTGGTCAACAACGCCGGCCGCAATGACAAGGTTGGCCTTGAGGACGGAAATCCATCAGAATATGTCGCCTCGCTGAACAGGAATCTTGTTCACTACTACAGCATGGCGCACTATGCCCTGCCACATCTGAAGAAGGCGCGCGGATCGATACTGAACATCGGTTCAAAGACGGCTGTAACCGGCCAGGGAAGTACCTCCGGGTACGCCTCGTCGAAGGGAGCCATCATGGCGCTGACGCGCGAGTGGGCGGCGGAGCTACTTCCGTATGGCATCCGGGTTAACACCGTAATTCCTGCCGAAGTCATGACGCCACTGTATCGCAGCTGGCTCGATACCTTCCCGAATCCCGACCAAAAACTGGATCTGATCCTGTCAAGAATTCCTCTCGAAAAGCGAATGACTACGTCGGAAGAGATTGCGTCCATGGTAGTTTTCCTGCTCTCGAATAAATCGAGCCACACCACCGGACAGCACCTGTTTGTAGACGGAGGTTATGTCCATCTCGACCGTGCGCTCACCTAATTCAGTCGGCGGAGCAGGAACTTTTGTTCGGCTTTCGTAACGAAAATCAGTCTTTTGTTCACGTTGGGCGCGCCTCGGGCAAAATGCCAATAACACGAGGGGGGAAGGAGTGGCTCCGGACGACTGCCAGACATGCGGCGGCTCCGGCTATATCGCGAAACCAGTGGACTTGAATGGCAAGTCCGATGGGGTCGCGTTTATCCGGATGAAGTGCCCCGCCTGTGGCGGCAGCGGTCGGAAGCGCCCGATCTCACCTACGACCGCGGGCTGACCGCACGGCCTGCGGTGCTTGCGAAAAACGTACGGACCCGGATCGTCTTCTTCCCGTCCAACGGTAGACGGTCCGGCCCGGACGTTTTTTCTTTTTAGGAATTAACGCCGATCAGGCGATCCCGGCAGCTTTGGAGCGGCGGGTACGCTGGAGAGGAACGGCGGTCTCGACACGGTTGCGGCCGTTTTCTTTGGCCCGATAGAGCGCCTTGTCAGCGGCCTTTAGCACGGTCTCGAAATCGGATCTTTCGCTGGAGCTAGCGATCCCAATACTTACGGTTACGGAAAGTGCTGTCCCCGAGTTTTCTTGCGCAAGCTGGCGGATCATGTCGGCTTTTCGCGGACGGCCCCGGCCACGCTGGACTCGTCTCTCCGGACCTCTCGCAGCTTGGCGGCGGTCGTCCCCTCGTAGACGGAACTCCGAGGTCTCGATCTTTTGCCGCAACTGCTCTAGATGATCAACGACGTCCGATGTTGTCTTTCCACCGAACAGGATGTTGAACTCCTCCCCACCGCACCGATAAGCCTGGCCTCCGCCGGTCACTCGGGCGAGATTTGTCGCCACAAGGCGAAGGACCTGGTCTCCCGTGTCATGACCGTAGGTATCGTTGAAGCGCTTGAAGTGATCGATATCGACAACCGCGATTGAGTACGGATGTTTTAACCGCTGCAAACCATCATTGAAAGCGCGACGCGAGGGCAAGGTCGTCAACTCGTCGTGATAAGCCAGCAAGTAAGAGTTCTCAACGATCGAAATCGAGACAATTGCAGCACCCGCCGCCCAATACAGTGCCGAGGTGCGAGCAATTTCCTGGTATCGGATTGCCAACACGATAGTACAAAGTGACCAGAGCAGTGCACTATCGATAGGCTTGCGCGTCAGGATGAATCGAAAGATGAGGAAAACTGCAGTAGCCGCGACGATATACCAGGCGTACAGCGGCAGGGAAAGCGGCTCCGGCGCGTGGTGAGCGTGCACCAGGGCAGATGGCCTTGCTCCAGTTGAACCCAGCAGCACCGTCGCCGTGAGGGTCTGTACGAAAAGGAACAGGCTGATGGGGGCAATCGATTCGAGCGTAAAACCACGCTCGTGCATGAGGGCGATCAGTACGAAGTTGACCGGGACGAGGACCGATATTACGCGCACCGCAGCAATGAAGTGCGGGCCACCGGAGCAGAGAACAGATGCCTGTTGTGCAAGCAAAATGACGAGCAGCGAAAGAAAGCTGCGACTCGTATGGAATCGCCAAGCAAGCAGCATCCCTCCAAGAAGGGCGCAATAATAAAGGAAGTTGATGGCCGGCAGAGCAAGAGTCGGCCATCCTGAATAGACGAGAGCGGCGACCCCGAGCGTCAAGACTCCGCCGGGGATGATAAGTGCCCTGACCATTCTCCGGTCTAAGAGACCCACAGGATTAACCCATCCTAAACATTCAACGTTAATTATCCCTATCTATACAGGTGCTCGGGATTGGCAGGAGAGGTTCAGGTATCTCTCGCCATTCGTTTTGAGCCGATTCCCCTTTCGAACTCTGCCCCCGTTTTGGCATCCCCATACCTTCGTTCCCTGCTGAATTCGCCTGCAGGTGAGGCGTTTCTCACTAGACTGGGCTGTTCGATTAAGGACGGTTCACTTTTATGCGAATTCTTATCGCCGAAGATGATGAAGCGCTGGGCAAATTCGTCCGGCAAGGGCTCGAAA
>DATEJO010000075.1:0-17441 GCA_035277905.1 Candidatus Sulfotelmatobacter sp.
TTCTGGCGGGCAGTGCTAGCAGTCAGCTTGTTTGGCATATTTGTACGATAGTACATTTTGTACAAAATGTAAAGTTTACGGAGTGTTGATTCTGATCCGCAGCCGAAAGGCATTTGCCTCATGCAACTTACATACTTAGAAGCGATCCGGCAGGGAATTTGGGAGGAGATGGAACGCGACCCTACTGTCTTTTGTTTGGGCGAAGACATTGGAATTTACGGTGGCGCGTTCAAAGTTACCGATGGATTTATCGATCGATTCGGGGCGGAGCGGGTGATTGATACTCCGATTGCTGAGTCGGCCATTGTTGGCGCGGCGTTTGGAGCTTCGCTGACCGGGATGCGTCCAGTGGCGGAGTTTCAGTTTATGGATTTCATCGCTTGCGCGATGAATCAGATTTCGAACATGGTGGCGAAGACGCATTATCTGTGGGGCGCGCCGGCTCCGTTGGTGTTGCGGGGGCCGAGCGGTGGTTATGTGCATGGAGGACCGTTCCACTCACAGAATCCGGAGATGTGGTTCGTGCACAATCCCGGGCTGAAAGTGATTTGTCCGGCGACTCCGTACGATGCGAAGGGGCTGATCAAGGCAGCGATTCGCGACAATAATCCGTGCGTATTTTTCGAGCACAAATATTTGTATCGGCGGATCAAGGAAGAAGTACCCGCCGATGATTACGTCGTGCCGATCGGGAAGGCGCGCGTGGCGCGGGAAGGCAGGGACCTGAGCATCATCACGTATGCGGCGATGGTGCATAGTGCGCTCGAGGCCGCGGACATTCTGGCGAAAGAGGGAATCGAGGTTGAGATTCTCGACCTGCGATCGCTGGTGCCGATTGATCGCGAAGCGATTGCGCAGACGGTGAAGAAGACGAACAAGGTCATCATTCTGCATGAGCACTCGCGCACGGGGGGCATTGCGGGAGAGATTGCGGCAATCATCAATGAAGAAGCGTTTGACGATCTGGACGGACCGATCGTGCGTATTGCCGGACTTGATTCTGCGATTCCCTTCTCGCCTCCGCAGGAGCATCATTATTTGCCGAAGGTGGAAGATGTGGTGCGGGAGTCGCGGCGGTTGAAGGCGTATTAGTGGGCATCAACCTCAGGGGCTGAAGCCCGCGTGTTTTCTGGGCTTCTGGCGGCACGGGTAAAAGCCGTGCCCTTCCCGAACCCTTCGTGGGTTGGGTTCTAGATCGTCTGGCCGCGGAACAAAGGATCTCTCCACTCCGCATTGCCTTCCGCTTCGCGGAACGCAATGCTCCGGTCGAGATGACAATGATGATTTCGAGATGACAATGTCTTTTCGAGTCGAGATTACAGTGGTGGTCTGAAGCGTATGGATGTTGCGGCTGAACCGACGCGAAACCTGAGTGGTGCGACTGGCGGGCATTCTGGACGGATGGGGTCGCGCATCACGGGAATTATTGTTGCTGCGGTCGCGATGACGGCGGCAGCGAATTGCTTTCTGAAGTACGTCTGGTGGACTGCTTGCTATAGCGCGTGGCGCGGGATTCCGAAGTTAGCAGCGCAATGGCAGGCGGCTGGGACTCGCGCTTCGTTCTATGGATGGAGCTTGCTGATTCTGGAAGTGGCTAGCGTGGCGCTTGTGTTTATTTTGATTCGCTCGCGCTCGGGAGGCGTGGTGGGGAATGGGTTGCGTCTGGTTGGATCGGCTGCCATTGCAATTGCCGGAACTGGAGTGCTGGCGTGGGTTGTGAGTTTGCTGAAGCAGGGCGCGAGTTAGTGGTTTTGTTTCCGAGTTGCGGAACAAAGGGTCTCTCCACTCCGCGTTACGTTGCGCTTCGCGGAACACAATGCTCCGGTCGAGGTGACAATGGGTTAAGGTTCTGAAAAAACCTGACAGCCGAGGCGGCTGTCTCTGCGTGTTTCTTTCTAGCTTCGAGACCTGTCCTTCTGCCACAATACGTCCGGAGGATTCATGGGCAAGTTCTTTCTGGGTGTCATCATCACGCTGCTGGTGTTGATTCTGGCGGGAATCGGTTATGCCATGCTTGGTTTCTTCCCGACTGCGGCGAACGTCGAGCCGTCGCACCTGGAGCGGCACTTTGCGATGTCGGCAGTGGATGCGTCGATGGACCGGCATGCGCCGCGGATCAGCAATCCGCTGACGCCGACCGATCAGAACCTGGAAGACGGGATGAAGCTGTACACCATGAATTGCGCGCTCTGCCACGGAAGCCTTGACCGCAAGCCTTCGACGCTGGCGACGTCGTTCTATCCACCGCCGCCGAATTTTATCTCCGATCCGCCGGACGATCCGGAGTGGCATATTCATTACACGATCCGCACGGGCGTGCGTTACACGGGCATGCCGTCATGGGATAAGACGCTTACCGATCAGGAGATGTGGAAGATCACGATGTTCCTGTCGCACATGGACAAGCTGCCGCCGGCGGTGCAGGACTTCTGGAAGGCGAACTTCAACAGTGCCCCAGCCACAGAAGAGAGCAAGCCGGAAGAGAAGAAGGAAGAAAAGCACGAGCACCACTGAGGGAGATTTAGCCTGCGGGCAAGGAGGAGATTAGGGGATGGCGTTTCCGAATGACGATCCCACGGTGGAGCAGGGTGACCGGACCACACAACTGATTGACTTGTTGGTGGCACGATTGGAAGAGTGTCTTGGGGAAGTGCTGCCGCTCGAGACGGACGATCAGTTGAAAGATTACGCGAGAAATGCGCGGAACAATATCGCGTCGGCGGTGGAGCAGCTTGGCCGTGCACGTGAGAGAAGGCAACAGCAGATCGGGGGCGGGAGTTAGAGGCCCGCGCGTCAGAAATTCAACAGCCGGGGCCTGAAGGCCCCGTTATTTTTTTGGGGGCCTTTGCGGCACGCATGAATGCGTGCCCCGATATGAATCTCGTTTTAACTCCGATTCGGAGGTTCTGCAATCGGGTTGGAATAAGAGCAGTACTCAGTACCAGTACTCAGTTCTCAGTTCTCAGTTCTCAGTACCCGGTACTCAGTTGGGAAGATTCTCTGGCTTTTCTGCTAACCACACAAAAATTCAGCCACAAAGGGCACGAAGCCGCAGGGGACGAAATCGTCGCTAGGCTTGGGTGGAGACTTGGGCTATGCGGCCAACTAGGTAGTCGGAGGGGGATTTGCTGTCGGGGATTTGCAGGAAGTCTGCCGGGGAGGACTGGCTTTGGGGACGCAAGATTACGTTATTTCCGGCCAGTTCGACGTATCGGACCACACAATTATCGTTTTTCAGAACAGCGTACAGATTTAATTCTCCCTTGCGATATGGCTTAAGTGAGTTGTAATGGCGGTCGACAAGCAGCGTGGCGCCGGGGGGTAGGCGGGGGAGCATGGAGGCGTCCTTGGGGTCGAGCTTGATAAGGACGAAGCGGTGCCAGGAAGAGCGGTCCCCTTCGATTTCGGGTTTGAGCTTGCGAAGAAAGGACTTGCGGAACTTGAGGATCTCGAGGACGCGGTCGGCGGTGATGAGAGGTTGAGTGGCGGCGGTGGAGGGATCGGTGAGAAGGACGTTTTCGAAGTCGTCGGAGCTGGGGGGCAGGATGGAGGCTCGTTTGTTGACCTCGGCGGGGTCGAGGAGGTCGAGGACGGAGAGGCGCTGGACGGAGAGGACCTTGTCCATGCCCTCGATGCTGAGTCCGCGTTTGCGATTGAGAAAATTCGAAATATGAGCCTGTTTAAAACCTGTTTGCTGGGCCAGCCGGAGACCGGTTAATTCACCGGATTCGATTCGCTCCCACAGGATTTTACGGAGATTCTCTTGCAGGATTTTGAACTTCATTGGTTGGAGTATAGCAGCCGGTGGGGATGTGGAGGAGGAGCGGGTAAATGACTAGAGGCAGAAGAGTTAGCGTTCGTGGGGGAAGTGGTTTGAGCGGGAGATTGGGCGCCGGATGAGGGTGCGGGGAAAGGCCCGATCGGCGCGAGTTTCGACACTGTGGAGGGGGTGAAAGTTTTCCACAGGCAATCGATGTTCATCCAACCTTGACCATAAAAATTGACCGCTTTAAGATCGCGGCATCCTAGGGGCCAAAACGCTCTATGGCATACGACATATCAAGTCACGCAGAGGATTTCAACGAGGAAAGGAACTTCGGGGAATTCCGACGGAAGGTAAAAGCAGCGGAAGTGCTGTCGGCGTCGATGGAGCGGCTGTTGCTGTCGCTTCGCTTCACAGGGAAGGTGAGCGTGGTGATGCAGAACGGGCGCGTATTGAAGTCAGGCTACGAGGAAGGTTATTTCAGGCAACGGGATAGTGCGGGCGTGGACTGACGTCGATTGCGCTACTGAGAAGCGAAGGAGGAATAAGAGCAGTACTCGGTACTCAGTACTCAGTTGGGAATTCATCAAAAGCAGTACTCGGTACTCAGTACTCAGTTAGGAATTCATCAAACTTAGTACTCAGTTTGAATTCATGACAAGTAAATAGCGCTGGCAGGTCATCGTAAGAGAAACGAGCCCTGCGTTTGGTTTCCGGCTTTTGGCTGGGAATCGGACGCGGGGCTTTTTGTTTTCGAGCTATGAGCTGTGAGCGGTGAGCAATGAGCTGCGAGCGGTCGACTCGCTGGTTTATTGCGTTCAATTTTTGAATTCTTAGGAGAGTAGTGATGAACAGCAATCATAGAAAAGACGTCGTACGCGTGGAGTTGAAGTATTGCGAGCACTGTGGAGGGTTGTGGGTGCGGGAAGGCGGAGGGAGTGTGTATTGCCCGAAGTGTCTGCCGAAGGTGGAGGACTTGCCGGCCCCGAAGGAGAGAGTGGCACCGAGAAAGAGGAGGAGGACGGGGAAGAGAATTGCGAAGATTGTGCTGCCGAAGGGAAAGCGTCCGGGACTGAAGGAGTCTGGATTTGAGATCGCGGACATGGACGGGGCGGCTGGAGGTGTGGCATGAGCGGGGTCAAGGAGTTCTCCGGATTCACCACAGGGGATGCAGAGAGACTCGGCAAAAGTCAAAATCCCCACCCTGTCGCAGAAAACGCGACAAGGGTGGGGCAACCGCAGTTTGAAAGTTTCGATTCGGAGGAGACGCAGTGGGAGGAGTTGCTGGCGGAGGCGCTGAGGATTTTGCGCGACGACGGCGAGGAGGATCCGGGAGAGGAGTGGTGTCCGGAGTATGAGCAAGGCGAGCGACTGGCGAAGGTCGATGAGGAGGCGCGGCAGCGGAGGATCTATCGTGGGCGGACGGTGGCGATGCTGCGGCGGTACATGAAGTATTCGATTGAGACAGGGAGGCTGCCGTCGATATTAGGGCGGGAGTTCTTCCGGGCGAAGGTGACATCGTACACGGTGGTCACGTTTGAGGATCGCGTGATCTTTGTGCATGACATGGAACGATGCCTGGACCGGCTGGATGAGTTCTCGCGGCAGCTGATTGCGCGGCATATTTTGCAGGAGCACGACCGGTGGGAGACGGCCAGGTTGCTTCAGTGCAACGAGAAAACGGTGCGCAGGCTAACTCCGATGGCGTTGGATGTTTTGTGCGAAATTCTGCTCGATGTCGGATTGATGGATCGACTGAAGACGGATCGCAGAAAATCTTGTCAAGGGGGTTTTCAATCACAAAAGTTTGTAAGTGATTGTGAAGACGCCAAAAATAAATTTTGAAAAATGTCCACTTTAACCTTTTCGATTTGATATTCTGGATTTAGAGAGTGAGAAAAAAGAAAAATGCTCTCGCGGAAGGCGCGCTCCCAAGCGCGCCTTTTTTGTTTTGGTACGAATTCCTAAGGGGATGTGTCTGGCAATGATGAAGAAGAAGGGGAAGAAGAAAAAAGTGGTGGTGAAGAAAGCGGTAACGAAGAAGAGGGCGCCGCGGCAAAAGAAAGAGAAAGACGCGGAGGAGGTACGAAAAGATCTGGTGCGGCTGGTGAAGGACGAGGCGCACAACATGGCCGTGGCCGTGGTTGGTGAGGGAAAGAAAGGGGGTGTACCGCCATTTAAGTATCTGCTTGAGATGGCGGGTCTTTTTCCCAAGCCGCCGGAGGTCGAGGAGAAAGAGCCGAACAAAGATGAGGAGTCGTTGGCGGAGACTCTGCTGGATCGACTCGGAATTCCAAAGACTCCAGTCGTTGCTGACGAGTATGACAAGGACGACGAGATCGTGATGCTTCCGGCGCAGCGGGAGGAGACGGAGAAGGACGCGGAGTGCGAAGAGGTGCCGGTTGGGTAAAGGAGTACTCAGTACTTGGTACTCAGTACTCAGTTGAAGGCAAAATCCCCACTTCTGGCAACACCGGCCAGAAGTGGGGCACCCCCCGCAGGAGTGGGGCACCCCAGCAGAAGTGGGCACCCCGCAGAAGTGGGGCGCCCCGGTTCCGTAGCAATGGGCGTGACGGAGTTTTCCAGAGGATGGTTCTGTAGAATGAGGCCGACGGGCGGGGATGAGCGGGTTGCGATTTGGGTGGGGCCAAAACGAGAACAGGGCCCGGAGTTATCGCAGGAAAAGCTGCGCGGCCGCAATGGACGGAGAAAGAGTTACCGGATAGGGATGGATATAACCTGGCTGACGGAGAAGATCGCGGTGGGCGGCGGGATATGGACCGCGGAGAACATGACGGCGGTGGCGCGGGAGGGAATCACGCACATCATCGACATGCAGATCGAGTTCGACGACAGCGAACTGGCGGAGCCGCATGGGATTGAGGTGCTGTGGAATCCGACGGATGACGATTTTGTGTTGAAGCCGGCGCGGCTGTTCCGGCGGGGAGTTGATTTCGCGAAGGCGGCGCTGGATGGGGCGGATGCGAAGTTGTTTATTCATTGCGCGGCGGGCGTGCACCGGGCGCCGATGATGGCTCTGGCGTTGCTAGGATCGATGGGATGGGATTTGAAAGACGCGATGGATTTAATTGAGCGAAGACGTCCGGTGGCGGATTTTGCGGACGTGTATGTGGAGAGCGTGGAGAAGTTTTTGGATGGGGCGGGTGGTTAGTCGCTAGTCGTTGGTCGTTAGTCGTTGCGAGCGCTACTGTCTGATGCAAAATCCCCACTTCTGGCAACACCGGCCAGAAGTGGGGCACCCATTTTCATGGGGCACCCTTGGAGTTGGAAGCGAGTTTGGAGGAGATATGAGTTATGCGGGATGCCGCCCTTTGGGGCGGCTTTGTTATTGGGCGGTGGCGGTTGCGATGATCGCGGCTTCGGGGATTTGGCTGCAGGCTTCCGGGGCGGACGCTGGTCCGTCGATGACGACGGTTGCGGACACCGTGTACATGGCGGATGGGAGCGCGGCGCAGGGAAATCTGATCATTGCGTGGCCGGCATTTGTGACCGCGAACGGGTTGGCGGTGGCGGCGGGGAATACGAGCGCTGCGCTTGGAGCGAATGGCGCGCTCAGCGTGGCGCTCGTCCCAAATGCGGGGGCGACTCCGGCGGGCGTGTACTACACGGTCGTGTATCAGCTGGGACCGGGCCAAGTGAAGACGGAGTATTGGGTGGTGCCGTCGAGCTCTCCGGCAAATCTGGCGACGGTGCGGACGACGCCGGGATCGGGACTGGCGGCGCAGCCCGCGTCGGTGCAGTACGTGAATTCGGAGCTGGCGACGAAGGCGGACGACAGCGCGGTGGTGCATCTGAACGGGTCGGAGACGATCAGCGGGACGAAGGTGTTTGCGAGTTCTCCAAGTGTGCCGTCACCGACGAATGCGGGCGATCTGGCGACGAAGGGATATGTGGATACGAGCCTGGCGAATGTGGGCGCGGGAAGTTATCTATCGACGGCGGGCGGGACGATGACGGGTCCGATTACGCTGCCGGGGAATCCGGCGGCCCCGCTGCAGGCGACGCCGAAAGAGTATGTGGATGGAGTGGTGGAATGTCTCAATGCTTCGGCTTGGGCCAAGAGTGAGACTGGGGCGACGGTTGTTCAGTAGCTCTAAAATCAAAACCCCCACTTCTGGCAACACCGGCCAGAAGTGGGGCACCCACTTTTGAGACGCAACCCGCTAGCCGACTTCTTCGGTCCAAGTTTCGAGATTCTTTTTGACCTGGGCCATGAACTGGTCGGCTACTGCGCCGTCGATGAGGCGATGATCGTAGCCTAGCGTCAGGTGAACGACGGAGCGGATCGCGATGGAGTCGTTGCCATCTTTGTCGGTAACGACCATCGGTTGCTTGGTAATTCCGCCGACGCCCATGATCGCGGAGTTCGGCTGGTTGATGATGGGGAGTCCGAAGACGGCTCCGAACTGGCCGGGATTGGTAATGGTGAAAGTGGATCCTTCGACGTCTTCGGGCTTGAGTTTCTTGGTGCGGGCACGCTCGCCGAGATCGGTGATGCCGCGCTGCAGGCCGAGGAAATTCAGATCACCGGCGTTTTTGAGGACGGGCACGATCAATCCCCAATCGAGAGCGACCGCGATGCCCATGTTGATGTAGCGGTGATAGCGGATGTTGTCTCCGTCGATGTTGGCGTTGATGATGGGCCACTGCTGAAGAGCCATGACGGCGGCGCGAACGAAGAATGGCATGAAGGTGAGGCGGGCGCCGTGGCGCTGCTCGAATCCGGACTTGAGTTTATTGCGCAGGTTGACGATGCGAGTGAAATCCACTTCGTACATGCAGTGGACGTGGGCGCTGGTGCGGCGGGACTCGATCATGTGCTTGGCGATAATCTTGCGCATGTTCGACATGGGAACGAGATCGCCCGGATAAGGCGCGGGAGCGGCCGGGCGCGGAGGCGCGGGCACGGCGGCGGCAGGCCGAGCGGGAGCAGGAGCGGGAGTCGAAACCGGTTGCGAAGATCCCTGGTGTTCGATGAACTGCATGATGTCCTGCTTGGTGATGCGGCCGCCGAGCCCGGTGCCGGTGACCTGGGAGAGATGGACTCCGTGTTCGCGTGCAATTTTGCGGACGAGCGGCGAGGAGCGGGCTTCTTCGCCTTCTTCTTCCTGGGCGGAGGCGGCTGGGGCCGGCATCGGCGGCGGGGCGGGCGCTTCGGCGCGGGGCCGAGATGGCGGTGCGGCAGCCGCAGGCGCGCTAGGTTCGGGTGCTGCAGCGGCTTTCGGAGCTGGCTTCGCGGCTGCGGATTCGCCGTCAACTGCGATGGTACCAACGATGGTATTGACTCCTACGGTAGTACCTTCGGCGACCATGATCTCCTGGAGAACGCCGGACGCTGGGGCGGGAATTTCGGCATCGACCTTGTCGGTAGAGATTTCGAAGAGAGGTTCGTCGCGCTGAACTTTGTCGCCGGGCTTCTTGAGCCACTTCGTGATGGTACCTTCGACGATGGATTCGCCCATCTGGGGCATGATGATGTCGGTTGGCATGATTTCCTTCCCTGAGGCGCACGGTCCCGAAAAGAGGGTTGGGCGCAAACGAATATTATAGCGGGTCGATGGAGTGGGGGCTAAGGCGCTGCGGGTTGCATAGTTGTGGGCCCGCGCTACGATCGCGAGTGATAATCCTCGTTCGATGCCGGTGAGCCGAAAATCCCCACTTCTGGCAAAATCGGCCAGAAATGCCGGCACCCGCTCTTGTCACTCTTACCGTTTTACTTCGCTCATTAGCGCTAGCAGATTCTCTTCCGTGTCGCGGAAGAACGTCATCCAGAGGTCGTGGTCGGGGAGGCGTGCGATCATGTGCGGCTCGTCTTCGAAGCGAACGCCCTTTTCTTTCATTCCTGAGTGCGCCGATTGGATATCGGGGACGGTGAAATACAGAATCGAGCTGGCATGATCGAACTCCGGCTTTTCGGGATGGTCGATCATGAGCCGCACTCCTCCGCAGTCGAAGAACGCGAGGCCCGGAGGCGCTTTGAAAAGCAGCTTCAGTCCCAGAACTTTCTCGTAGAATTCGGCCGCGCGGTCCACATCGTGAGCGCGGATTTGAATCTGACCCAAGCGTGTAATTCCTGGCGTCATAGCCTTGATCTCCGTTCTAAAATTAGTTAGCATAGCCAACTATATTTCGGGAGAGAAGTCAAGTTATGCCTCAGGAATCTTTTCCAAGTAAGGTGGGGAATCCGGATGCCTTCGCTGTCGCCGACAAGCTGCACTCGGCGGCGATTCATTTGCTGCGGCGCGTTCGCAAGCAGGATGTTGCCACCGGGGAAGGCCCGGCGCGGCTTTCCGCGCTGTCGGTACTGGTTTTCGGAGGGCCGAAAACGCTGAAAGAACTCGCCGGCGCCGAGCAGGTGAAACCGCCGACGATGAGCCGCATTGTAGCGGGGCTCGCCCGGAGCCGATTGGTGGATATCGCGCAAGATTCCGAGGATGCCCGCCGCATGCAGATCCGGGCTACTGCGAAGGGCAGCCGCTTGCTCCAGAAAGGACGCCGGATGCGGATTGAAGCGCTCACGGCGCAACTGATTCGGTTGCCGCCCGATGATCTGGCCGAACTTGGAAAAGCTGTGGAAATCCTGGGGCGATTGCTGCAGGAATGGCGCTAATTCTGCGCCGCAGGTAATCAGATGTCGCGGTACCATGGGCACTCGTAACGGCGGGGGTGATCGCAGATACTAGAGGGTCTTTCGGTCCGGGGGCTGTGTGCCCAGGCCCGGTGCTTTAGTTCTTTGCGGTTGCGGTCCGTCCTCCCCGCAAGAGCAACTACACATTTCATGACGAAGGTGATCGCAATGTCGCGACCGCGAATGATTGTGACTGCAGCCGGATTGCTCTGGCTGCTGCACATCGGTGTCGCGGTTGCGTGGGGAGCGCAAGGCCACGGTCCACTCTTCTCCGACGTGATCCAGTTCGTCCTCGGCGGGTTGCTGATTTCTGTTCTGATAAAAACCAGCCGCGGAGCAGAAGGCATGGCGCGCGCTTTCTGGATGCTCGCCGCAGTGGCGTATGTCTTCCTGTTCATTGCGCAAGGGCTGAGCGTCTACAACGATCTCGCGGCGGTTCCGCTGATTCTGCCATTCACGAATCTGCTGTTTTCATTCTGGTTTGCGCCGCTCGGCATGGCGCTGTTCCTCGACGCGGACCACGAGACCGGCCGCCTGGATGCGGTGATGGCGCTGGACTTCGCGCAGGGCGTGCTGGTCTGCATCGCGGCATATCTCTATTTCTTCTACTTGCCGAAGTCGGATTCTCCGATGGAGCTTTCGCATTCGGTATGGTTCGCGTACTTCGGCGGATACGGTCTGGTGGCGGCGGCGTTCGTTCTGCGCGGACTGTTCACGCGATCTCGCGACGTGCGCTCGCTGTTTGGGCGGATGGGAGTTTTCCTCGCGCTCTCGGGATGTGTGGACGCGCTCTATTATTACGGTCCCGGACGAAACATGAAAACGGGGCAGTGGTTCGACCTGCTGTGGAGCGCCTTGCTGATCGCGCCTATGCTGATTGCGCTGACCTGGAAGCAGGCCCAAGCGCCGGAGATCGTGCCTGAGCCGGTTGTTCGCGAAAAGAGAATCTATTCTGAGTTGTTCTATCTGATCTATCCGCTACTGGCGTTGTTTATGTCTTTTCGGATTGCACGCGAGCGGTTGGGACTCGCGGCGACCGTCGTACTGCTGTCGTTTGCTTTCTCGAGCGCACGGCTGCTGGTCACGCAGCACCGGCTGATTCTCGCCAAAGAAGCATTGCGCAGGGAAGCCTCACGGGACAGCCTTACCAGCCTCTGGAACCGCAAAGCGGTCTTGACCATTCTGGAGCGGGAACTGCTCCGCGCCGAACGCGACCGGCAGCCGGTTGGATTGATCATGATCGATGTAGATCATTTCAAGTCGGTCAATGACAGCCGAGGCCACGCCGCCGGGGATACCGTGTTGCGCATTATCGCGAGCGGGATCGCGGCGGTAGTGCGTCCGTACGATTCGGTGGGACGCTATGGCGGAGAAGAATTTCTGATTGTCGCTCCGAACTGCGGCATTGCAGAAACGTGGGAGCTTGCAGAACGCGTACGGGTGCACGTTGCCGATTGCAACATCATGGTAGGCGGGGCAAGCGTGCAGGTCACCCTGAGTCTGGGTATCGCCACCGGAGAAGCCGCAGACGAGATCGAGAAGCTTCTACACGCCGCCGATGCTGCGCTGTATCAGGCCAAGAACGCCGGACGAAACCGGGTGGAGCCAAGCATCAGCCGCGCTGCCAGCGCCAGCCCAGCGAGTCCCGGGACACAGTCGAGAGATTTCTGGATTTGAGAATCCTTTCTTATCGCGCGAGGCCTGTCCTGCTTTGCATAGAGAGGAAGGATCAACCACAAAGGGCACGAAGTCGCACGAAGGATCAGCTGCGCCACGGATTCTCACGGATCAGATTCTGTATTATCTCGATTATCTCGGTGAGGTTTGTGCGGATCCGGTCTGCTTGTTCGTATTTCGTAACATTTTCCTGGCAATTGCTGCGACTAGGATCTGGCGGACTAATATCCGCTGCGCAGCTTCCTTCCCCCATTCGCGTGTAGAAGAGACGAGCGCCGGATCAGCGAAGAGTCCGGCGCACGTTTCTTCCGGAATGGTCCCCTAAAAATCTTAATTAAAGGAGATTCCCACATGGTTGTGAGGAAACTGGATTTGTCGCTGCCCGATTCGCGCAAAAGTGTGGCACTGCGGAATGATCCGACGCGGGTCGATCCGAAAAAACTCAAACTGGGAAAGCAGGTTGCACGGCATGATCCGCGAACGCTGCTGCTGGCGTCGTATGTGACGCCCACATTGCCGACGCCTCCGGCGAGTTTTGATCTCACGGCGAAAGTATCGTCGTGGGGCATGATGGAGAACGATCAGATCGGCGACTGCACGTGCGCGGCGGCGGGGCATCTGCTCATGGAATGGACCGCGAACGCGAAGAAGAAAATGTTCACGCCGACCGACGAGCAGATTGTTGCTGCGTATTCGGCGATCACGGGCTACAACCCGACGACCGGGGCGAACGACAATGGCGCGGTTGAGATGGATGTGCTGAATTACTGGAGGCAGAGCGGCATCGCAGGGCACAAGATTGGGGCGTATGTCGCGCTGGAGCCTGCGAATCACAATCACATCATGGATTCGGTGTACATGTTCGAGGGCTGCTACATCGGAGTACAGTTGCCCATCAGCGCGCAGGCGCAAGTACAGAACCATCAGCCGTGGTCGGTGCCGCCGGGAGGTCCGACAGGCGACGGCAAGCCGGGATCGTGGGGAGGACATGCGGTTCCGGTGGTTGCGTATGACGCGCGAGGCGTCACGGTCGTGACGTGGGGCGCGTTGCAGATGATGACGTGGTCGTTCTGGGAGGCGTACTGCGATGAGGCGTACGCGATTTTGAGCACGGATTATTTGACGGGGAAGAAGACCACGCCGCAGGGATTCAGTTTGGCGCAGTTGCAGGCGGATCTGGCGGATTTGAAGTGAGCGTCAGTTGTCATCTGGTCGCAGAGTTTAAGCGGCGGATCTGTGCATTTGCAGGCAGCGTTGGCGCTGCAGGCAAAATGCATAGGTCCTTCGCGCCAGAAAAAAGGCGCTCAGGATGACAGAGGTTGAATGCTTAAGATCGAGAGGCCCAACTCTTGCGGGGTTGGGCCTCTTCTTTTGGCAGAACAGCAGCTTACCATCCCTTGCCTAGCATGTAGTTGTTGGCCCGCATGAACCATCCTGCTTCGGCGATGTAGAACGGCCACGGGAAGTTGGAGTTGACGTATTTACTCTGGATCGTGCCGATATACGTGGACAGGCGGGTGTTGTCGCCCATTGCTGCCGCGGCGGTTCCCACCAGACACCACGGAAAAGCATCTTGCGCGTTGAACGAGAGCGTTGTCCATTTGGGCCACGCCGCATTGAATGCCGAGTAGGATTGTTGCGCGCGGCTGTCTGAGGAAGTCACGACTCCCATCAGGACTGGAAAGACCTGCGCGGAGGCGTCGGCGTACCATGTGCCCATGTTCGGGGCGGCGAGGCGGCCAATGCCGTCTTTGTAGACGGCCCAGGTTCCATTCATCCACATCCCCAGAATGCCGTTCTGCATGGCATCGGCAGCCGCGTTGTAGTAAGCGGCTTTTGTCGTGTCGCCAAAGGCATTCTGATAGATCGAAGCGAGATCGCGCAGGCCACGATAGGCCTCGGAATTATCCATCAGATACTTGATCTGGTAGTCGGGCTTGGCCCAGGTGAGACCGTCGCTCTGCTGCGTCTGGATCAGAACGCCGCCGATCACATCGAGCTGATACGAGAGCCCCGAGATGTAAGAGCGGGCGCTGGCGTCGCCGCTCTCCCATGCATTCCAGACCAGACTCAGGAAAGTTGCAGCGTAGGAGTCGGTCGAGTCCGCATCCTGAGTGGAGGTCTCAATTCCGTTGGATACGGTGTAGTTGTAGGTCGTTCCGTACAGGCCCCATTTGTCGGGCCAATTCAGGTGGTTGATATACCAGTTCATCCAGGAGACGACCTGGGGCATTCGATTGGGATCTTTCGTCATGCCGATCGCGGCGATGTTTGCAAAGTACGGATCGATTTGTTGCGGCGTGTAAAGGATGGCTCCGTCTGACTGCACCGATCCGGAGACCCACTGCGATGTCGAATTGAAATTGTTCTGATACTGCGAGTTTGAGGACGACGATCCCACGGTGATGTTCATCGCCTGGATGTAGACTGCGCCCGTATTATCCCAAGCCTGAATGTTGATGGCGTGGGTGCCATTGGACAGCGCAAGCGATGTATTGATGCTCGTCGCACCAACTGTGTAGGCGTTGCTGCTGTCCACATAGATGCGCATGGCATTGATCACGCGTCCGCTTGGGGCGGTCGCCGAGGCGACGAATTGCACCGGAGAGGAAACCGTGGCGTTCGCGGAAGGAGCTGCGATTGCCACTCCCCAGCTGCCGTTCACGGTGACATTCAGAGACTGGGTTGCGACCTGCCCGATGTTGTTCCATGCCACAGGCACGATGAGATGTGGTCCCGGTGCGAGCGAAAGCGATGTGCTTACCGAAGATGAGGTCGTCTTGTAAAGAGGCTGGTTATCGACGTAGATCCAGATGGCGCTTACGGGATAGGCGCCACCATTCGCGGTTGCGTTTATCGTGACCGGAGACGTAACGGTCTGGCCGTTCAAGGGAGCGGTCATGGTCACGCTCTGAGCGAGGCTTGCGCAGGCCATCATTGTGACAGCCGCTATGCAGAAAAGGAGATGGGACAGCGGGTGGGCAGGGGCAAGCGAGAATGGACGGCTGTGCAAAGTACTGCCAATAAAGCGGATTGGTGCATTCGGCAAGACAGGCCTCCGGCGGGCATGGCAAAAATTCCGGAGAAACAGCGTGAGCGGGCGCTCGGATCAGCCAGAATTCCTACTGGGATTAGGCGCTAAAAATACAGGAAGCACTGTATGGAGGCAAAATAGTAGGTTCTAGCCCATTTGGGCCGTCCGAGTGGTCGACCAGAAGGACTACAACCGACAAAGGAATTTCAAATGGAGTTGAGAGGCGGCTGGAGGTTCAAATGTCCATAGGCTGGGGTGTGGACCAACTCATTCCCCAAGAGTAGAAGCCGATGAAAGCCAGGATGTCCAGAAACGGTCCAAAGATGAAGTAAAGCACCGGCATGAATAGAATCGATCCCCGAAGAAGGTAGACATGGAGGATGTACTGCTGCGGGGCCAGCAGGACGAGGTGTGCCATCGTCACGACGGTCAGAAAAATCTTCTGCCACAGGGTGAAATTCAGCAGATAGAAGGTGAAGGCGTAGAGTACGGGGACGAGTCCAATCAGGATGCAGCTGAACACAAGCATACTGACGGTGTAGCCGGGCAGATCATGCGGGAAATGGGCGCCGGCAAAGGCGAAATAGATGAGGGCGGTTGCCTGGAGCAGGCAGAACCCACGGATCAAGTAAGCCCAGGGCAGGGCTTCCTCTCCCAATAGAAAACTCGCTGCGAAGGCTAAGACAGTGACTCCGGTCGTGATCGACCACTCCGTTCCGCTGGCAGGCCCGGCGGCCAGTCCGAAACATGGCAACGCGAAGTGAATGTGGGCGCCCCAACCTTGAGGAACGAGAATGACGTCGCTCTTGAATCCGAGCGCTTTGCCCCAAAACGAAAATATGTGACTCCAGAGACGGCCTACCTCAGGGAGCAGTAGGATCCAAGCAAACGTTCCGAGGAAGGCGAGGGCGATGCTCTCCGCGATCAGCCACGGTGTTAGGCGCAGCCGAACGAATGCCCGGTGAGGGCCGATCAAACCTCCGCGCCAACCGGTCCGGCGGATTCTTTCCAGTTCCGGCGTCAGCGCTTTTGGACCGAGCTTAGAAATCGAGGAATACACCGGCGGTGCCTCCCCAGCGGTGGTACGCCGGTTCCTGTTGCTGTTCGATGTCGAGATTGACTCCCCAGTTCGGCCCGATCCACTGACGCCACGTACCGATGGCGCTGCGCACCGGAAAATCGACGAGCACGTTGAACGCTGGAATCGAGGGCGTTGGGGCGCCAATCACTTCATAGCCTTCACGTCCCCACTCATATCGAAGGGAAATGAAGTGTTCCTTGTTATAGCCTTCGGTCGCCGCGATGTATTGGGTCCTGGCGAGAATGTTGCCGGGGCTCGCATGCGTCCACAAAAATCCGCCCTGGAGAACGACGGGAAATTGAAAGTAATAGGCCGCCCCGACCTGCGCACGAAAATCGCTGTTGACGATCTTGCTCTTGTCGTAACCCATCCCAGCGGTCGCGACCAGTTGCCTGCGGCTGAGGAGCTTTCGGTTGATCAGACCGTCGAAGCTGTATCGATTCAGGAAGAATCCGCCAACGCTGCCGCCGGCAGAGATTTGCGCATACCAGTTTTCTGAGAGCGTTCGCGTCAGCCCGACCGTGCCAAACCAGCCGCTATCGCCGTAACGGCCTTCGCGAGTGAACTGTCCGTTGAATACATTGTGACCGCCGGAGATCGATCCGCGAATGTAGAAATCGTTCCAGTTGGGATTATTTCCGCTCAAAGCGCTGTGAGCGCCGCCCATCTCGATGTATCCAGGGCCATTTAAGTTGAGGGAAAGTCCGCCAAGCCCGGGCAGGCTGGATCCCGGTGCGACTGTGGGCGTGCCTGAACTCTGCGCCAGAGCCGGCACACACGTGATCGACAGCACGACGAACACTGCGAACCAGCATTTCATCGCTGTGCCTCGGAGACTCCCGTCGGTACAGCATGAGGAGATTGCTTCGTCAATTCCACGCTGAGTTCCCGGCCTCCGCTCGCAGTGATGAATATCATTCCGTCCTGCAACCGAATGTCGGCGTGTCCATCCACAATGCGTGCCGTGTGATAGGAACTATGGGGGAATACCCACGTATCGTGCGCCAACGTCTTCGGGCTGGACCCATGCAGCAGGAATTGATCTGGCCGCGTGCGGGTAAAACTCCATTGGACAGATTCGCGCTGCGTCAGAAAAGTTGCCAGTTCCGTCATGGTGTACCAGCGGAAGCGGCCTTGTCGTTCGAATGAATCTGCGCTGTCGAGCCACGTTTTTATGGTGGCAAAGAAACGCTCTGCCCCGAATGGATGCGTGTAGATGAGCCGTGCCGTGTGCTCG
>DATEJO010000076.1:0-21647 GCA_035277905.1 Candidatus Sulfotelmatobacter sp.
CGACTTTCGATGTGACGCACGTATTCGCGGCGAGCGTGATTCAAGTGCTGCCGCTCGACCGAGTCGGATTTCTGCGGACCGCCAACAAGACTCTGACGAAAGGCTGGCAATTCCTGAACATTACTACCCTGACAACCGGATCGCCGTTCTCTGTGTTTTCGGGGGTGCAGCAAACTGGGGCCGGCCTGGGGGGAGGGGACCGGCCTGATCTCGTGCGCATGCCGCATCTCTCAACCAGCCGGACGGCACGCAACGACTATTTCGGGATGGGCGCGGTCGGGAACCAATCGTTCTTCGATATTCCCATCAATGGCCCGGGCGGGACCGGCCCGAATCAGGGACGCTTCGGTACGCTCGGCCGGGACACATTCCGCGGCCCCGGATACCACGACTACGACATTGCACTCATTAAAGACACGCCCTTCGGACATCGTGGCAACGCTGAACTGGGAACCCTGGAGTTCCGGGCTGAGTTCTTCAACATCTTCAATGTCGTCAATTTCGGACTGCCCTCGAACATTGTCACCGGCAGCGGGTTCGGAATTATCAGCAAGACCTCGGGAACCTCGAGGCAAATTCAGTTCTCGCTCAAGGTTCTGTACTAGCGGAACTTCTCATCTTCCCTTTGCGTACCCTCAGGCGGGAACTCTCCGCCTATGCCGATCCTGCGCGTCTTTCTTGCGTTACTCGCGGCAGCAACCGCAGCAGCTCAAAACCTGCCGTCACAGCCCACAGTTGAGCCGCTGACCGCAGATGCCATTATGGCGCGCGTTGCTGAAAATCAGGATCGAAGCGAGGCTTTGAGAAAAGAGTTCGTCTATCGGCAGCACATTCATATCCTGACCCATAAGCCCGGCGGGCGCATGATGCGAGAGGAGACAGCGGACTACGATGTAACCCCGATGCCCGACGGAACGGAGAAGAAGCTGACGAGTCTTACCGGGCGCTACTGGCAGAAAGGGAAATACGAGACCTTTTCTGGCGAGCCCATCCCGCAGGAGGACAGTCTGGACGGCGGCTTGGTGAAGGATTTCCGCAACGATCTCGCGGATGATAAATCCAAGGATGGTTTGGGGAAGGACTTATTCCCTCTGACCAGCGAAGAGCAAAAAAAATACGCGTTCCAGTTGCTGGGGGAAGAAACACAGGATGGCCGCCGGGTGTACCACATCGGCTTTCGACCGAAAGACAAAGACGAGATCACCTGGGCTGGCGAAGCCTACATCGATGCCGCCGAGTTCGAGCCTGTACGGGTGTTTACAAAGCTCTCGCGGCGGATTCCTTTCATGATCCGGACACTCCTTGGCACCGACGTGCCGGGAATCGGCTTCAACGTCGTGTACCAGCGGCAGGACGATGGAGTCTGGTTTCCCGCGACATTCGGAACCGAGTTTCGAATCCGTGCCGTCTTTTTCATCAACCGGGAGGTCTCGATCTCGCTCGATAATTCGGGCTTTGAGCGGACTCATGTAAAGTCCACGATAAAAATGGTCGGACCAGCACAGTGACGATACTGACACTCGTTTTGCAAAAAAGAGGCCACGGCTCCCCGGGGCCTGAGTCCAGAATCAATCGCGCAATCTAATTGACCGTGATACTGACCGCGATCGACGGAATCCCGTTCGCCACCACTTCCAGCGAACTGGCACCGGTCTCCGCCGTCTTGGGAACGTCGAAGCTCGTCGAAACGATGGCCGTTCCCGTTGCGACTCCCATCGTGCTGTGGTTATGCGTTCTCGCATAGAACACGTGCCCGGTGCTGTTGTTCGTGATGCGCACCAGCGGATAATTTGTCGCCGTCTCATACTCGTCGCCGAACGACGCTGCCTGCGACAAGCCGTTGAACTGCGTCCCCGAGATCTTGTAGGTCTTGCCCCGCGTTACCGATGTCGTAACGGAAGTGATCGTCGGCGCCCACGACGCGTCATACGTTCCTGTCGGGTTGTAGACTTCCGTCCCGCCCACCAGCACCTGCCCGGTCGGCAAAACAATCAGGCTTCCCGGTGTTGCCAGAGTCTGCGTGAGGCTCGTTCCGTCCCACTCGTAGGATGAAAAGAACCCCTCCACGAGGACATTCCCACTCGGCAACAACACCGCAAATGAATCCCCGGCATTGTCTCCGTTGGGGAAATCCGGCCCGACAGTCCACATGCCAGTGGCCGTGTTGTAGATCGCGGTGTGTCCGGCGCCACTCCCGGTGCTTGAATTTGATCCGGTCGCAAACACAGTCCCGTCCGGACGCAGAATCGCTGGTCCGATTTCCCCGGGTGGGTAGTAGCACAGCGAATTGTTCGGACCATAGTGGATGCAGCCGAACTGCGACGGAGAGTGCAGGTCTACGATGGTACTGCCCGCCGTTGCCCAAGTTCGATTCGACTGCGTGTGGCGCTCCGAGTTGGGAGCGTTTTTCACGTCTTCAGTCAGAATCGAGCCGTCCGCCAGAAGCGTCCATCCTTCTTCCGCATCGAAATCGGCTTTACCGTTGCCGGGGAGTACAGTCCACGTGAGCGTCTTCGGATTCAGTATGGCGTCCTGCTTAGTGAGTTTGTTTCCCACCATGTAAGTGCCGTTCGGAAGCAGGATCGAAGGCGAGTCGCCGATATACTGCCAGCCTGTTGGCGCAGGCAGGTTCGTCCACGTATTCACTCTCGGATCGTAGATCGCTCCGAGATTCGTCAGCGTGAAATTGCCGCTGAGATACTCGCCGCCAGTGATGACAACACGTCCATCCGCCAGCACGGCCGACGCGAAAGCATCGGGAACGTATCCCGCAGGCAGATTCGCCATGCGCGCCCACGTGCCGTTGACGTAGCTCCCGGTGATATCGGGCGTGAGCTTGTACCAATCGGACTCGCCGTTCCCCTGATAGAGAACGGTTCCATCGGTCAGTAGAAAACCGATGAGGGCGCCATCCGGCGGTTGGTGGTTGAGACGTTGAATCGTTTGTGCCGGCGAAATTACAACAAGTGAGAGCAGAACTGCACACAAAGCAAGCAGGTATTTCTTATGCAATGAGATGCTCCTTCAGGCTTGATCAATCGGGAATAACCAGAAATGCGCCTCGGAAGCATACACCAGAACGCAGGCGGGGAGCGGCGTTGCGACGGAATTGTCTGTAAATTTACAAAGCGCGCCGCGGGAGGTCCGCAGCTTTTTGCACACCTGCGCAGTAAGAACGTCGTTCTATTTCTCGACCTAATCCACCGTATGCTTCGCCGTGTAGCCGTCGCGGGCAACAACATCGATCTTTACGTCCTTGCCCTTCTGGTCTCTCACTTTCAACGGTCCTCCATCTGGAGCCACCACCTGTACCTTCAGCTTGCGGTAAGTTCCATCCAGCTTGGTGTTTGTCGGAGTGTAGGCCAGTGAATATTCGTGGCGAATGTCGTCACCGATGTCATGGAAAATCTCGGGGAATTCGGCTTGGAAACGAGGGAAATAGGCGCGCCCGCCAGTCATTGCCGCGAACGTGCGCAGTTCGTTGTCGGCTTGGAGGTAGTCGATTCTCTTGATACCCCAACTCGCCATTCCGTGAGTCTGGCCTGTGCAGTAGTTGACTTCGCAATATTCGCGCAGATACCAGCCGATGCTGACCGGAAAGATCGTGACGTCTTTCGTGTCCTTGATCTTCTTCATGATCTTGTCGAGCGTGAGCTTGCTGAAGGTGTCGACACCCGTGGAGATCAGGATGACGTATTTCTTTCCCTCGACCCGGTCAAGGCGGTCGAGCGTGTCATAAAGCGCGTCGAACTCATTTGTCTCGGCAAACCCGGGAATTCGCAACTGATCCAGCGCCCCATAGACGGCTCTTTTATCCTGCGTGAAATCGGTCAGGATATGCGGCTGCATGTCGTAATAGGTGACCGCAATCCAATCATTCTTCGTGAGCGTGCTCGCGAAAGCATAAGAGGCGTTTAAGGTGTCGACAAGAATTGGCCAGCTTGTTGACGCAAACTCGACCAACAAGACTGCGGTGACCGGCGCCTCCGCTACGCTGAATTTGCTGACCGTCTGCGGTACGCCGTCTTCCAGTATGCGGAAGTTATCTTTTTTCAGACCGGGCACGAATTGTCCGTTTTTCGTCGTAACCATGACGTCAACATTCACCAGGGGCACATTCACCTTCAGCGAATAGTCCGGCATCTCGTCAATTTTTTTCGGTGTGACGGGCGGCGGAGGCGGCGCATCGTCCGCTTTCTTTTTCGGGATAGCGTAGGGTCCCACATTATCCGTCGGGCCTCCCGCCTCGGCGGGAACGTCCTGCTTCTGTTTGCCGCTATCCGTGGTCTGCGGGGCGGACTGCGATGTACTCGGAGTCGACGTCTGGTCCTGTGCGGCAAGCAAACTGCAAGTCAGGATTGCGCAGGCAAACAGCGCGAAAAAGGTACGCATTAAACGTCGGTCATTCCGCTCTAAATTCTTACGAATCTGGCGATTAAACATGGTGATCCCCGAAAAGTCTCTTGTGCTAGTATAGACGCACAGATTCGCAATTGGGATGTTTTTGCCCGGTCCCAGAACTCTCCCTCCTGGCAACGCAGTCGCAGTTGGTCTGGATCTAAGATTACGGCGGACCCCGTTGGCGGGTCCTCTCTCGGGGCTATACATGAGAAAGTTTTTTCTCGCGCTTCTCGTCCTAGGTTTCTCCCTGCCCGCACTGATTGCTCAAACGTCTCAACCGACAATTCCGGTGGATCAAATTCACCCCGGAATGCGCGGCGTTGCCTACACCGTTTTTGAAGGCGTGAAGCCTGAGCCCATGGACGTGGAAGTCCTTGGCGTTCTTCACAATGTGAATGGGCCCAAGGGCGACATTATTCTGGTCCGTCTGCACGGAACTAAGGTCGAGTACACCGGCGTCGTTGCAGGCATGAGCGGCAGCCCCGTTTACTTCGATGGCAAACTCGCGGGAGCTTTAGCGTTCCGCATCGGAGAGTTCTCGAAAGAACCAATCGCTGGAGTCACCCCGATTGCCGACATGCTCGAAATCAACGCGCTCGATAAGTCGCCGTCGGAAGAAGCCGCGGCTATTAAGCCGGAAGTCGCCAATGCTGCCGGAAAGACCTCGGGTCCGGGCATTGCGCCGGGAATCGGCAACAGCACGCAGAACTTCGCAGACTACCTCGAGCCGATCGACGCCCCTCTCGTTTTCAACGGATTTTCCGAAGATGCCGTGAAGGCGTTCGCACCGCAGTTTGCCTCAGCAGGAATTATTCCGGTTATGGGGGCCGGCTCTGTCAGCGAAGATAAACAGCCGGAGCCTCTCGTTCCCGGATCTGCGGTGAGCGCGATTCTCGTCCGCGGCGACATGGACATCGCGGCGACCTGTACGGTCACGTATATCGATCCGCAGCGGCTGCTTGCCTGCGGACATCCTCTATTGCAATTCGGCTCGGTCGATCTGCCAATGAACAAGGCGGATGTGCTGGCAACGCTTCCGTCCCCACTGAATGCTTTCAAGATCGTCAATACGACGGAAGAAGCCGGAGTCTTCGTCCAGGACCGCCATACCGGGATTCTCGGCGTCTTCAATAAGCAGCCGGATATGATTCCGGTCACACTAAGTATCCATTCTGGTACGACGACCAAGGCATTTCACTATGAAGTCTTGAACAATCCGCGGCTCAGCCCCGTCGCGATTATGGCGACGGTCTTCAATGCTCTTCACGGAGTGAATGAATACGGCGAGGAAATCACATATCGGCTGAACGGTAGCATCGACGTCAAAGGATTCCCGGAAGTCGGGCTTCGTAACATGTTCGTGCCCGCGGAAAACGGTCAGCCGGCCGCGATGTCAGCTGCGCTTTCACTTGGGGAACGCTTCGGACGAATCTACGACAATCCCTACAACGCTCCTGCGGTGAACAGCGTGAAGCTCGATTTCGATCTCGTACGCGAGCGCCGCTGGGCCCGCCTGGAAAGTGCCCGCACCGATGTCACCGAAGCGCGTCCGGGTGACCAGATCATCGTGGAAACTGTTCTTGCTCCCTACCGCGGAGAGCGCGTCGTGCGGCAGATTCCCGTAAAAATTCCGACCTCCGCCAGCAAAGGAACCTTGCGGATTCTGGTCAGCGACGGCGAAACGCTGGATCGCGTAAACCGAGCCAATCCTGCCTTCGGGCGGAAACTCGACCTCGCGTCGACGATCGCGGTTCTGAACAAAGAGCACTCGAACAATCGCCTGTACGTCTCTCTGCTCGAGGCCGATCCGGAAGCACGCGTTGCCGACAAAGTCATGCCGACCCTGCCTCTCAGCGTGATGAATGTCATGGACGGAATGCGCGGCAACCAGGAGATGATTGTGAGCGGCGAATCGAACGTCGACGAAACCGCGACCCCGCCGCTGGATTACGTCGTATCAGGCGCGCAGCTGCTGACAATTACTGTGAAGTAGCAGTCAGCGCCGAAACAAATCAGCCCCATTTTCTCCCGCGAAAATGGGGCTTTTGTTTTGCCTATTCTTCTTCGTCCTCGCCCATCTGCATGCTCAGATACCGCTCGTACCCCAGTTCGCGGATCTGGTGCATTTGCGCTTCAAGAAAATCTACGTGATCTTCTTCGTCTTTCAATAGCTGGACTAGCAAGTCGCGCGATCCATTGTCGCCCTCTTTGGTCGCGACGGCGACGGCATCGTTGTACTGCTTGACGGCCGAGACTTCGAGCGCGAGGTCGCTCTCGATCATCGCCTTCACGCTGCCGCCGACTTTCAACTCCAGCGGCATCATCGAAGGACTGCCATCGAGAAACAGGATTCTCTCGATCAGCACCTCGGCGTGCTTCATCTCGCCAATCGATTGTTTCTTGATGTATTCCGCGAGCTTGTGATAACCCCAGTTCTCGCACATTTCCGCGTGCAGAAAGTACTGGTTGATTGCAGTCAATTCTTCACGCAGTGCCTTGTTCAATTCAGATAAAACTTTTGGATTGCCTTTCATAACGGTCGCAGGTTACCTCGTTAAGTATTGGAAATCAAATCGGAACCCGTTGCTGGATTATCAGTCGCCACAATTCAGCCCAGCACCGAGTCCACCGTCTTCAACAACGCGGCTTTGGTGAATGGTTTTTCCAGCAACTGGATGGTCGTGTCGACTCCCTGGTGCGAGACCAGTTCGCCGGTGTATCCCGACATGTAAATCACCTTCATTGCCGGATGGGACTCGGTCATGCGGAGCACTAATTCGGGTCCAGTCATGCCCTTCATTACGACATCAGTGAGAGTGAGATCGATGGAAGCGTGGCTGGCGCCGATCACTTTCAACGCCGCTTTCCCGTCCTCAGCCTCGAGAACCTTGTAACCATGTTCCTCGAGCATCTTGCGAGTGAGTCGGCGCATCATTGCATCATCTTCGACCAGCAGGATCGTTGATCCCTCGCGGCGGGCAGGCAGCGATTCTTCTTCACTCGCTTCTTCGCCTTCCAATTTTTTTTCGGCGCTCGGAAAATAGATCTTGAATGTCGTTCCGTGCCCCACCTCGCTGTACACCCATACATGGCCGCCGCTCTGCTTAATGATGCCGTAAACCGTGGAGAGCCCAAGCCCGGTTCCCTTGCCGACTTCCTTCGTCGTAAAGAAAGGCTCGAAAATGCGGCCCCGAGTCGCTTCATCCATGCCAATGCCGTTGTCGCTGATGGCCAGCATGACGTAGCTACCGGCTGTCATCGGCGGATGCTGTTTCACAAACGCCTCGTCGAAATTAAATCCCGCGATTTCGATGATCAGCCTGCCTCCTCGCGGCATGGCATCTCGCGCGTTCACGGCCAGATTCACGACGATCTGATCCAACTGCCCGGGATCAACCTCGACGATCGCCGTAGACGATCTTGACAAAACTGTAACTTCAACATCGTCTCCCATCAGCGGGCGCAACAGCTTGCTTACTTCCCGGAGCCGCTCATTGAGGTCCAGCACTTGCGGCAGGGCCGGTTGACGACGGCTGAAGGCCAGGAGCTGTTTCGTTAGTGAAGCGCCGCGCTTCGCGGCCTCACGAATGTTTTCGACGTACTCCGCGCCATCTGGCTCGACTTTGCCTTTGAGCAGTTCCGAGCATGCAGTCACGATTCCCAGCAGATTATTGAAGTCGTGGGCGATGCCTCCTGCCAGCCGGCCTACTGCCTCCATCTTTTGCGATTGCCGCAGTTGATCTTCAACTTTTTTCTGCGCGGTGATGTTGCGGGCAATCGTGGACGCTCCCACAATCCGCCCCTCCGCATCATGAATCGGCGAGACCGCGATCGACATATTCAGTTGGCGCTTATCCTTCGTCACTCGGACAGATTCGAAGTAGTCGACCCGCTCACCGTTGCGAATCTTCCTTAGAATCTCGACTATCTCTTCCGCCCGGTCCGGCGGAGCCAGCATTGTGATCGGCTTTCCAATGATTTCCTGTGGCGTATACCCATAGATTTGCTCAGCACCTTTATTCCAGTGCGTCACGATGCCATCGAGGCTCTTGCCGATGATTGCGTCTTGCGAGGAATCTGTGATCAGCGACAGCCGGTTCTGGGAATCGCGTAGCTCGCGCGTCTTCCTCCGATCGAGTTCCTCATTTGCGCGCCGGAGTTCCTCTTCAACGCGCTTCCGGTCGGTGATATCGCGGATCACGCTGAGAACCACGAAACCGCCATCCAGCGAAAGCGGACTCAGGCTGATTTCTACAGGGAACTCAGTCCCGTCGCGCCTTCGTCCGTATAGGTCGAGGCCAGATCCCATTCGGCGAATTTTCGGATACTGATGATAGCGGCCGCGATGAACACCATGTTGCGGACGCTGGCGCTCCGGCACCAGCATCTCAACTTTCTGTCCGATGAGTTCGTCGCGCGTGTAGCCGAATAGCGCTTCCGTCTGGGAATTTGCCTGAATGATGAGACCCTGCTCGTTCACGGCCGCGACTGCGTCAGGAATGGCCTCGAGGATCGAGGGCGACAGGAGTGTCTCGGCCACCGGCTTATGATCGAACTGCATCTTTACTTACCCCACTTCAGGAGGGCGCGTTGCTTTATCGCTAGGATGAGGAGCCGTATTGTTATGACAACGGTCCTCGATACTATACTTCAGAAGTAGCCGGAGTGTCCGCTCCGGCATCAACGTAAATACAATTGCAGCAGACTCTTGGGCAGATGCGTAAAGCCGCGTGTCCATACCAGCGCAATCAACATTTGTGTTCCGTTATAGCCCGCATGGACCAGGAAACTGGCCCCGACCGATCCAGCCCACGCCCTTACCGCTCCACAGACCATACCTACGATAAATACGACCAGCAGGGCGCTCCACGCGTATCCGTACTGAGGTAAATGCATCAAGGCGAAAGGCAGCGCGCTCAGAAATATCCCCCACCACACTCCCAACCTTCGAGCCAGCACCGGATAGAAAAATCCGCGAAAAAACAATTCTTCCACCAACGGACCCAGTGTCACGGCAATGATCACCAGCAGATATGCATCTCGCGGCCGCGAAAACAACTTGTCGAAAGGGACTTCTTTCGGCATCGGCAGAATATTTTCAAGCAGGCTGAGCCCGAGCAGCATGATCGCGCCGAGTCCGAGCATTCTCCACGCCGCGCTCGGCCAGTTCCATTTGATCGCGCTCCAGAATCGGGCATGATATTTCGCTTTCACCAGCAGGTAGATATACAAGCCCACCGCGCCGTCAATCAGGAATTGCGAGATCAGCAAGAGCAATGGCCACTGCGCCAGCTCCGCCACCGATTTTCGTGGATAAATCAGATAATGCGCGCCATAAAGAATCGCCACCTGAAGAATGAAGATCGTGACGAAGGTCAATGCCACGATCACCGCGACATCCCACCCGTTCCACGGAGGATTTTCCGGCGGAATTCTCTGGGGAGGAGGGATCTCGCCCTCAGGTTGAAGGGGAGTAGGCGCAAAATCAGGATGCACAGTGGCAGGAAAAATACTTTGCACGTTGTCGCTGGGTGTTTGTGCTTCTCCACCCTCCTGCGGCTCAAACTGCGGATTCTCTGGAGATGACACGAAGAGCTTCCTCTTACCGCGAACTGACGACTATTAACTGACCGCCGACTTCCCGGAACCAGCTTCCGCCTTTGAAAAATACGTCGCCAGCGCCTGTCCCGTGTACGATTTTTTCACTCGCGCCACCTGCTCCGGAGAACCTTGCGCTACGATTCTCCCGCCGTCCTCGCCACCTTCCGGACCAAGATCGACGATCCAATCCGCATTCCGGATTACGTCCAGATTGTGCTCAATAATGATGATCGAATTCCCCAGGTCGGTTAGACGATGGAGCACGTCGAGAAGCTTCTTTACATCGTCGAAGTGTAGTCCGGTGGTCGGCTCATCCAGGAGATACAGCGTCTTTCCCGTCTGCCGCTTGCTCAACTCGCGCGCCAGCTTGATCCGCTGTGCCTCGCCTCCGGATAGCGTTACCGCCGACTGCCCCAGATGAATGTAGCCCAAGCCCACGTCCACCAGCGTCTGCAGCTTCGGCTTGATCTGCGGAATGTTTTCGAGGATCGGCAACGCGTCGGAGACCGGCATCTCCAGCAGATCCGCGATCGAATATCCGTTGTATTTCACCGCCAGAGTTTCGTGGTTATAGCGCCGTCCTCCGCAGACTTCGCAGAGCACATACACATCTGGTAGAAAATTCATCTCGATCCGCCGCTGTCCTTCGCCCTGGCAAGCTTCGCATCGGCCGCCCGTAACATTGAACGAGAACCGCCCAGCCTTGTAGCCGCGCTCGCGCGACTCCGGCAGCATCGCATATAAGTCTCGAATCGCCGTAAACACGCCCGTATAGGTTGCGGGATTCGAGCGCGGGGTTCGCCCAATCGGCGATTGATCGATGCGAATAACCTTGTCGATGTTCTCGGCCCCGGAAATCGCCTTGTGATCGCCGGCTTTCTCCCGCGATCGATACAGTTGGCGCGCCAGCGCCCGGTAGAGAATATCGTTCACGAGCGTCGATTTACCGGAGCCGGAAACTCCCGTAACGACCGTCATCACGCCCAATGGAAAGGTGACATCCAGATTCTTCAGATTATTTTCTTTGGCGCCGAGAATCGTCAGCGCGGCGCCATTCGCATGGCGGCGCTCGGGCCGCATCTCAATCGAAGTTCGCCCAGAAATGTACGCCCCGGTCAACGAATTTGGCTCGTGCATGATTTCTTCCGGCGTCCCCTGCGCGACAAGACTTCCACCGTGGCGTCCCGCGCCCGGTCCGAGATCGACCACATAATCCGCGCGGCGGATGGTTTCTTCATCATGCTCGACGACGAGCACAGTATTGCCGAGATCGCGCAGATTCTCGAGCGCGTTCAGCAGACGTCCATTGTCACGGTGATGCAGTCCGATCGACGGCTCATCCAACACATATAAGACACCGCGCAGCTTCGATCCGATCTGCGTAGCCAGCCGGATTCTTTGTCCCTCTCCGCCCGATAGCGTTGCGGCCGAGCGATCGAGCGAAATGTATCCCAATCCCACCGCATTCAGGAACTGCAGGCGCTCGACGACTTCGTGCATCACGCGTCCGGCGATCACAGCCTCGCGCCCTGCCAACTTGATTCCCTGAGCCTTTTCCAGAGCTCGCGCGACAGGCATCGCGGTGAAGTCGGCAATCGACATGTCGTTTACTTTGACGGCCAGACTTTCCGGCCGCAGTCGCTTCCCATGACAGGCCGGACACTCCGTCGCCGACATGTGATCCATCAGCCAGTCGCGGTAGCCCTCGGAAGTCGACTCTTCCAGATTCTGTTTGAGATATCCGAAGATGCCGTGAAATCCCGTCCGCCCGCCGCGGCCCTGCTCGCCATTGAGCAGGAAGTCTTGCATCTTCTCCGGCAGCTTCTCAAACGGAATGCTCAAATCGATGCCGCCCGCGGCCGACACGATCTGCAACTGGTGAATCAGGTTCTGTGACGCCGATCCGGGCCCGAGGCCGCCATCGAGCAGCGGCTTGGACCAATCCGCAATCACCTTCGCGGGATCGAAATCATACTTGCTGCCGAGCCCGTGGCATTCCGCACACGCTCCGTACATGCTGTTAAACGAAAACGACCGCGGCTCGAGCTGCGGAACGTTAATTCCGCAATCGGGACAAGCCAGCTTTTCCGAATACAACTGTTCTTCGCCCCCTACCACCGCGACCTGCACCAGACCGCCGGCGAGCTTCATGGCCAGACCAATCGACATCTCCAGCCGATGCTCGATTCCGGGCTTCACCAGCAGGCGATCGATCACGACCTCGATCGTGTGGTTCTTGCGTTTGTCGAGGTTGATTTCGTCGTCCAGATTTATCAGTTCGCCATCGATGCGCGCCCGGGTATACCCATGTTTGACGAGCGTCTCCATCTCTTTCTTGAATTCGCCCTTCCGTCCCCGGACGATCGGCGCCATCACCATTACCCGGTCTTCGGGCGTCAGGGCCATGACCCGCTGCACAATCTGGTCCGCCGACTGCCGGCTGATGGCCCGCCCGCACTTCGGACAGTGCGGCACTCCAATCGAAGCGAATAACAGGCGAAGATAGTCGTAAATTTCTGTGATTGTCCCGACCGTCGACCGCGGGCTGCGGCTGGTGGTCTTCTGCTCGATCGAAATCGATGGGCTAAGTCCGTCAATTCCATCGACATCCGGACGCTCCATCTGATCCAGAAACTGCCGCGCGTAGGCCGAGAGCGTCTCGACATATCGCCGTTGGCCCTCGGCATAAATCGTGTCAAACGCGAGCGAGGACTTGCCTGATCCGCTGAGCCCGGTAACCACTGTAAGAGTGTTACGCGGAATCTCGACGCTGATGTTTTTCAGGTTGTGTTGCCGGGCGCCCCGGACCGAGATCTTAGTAATCGCCATTCTTCGCCGAGGCTCTGGCCCTTCCGTAATATCGACAGGGCCACAGGATTGTCCGAAAGTAGGTATGCACAGCTCTACTCCGTATCTTAGTCGTCACTAGCGCGGAGCGTCAACGCGGTTAGATTGAAGGTTCGCCTCGCGAAGGAAGGCAACTACTGAGGTATACGGTTTTTTGGGCCCTGCATCTGATAACAGCTTTCTAGAGGTCGGTCGACTGTGAATTCGCTCCTGATGCCATTCATTCTCTGCTTCACCGTTCTTGCCTCGGTCGCCTTCGGGGTCCTCGCCGCATATGCTGTAGTTTTTACCATTCTTTCCACCTTCGGCCGCCCCGCCCAGCCCGAGCAGGCTCGCCCGCGCCTGGTTTTAGTACCGACGCAGAACCACGCCAGCGGGGATTAAGTAGTTTCGCATCAGCCCGGACATACCTGATTATTCGTGAAGAGGCACGACTTTAGCCGTGCCGTAAGCTCGCGATAATAGCCCGAGGACCCCTTGAGGGCCTCACGGCAGAACGCCGCCGCTATTTCTCTATCCCGCTCGCCACTGCCAGCAAATACCTCCAACCATGCGGTAGCCACCGCTCGCGTCTCAATGCACGTGAAATAAGTGATCCAGCAAGAAGAACACCGCCGCTCCCACAAACACCAGCAGTGCCATCTTCATCGCCGGCTCTTTATTCACTTCCGGAACGAGATCGGAAGCGGCGACGTAAATCGTCACCCCCGCAGCCAACGGTAGCCCCGCGCCGACATGATGGCGGAAGATTGCCATGATCAGCACTCCGGCCAGCGTCGATCCACCCAGAATCATCGACGCGCCCCACGCAATTCCACGGCTTCGCCCGCTCGCCAGCATGACCGAACTCACGGTAAATCCTTCGGGGATTTTGTGCAGGAAGATGGCCAAAAAAATCAACCAACCGAGCCAGTTCGACACCAGAAATCCTGACGCGATCGCGATCCCGTCGAAAAAGGTGTGGATCACCAGTCCCAGCAGGACCGAGTACCCTTTGTGCGAATGAATGAATTCTTCGTGATGCGTTTCTTCGCCGAAATGAAAGTGCGGTGTGACGGTGTGCTCGAAGAAGTGGATGATCAGGTAGCCCATGAGTACGAGATAAGCCGCCGCCCTGCCGCGTAGCTCAATGCTCTCGGGGACCATCTCCACAAGCGCAGTCGCGAGCATGAATCCCGCGCCGAGCGCGACAAAGTAGCGCAGATAACGCCGCTCCCAATGCCGCTGCACGATAATCGCGCCGCCGAAAATATTGGCGGCGGCAGCAGTAAGACCCAGCAGAACACTGGTCAGGATCGGGTTCATGAATTGCGGGGATAATACCAGCCCATGCCGGAATTCACCACAGAGGCACCGAGACCAAGGGAATCCTAGCGTGTTACTCCGTGCCTCCGTGGCTCAGTGGTGAAAATGACGTTAGCCCGAGTGGCGGATATGCATCACATCGCCGTCCTGCACGATGTAGTCCTTGCCCTCGAGGCGGAGCGTGCCCTTGGCGCGCGCATTCGCCTCAGATCCGGCCGCAAGAAGCTGGTCCCATCGAATCGTTTCCGCGCGAATGAAGTGCTTTTCCAGGTCGGAGTGAATCGCTCCGGCAGCTGCCTGCGCCCGACTATTGGCCGGAACCTGCCACGCACGGCATTCATCCTCGCCCGCGGTGAAAAATGAAATCAGCCCTAGCAGTTTGTAAGTCGTGCGGATCAACCGCGTCAGCCCACTTTCTTTCAAGCCGTAGCTGGAGAGGAATTCAGCCGCATCGGCGTCACTCATTTCCGACAGCTCAGCCTCCACCTTGCCGAAGATCGCCGTTGCCCCCGCGTTTGGCCGCGCCGCAATTTCGGTCAGCTTGTACTTGCCGACCGCTTCCTCAAGTTCCTTGCCCAGTTCGCTCGACTCGCCAATATTTAGCACGTACAGGATTGGCTTTTCGCTCAGGAACATGAATCCGCGGATGCGTTTCTTGTCTTCGGGAATCATTTCCATCTCGCGCAACGGCTTCTCCGAGCCCAGATGAGCATTGGCGCGCTTGAGCAACTCAAATTCTTTTTCGAGCTCGGGCGTCTTCATCTTCTTCAAGTCTTTTTCCAGACGCTCCAGCCGTTTCTCGATCTGGCCCAGATCGCTCACCATCAGGTCGAATTCCACATTCTTGATATCGCGCAGGGGATCGATCTCCCCAACATGCGGGATCGCAGGATCCTCGAACACGCGCACGACATGGGCGAGCGCATCCACCTGCCGCAGATGGCCGACGTAAGCGCTCTCTTTCAGCGCGTCCTGACCAATCGCTCCGACGTCGACGTAATCGACCGATGTGTGCGTCAGCTTCTTCGGGTTGTAGAGAGCGGCGAGTCGGTCGAGCCGGTCATCCGGCACCTTCGCCACACCAACATGCGCCTCCCGCGGATTCGCACTCTGCGCCGAAAGATGCGCCTTGGTCAGTATCTGAAACAGCGATGTCTTGCCCACCTGGGGCAGTCCAATAATGCCGGTCTTCATATGGAAGCTTCTGGCTCCTGGCTTCTAGCTTTTGGAGTAAGAGGCGGGAATTCCTGGTGACGTCGCACTGTAGCCCGCCCCGTTTTCGGCTAACTTCTGAGAATAAACCATCCGCTCGCGAATTGACCAAACGGCGGCCCCTGCTTGGCAGAAATCACTGTCTGTGATTTCAATCACACTCCGAAGTGACAGGCCAAATATGGCAGCCAAGTGATCCGGCACTATTCTGCGCCCAGAAGCAGTTTCACCGAGTGCTGTGCCGAGGCCGCGGGGAATCTGTTCAATTCTGTTCGGAGGAGTTGTGTATGTTCTCCAAGCCCGCAGCCAGTTGGTACCACAGCAATCAATACAGTGCAGAAGCCGTCTGCGAACACTGTGGCGGAGTCATCCGGCACGAGCGCTGGTGCATCACTCGCGACGCCCTGGTTCAGTACGCCTACGGAGTCGTCCTCGATTCCGGCAAAATGACGCTCAGTGACCGGCTCATCCTGCATGCACTCGGCGTGTCTTGGCAGAACAACAATTCGCAATGCATCGCTGAGATCCCCTAGAAAAATTCTGTCATCCCGATCAAGTGGGTGGATCGGCAAGCCGATCAACCCGGGCGGGAGGGACCTTATTCGCCTTAGCTCGGTTGCCGGGTCTGAGAACGTCGTCGTCCAGAAGCGCGCCCCAGGCCGACACGTTAATTTTTCTTCAGGAATTCCAATCTCCCTACTTCTTCCGCTTAAACTATGGATGTCGCCGGCCCAGCCATCATGAAGCTGCTGATTGTCGAAGACGAAGCCCGCATGGCCGACCTTCTTCACAAAGGGTTGACGGAGGAAGGTCATACGGCGACGTGTGCTTCCGACGGCGCCGAGGGCCTCGCGCTCGCGAAATCGTACGAGTTCGACGTGATCATCCTCGACGTCATGATGCCGAAGCTGAACGGATACGACCTGGCGAAGAAGCTGCGCCAGGAAAAGATCCGCACCCCCATCCTGATGCTCACCGCCCGCGACTCTGTCCCCGATATCGTTCGCGGCCTCGATCTCGGCGCGGACGATTACATGACGAAGCCTTTCTCATTCGACGAACTGGTGGCCCGTCTGCGCGCAGTAAAACGTCGCGCACTGGCTTCCGAGGACACCCACATGCGCGTGGGTGATCTCGTCCTGGATCCCGCGAGCAGGGAAGTCACGCGCGGCGAAGAACGCGTCTCTCTCACCCGCACCGAATACAACCTGCTCGAGCGCCTGATGTACCGCTCCGGCAAGGTCGTCTCGAGGCGGTCGCTGATCGAATCGGTTTGGGGATTCGATCGCGAAATTGAAGAGAATACACTCGACGCTTTCATGCATCTTCTTCGCAATAAAATCGATCCCCCCGGCAGCGCCAAACTGATTCACACGATCCGCGGTATCGGTTACATGATTCGATCGGATGGTCCCGCATGAAGCGGCTCTCCATCGGAATGCGGCTCACCCTGTGGTATCTGGCTATTTTCGCGCTCGGCCAGATCCTATTTGGCGCGGGAATGTGGTTCATTCTGCGCAACAATCTTTACGACATCGTGGATGACGGCGTCGAAAATCAAGCCGACGATGTGAAGAGCCTGCTGCAGGCACAAGGCAAGGATGCGTCGCTTGAGAGACTCCGCCAGGCATTGAGCGAGGAATACGCCGTCGGCCACGCCGGAGACTACATTCAAATCCTCGACGGAAACGGGGAATTGATCTTCCGCTCAGCTTTCCTGCAGGCGCACCAGACTGCACTCCTGCCGCCGGATCAGGTCAAGCGGCCAGTTTCGCGAACCAGGCGCATCGAAGACCGCCCGTTCCGCTTTCTCTTCGAAAGAGTCAACATCGACGGCAGAGTGTTCATCATCGAAATGGGTGCTCCGGCGGACGATGCCCTTGATACTCTCCACCAATTCCGTTCCTACTTGTTTTGGTTTGCCCCTCTGCTCCTGCTGTCCGCGGCGGCCGTCGGTTACTGGATGAGCCGGAAGGCATTGTCTCCCGTTGACGAACTGGTGCGAACCGCCCGCGATGTCAGCGGGACAAATCTGAAGAACCGGCTTCAAACACTCGAGACCGGAGACGAACTGCAACGGCTCTCCGACACGCTCAACGCGATGCTCGATCGCATCGAGGCGGCTTTTCAACGGGTCACGCAGTTCACGGCGGACGCTTCCCACGAGCTGCGAACGCCGGTCTCTCTCATCCGCACCGAGGCGGAGTTGGCCTTGCGGCGTTCCCGCGGAGAAGCCGAATATCAAGAAGCCCTGCGCCACATCCTCGCCGAGGCGGAGCGCACGAGCGCGCTGATCGAGCAACTGCTCTCGCTCGCCCGCGCCGACTCGGGGCGCGAATCGGTGCAGATGACTCCCGTCAATCTGTCGCCGATTCTGAAGAGTGTCGTCGAAGGTTGGAAGCAAGTTGCCTCCATCCGTGGGTTACAGTTCTCGGCCGATATTGCGAGTCAAGACGTTTTCGTCATGGCGGATGAAACCTGGCTGCGGCGCCTCATCGAAATTCTGCTCGACAATGCATTCAAATACACGCCCGCGAACGGCTCGGTACAGCTCTCGCTGGAACACAAGAATGAAGATCAAAATGTGCTGGTCACAGTGAAAGATTCCGGCGTGGGTATCGCCTCCGAAGAGCATGCCAAAATCTTCGAGCGCTTCTACCGGGTCGACAAAGCGCGCAGTCGCGCCGAGGGAGGCACTGGCCTCGGCCTATCCATCGCACAGTGGATCGTGACGCAACATCACGGTACGATTTCAGTCCATAGCGCGCCGGGCCAAGGTGCAACGTTTCGCGTACAACTGCCTATGATTGCGGCCCCGGTTGCAACCATTCAGCACGCGTAGCGATTTCCCCAATCGCCAACGCCTGCCGTACAATGGAAAAGCCTCCGATGCCGGGATGGCGGAACTGGCAGACGCAGCGGACTCAAAATCCGCCGGTACTTAGTACCTTGCAGGTTCGATTCCTGTTCCCGGCACCATAAAATACTCAATGTTTATGCTGGTTTAAGCAACTTTTGCTTCGCGGGCTTCAGCGCCCGTTTCTTTGGCGATTTTTTGACTGTACCCAATTTTGTACCTACCTGTGACGCCTTGAACACCTGATTGATTGATTCTGCCTGGGGATGGACGTAGCGCTTCGTCGTGGTCAGGCTTGAGTGTCCGGCGATCTGTGCTACGGCGAAGACGTTGTTTCCCGCAGCCTCGCCGAAGCGCGTGAGTGCCGTGTGCCGCAAGGTGTACGGGACGAATGGCGCTACGCCTGAATCTTCGAGGGCTTTCTTATGATGGTACTTCGTACCGCTGTCGTTGATGTGATGATCCGGATCTGTGGCAGGGAAAATCCAGCCGTCCTCTGGTTTGCCAGCCGCTTGAAAGCGGGCCTGCAGGAGCGCATACACTCGCGGAGTCATCGGCAGAATGCGATGCGCAGCTTTAGATTTTCCCGCCACGATCTGAATCAGGCCGGTACCGTCATCGTTGAATAAAACGTGCGGCCAACGAAGGGCGAATACTTCTCCGGGTCTGAATCCTTCGTCCAGGATGATCGTCGCGCAGTCGCGCCAAGGCTGTAGGCACGCGGCGAGATACTTCGTCGCTTCATCTTGCGTGAGAACCCGGTCACGTTGATGCTCGCCTTGTGCAAGCGAGATTTTGACCAGCCTATCAACCTTCTGCCACTGATATGCGAGGTTCAGAGCGCGGCGCAATGTTCGCAGCCCGCGATTGATTCCAGACGGCGAGAGCGAAGACAGCTTGGCCGCAAAAGCGTGAGCGTGTTGATCCGTGATCTCGTCCAGGTGCAATCCGGCCAGCGCCGACTTCGTCAGCATGTCACTACCTTGCTTATAGTAGCGATACGTCATCGGCTTGGCCGCGTGTTTGGTCTCCGCGAATGGAAGGAACTCTGTCCTCAAAAAATCCTTGAGCGTTGGCACTTTCTTCTCACGAATGCCAACTTCGCCCTTGGCCAGGGAAGTGCGATGCGCTGATTCCATGTTGCGAGCAACCTTATCGTTGCCTTGCTTCGTGGACTCGGCGATGAGCTTGCCCTGCCACATGAATTTGTACCAGTACACGTTGCCACGTTTATAGGTACTCATTGCGCCCTCGCTCTCCGTTTCCGGCCCGTCTGGTTCCACCATGTCAGCGCCCGCTTTCGCGCTGCGTCCCCCGAACACGCCGCCGAACAAACTTTTTGTGCGGTCTTCATGGCGACGAAGTACCTGCCGCATTGCGGGCATATCTTCGCGCGCCAGCGCTCCTGCATTAATTCATAGACGGCCCGTTGAATTTCACAACCGAACTCCCAGGTGATGGCCCCTGTGACGCCGTTTATAGCAGGTCGGCCCTGTGGAAGACCGTGTGATTTTTCTTTCGCTATCGGTTGTCCCGGAACAACAAAAGGTCGGGCGATGGGCTCGAAGGAGACCTCACCGCGATGTTCAGCCGCAATCTCCGCCGCCTCATCTTCGAAGCCGAGCAAGATCGCGAGACAGTAACCGTGTTGGTCGTTTCGAGCCCAGACTGCCCGGAGACGATTGCGATACCACAGGAGTGGCGGTAACAGAATCACGCCCGGAGGCAGATCGCTAAAATCCTTGTGCCACTCGTCGGCGAAGTCGTACATCCAGGAATCGAGATTCTCGAAGCCCTTCTGCGCGAAGCCAGATGTCACGGGGAAGAAGTCCGGGTACATGAGCCGGAATTTCTTCCACTCTCCCGGTTGGTCGCCCATGTTCGCGTAAGCGGCGAGAGCCTCGAAGCTGCGCATCTTGTCTGCTAGATGTTTTGACACCCGCATCGAGCGTGGTCCTTCCTCGATGAATAGCTTACGAGTTATAATAGTATATAGTCAAGCATAGAGAGAAGGAGCTATGGACTACCCAGAATTGCTAAAGGCCCGCGAAGCCGCCACCTACCTCCGGTACAAAGAATCCACTATCCGAGCGTGGATTCTTGACCGCCGTATTCCCTACGTCAAGCTCGGCGGGAAGGTGTTGCTGCGCCGTTCTGACCTGGACGCCCTCATCGCGAAAAGCGTCGTACCGGCGAAAGCGGAGATGAACTAAATGGCCCGCTCAGAAAAAAGCCAACCCCACTTCGCCGATCACGTTCGTTACGGTCGCGGCGAAGTCTTATCTGTTCGCGAGCTGGACAGCGGAGGCGGCATCTACGTCGCAGTTGTGCGCTTTGCAGATGGAACGGAGCGGTGCATTCGTTTGTCGCCGGAATACTGGCACTCGCCCATCGCCGATCTGCAGTGGCGGCATAAGCAATGAACATCCTGTACGCACAGCACAGTGACGGGCGCAAGTTGTATCTGCCCGTCTTCGACTCCGAAGGCGAAGTCATCCCGAGCGGCATTCCTACCGCTGCGATCACCATCGATCAAAACGGCGTGACATTCCCGCCTGGGAGCACATGGATTCGAACGGACAGCCTTGTCGGGAACTTCCAGCCGGGTTGGAAGATCATCGGCGACGTGGACGCAGCTCCAGCACGCCGCAAGTCTCCCCGTACTCGTCGCACGTGTCAGTGTGGACGCACCTTCCTCGCGAAACGTGCAGACGCCCGATGGTGCTCGCAAGCTTGCCGGAGCCGGGCCAGCCGAAGCAAAAATGGGCAGGGTGACACAGATAACCATTTTGGCGCTTCGGTAACTGATCGTGCTGTCAACGACTTAGAGACCGTCCAAAACGACGAAAATGCGGGTGTAGTGGTAGACGCCATCCCCGCCTTATCCGTCCCACAAACGGCAATTCCCGAGTTATCTGTGTCACGAACGGAAGCCTAAATCAATGGCAGCCCTCGCAGTGCCAGCACCGGCAGAATACGAGACCGCAGTCCGCGACGGTGCCGAGCTGCGCCGGATGGCAGACCGGTACGGCGTCGAGAACTTGCTCCTGGTGCTCGGCGCTGTGGCACGGGAGCAGAATCCGCCGAAGCCGCTCGGACCGATCCGAATTCCACCGTTACGGGACACGCGGCCATCGGAGATCGAAGTGCACCTGGACAAGGTTATCCGGAAGCACGCGCGTGACCGGGAGCTGGACGCCGGACTCGAAGCGATCCTGGCCAGCGGTATGGATGAATGGCGAAAGCGCGAGATCACGCAGATTGTCGCCCACACCGTCGCCGGACTCACGGCGGAGCAAGTCGGGGAAGTGATTGGCATCAGCGTCTCCACGGTCGAGCGGCGACTCAATGAAGTACGACAGGCGGCGAATGAGGCGGACGAAAAGAAGTACGGGCGCGCCTTGGAGACCACTTCACTTTCTGG
>DATEJO010000077.1:0-4934 GCA_035277905.1 Candidatus Sulfotelmatobacter sp.
GGCGCAGGATGATCCGCGACTCGCACAGGTCAAATCCGGCACGCCCATGGATCTCGAACGAGAGAATGCACCCCAGGTGGTCTGCGACTTGGTGGGATCGTTTCAGCAAATGTCGCGTTTGCTCGGACAGCGCACCGGCGAACTGCTCATCGCGCTAGCCCGCAATCACGAAGATGCCGCTTTCACACCCGAGCCGTTCACCGACTTTTATCGCCAGGGGCTGTATCACGGCATGCTCGGACATGCCACGCGCTGCTTCACGCGCTTGCGCAGCACCGTCCGTCATCTGCCGGACGATATTCGCGGCGACGCCGAGCAGTTGCTCAACCGGGAAAACGAATTGCGGGCGCGGCTCAAGCCGCTGCGCGATCACCGCATCCCCACCATTCGCACCCGCATTCACGGTGACATGCATCTCGGCCAGGTGCTCTTCACCGGCAAGGACTTCGTCTTCATCGATTTCGAAGGCGATCCGCGGCGATCGATCGGAGAGCGCCGCATCAAGTACTCGCCACTGCGCGATGTGGCCGGCATGTTGCGTTCGTTCCACTATGCCGCGCATGCAGTGCTTTATGGAAAAGTCCCCGGAATCATTCCGCAGAAAGAATCGGCGGCGCAGCTGCATCGCTGGGCCGGGTTTTGGTATCGGTGGGTTGGGGCTGCATATCTGCATGGTTATCTGAGCACGCAGGGAGTCACACAACTGCTGAACATCGGCGGAGATGAACTCCGCATCCTGATCGATGCCTACCTGCTGGAGCGAGGAATGATTGAAGTGCTCTCCGATCTGCAAAACCGGCCGGAGTGGGCGCGAATTCCCATTGTAGGCATTCTGGAAATTCTCGGGCCGGAACCGTGAGCTTTCCCCGATCGAGTGGATTACTCTTGCACCCGACATCCTTGCCCGGGCCCTTCGGCATCGGCGACTTCGGACCGGCAGCTTACGAATTTGCCGACTTCCTCGCCAATGCCGGGCAATCGATCTGGCAGATGCTGCCGCTCGGTCCGACTGGATACGGAGACTCCCCGTACCAATGTTTCTCCGCGTTCGCGGGCAATCCCGCACTGATTAGCCTGGCGCGATTAGTTGACGAAGGCCTGCTTAGCAGCAACATCGACGATCTTCCAGCCTTTTCCATCGGCGAAGTTGATTATGAGCGCGTAAATGAATTCAAGCGGCAAAAGCTCTGTCTTGCGTTTCAGCACTTTGCTAAAGCCGCTCCAGCAGAGACGAAACGCAGGTTCGAGGAATTCAAGCAAGCCGAAGGGGCGTGGCTGCCGGATTACGCGCTGTTCCGGGTGCTAAAAGACAAATTCGGAGGAGTCGCCTGGCCCAACTGGGATCGCGAGTTCGTCGGCCGCGAACCTGCATCGCTTGCCCGCGCTCGCAAAGAGTTTTCGCGAGAGATCAGCGCGCAGGAGTTTCTACAGTTCGTCTTCTTTGATCAATGGTGTGCGCTTAAGAACTACTGTCGTGACAAAGACATTCGGGTGATGGGGGATCTGCCAATCTACGTCGCGCACGACAGCGCCGACGTATGGACGCACCCCGAGTACTTCTGCCTCGACCAGAATGGGAATGCGGAGAAGGTCGCCGGAGTTCCTCCCGATTATTTCAGTTCTACCGGCCAGCTATGGGGAAATCCTATTTATCGCTGGGACCGCATGGCCGCCGATGGATACTCGTGGTGGGTCGAGCGTTTTCGCTCAGCATTCCGAATTTTCGACATGCTGCGCGTCGATCACTTCCGCGGCTTCGAAGCTTACTGGGAGGTTCCGGGCGGCGAGAAAACGGCCCAGAACGGGAAGTGGATCAAGGGTCCCGGCGAAAACCTCTTTGCCGCGGTGGAAGCGAAGCTTGGTCCGCTGCCAATCCTCGCCGAGAACCTGGGAGTGATTACGCCCGAAGTAGAAGCCATTCGTGATCGCTTCGGCTTCCCCGGAATGGCGATTCTGCAATTCGCTTTTGGGAATGATCCCCAAGGCCCGAGTTTCCGGCCTCACAACTATCCTCGCAATGTCGTTGCTTATACGGGCACGCACGATAACGACACGATCGTGGGCTGGTGGACCTCCAAGCCGGGCGAGGGCAGCATCCGTACGGAAGAAGACATTCGCAAAGAGCGCGAATTCACTCGCGCATACCTCCACCTCAATGGCGAAGAAGTCAATTGGGTCTTTATCCGCACGCTTATGGCGTCAGTGGCCGATACTGTGGTCTTCCCCGTTCAGGACGTGATCGGAGCGGGCGCAAATGGACGCATGAATACCCCAGGAACAGCGACTGGCAATTGGCGTTGGCGGTTGCGCGGAGAATCTCTCGACGAGAATACTGCTGAGCGCCTGCGGGACTTGGCGCGAATCTACGATCGTCTTCCGCAGAGCCTCACAAAGCAATAGCAGTCAACGCCAAAGGCGGCAAAACGGCACTCCTCACGTATCATGCCGTGCATGAAATTGATCCTGTGCGCGTTGATGCTCATCGCTTCGGCTGCCGCTCAACAACTCCAATTTGCTTCTCTCGGCGACTTCAAACTTGAAAGTGGACAAACGCTCCGCGACTGCCGCATTGGCTATCGCACCTTCGGCACACTGAATTCTGAGAAATCGAATGCGGTGCTGATTCCAACCTGGGCAGGCGGCACCACGGAGCAGCTCATGTCCTCTGTAGGACCTCAGGGGCTGGTCGATCCCGCGAAGTACTACGTGATTCTTGCGGACGCACTCTCGAATGGAGTCTCATCTTCGCCTTCGAACAGCAAGCTGCAGCCGCGCATGCAATTTCCCAAGATCACCATTCGCGACATGGTGAACACCCAGCATCAGCTCTTGACGCAGTTTCTACACATTCCTCATGTGCATGCAGTGATGGGCATCTCCATGGGAGGAATGCAAACCTTTCAGTGGATGGTCGCGTATCCCGACTTCATGGATGTTGCGGTTCCCATTGTGGGTTCGCCCAGACTTGCACCGTACGATTTGCTTTTATGGCAGCTCGAGATCGACGCCATTGAGAGCGATGCCGGATGGAACCACGGCGACTACAAAGAGAATCCTTCGCGCGCCGTGCAATTCGAAATCGGTGACCTAGTGCTTTCCACTCCAGAGCGCTACAACTCCGAGCACAAACGCGAAGACGTGCTGGCATCGATTCAGAAAGCCGTCAGCGAGCCGGGACAGGACGCAAACAATCACATTCATCAGGCGCAAGCAATGATGGCGCTCGACGTATCTGCGCCATTCGCTGGATCAATGGAACGCGCCGCAGCCGCCGTGAAGGCCAAAGTGCTGGTCGTCGTTTCTCCGGAAGACCATACTGTGACGCCACAACCGGCGATTGATTTTGCGAAACTGCTTCACGCTGAATTGTTGGAGGTCGATTCTCCGTGCGGACATCTGACCAGCGCCTGCGAAAGCCAGAAGATCGACCAGCGCGTGCGCGACTTCCTGGGCGAATAGCACACGCGGCAAGATCTATGCACGCGTCAATTCATGTCGTTCTTGCAAATACTTTTGGTCTGTCATCCTGTGACCTCTTTGGCGGAAGAATCTTCCGGAATCCTTCAGACTGAAATGCGCCCGCCAGGCTCTCCAGTCATCTGCACGGGTTTTATGCCGGGAGCCAAGGCAATTTAAGGATGGCTTTGACAATGGACCGACGCGCGCCCTCGCGCGCGTTTTGTTCCTTCGTTCCGAGAGTTCGATCTGAAATCGATCTATTTAACTAAACCAAAACCCGGCCGAGGGCGGCCGCAGGTCCGATCTTCATTCACTCCCGCCGAATGTTATCGTTAATGAGTACTCCTTCCACGAGAGACTCAGCAGTGACGCTCAATCCAGATACTCCCGAATCATCTAATTCCGAAGCCACAGAATCCTTCAGCGGTCTACTCTCGCAATACGAACGCGGCAAATCGCGTCCTCGCGAATCCGGCAGTCAAATCGAAGGCACGGTGATTGCTGTCTCCGCCGATTCTGTCTATGTCGACATAAAATTCAAGACCGAAGGAATTCTTCCTCTGGCCGAGTTCCAAGCCGCGGGCCAGGTTCCCAAAACGGGCGAAAAAGTGCTGGTCGCGATCAAAGGTCGCGATCCCGAGGGCTACTACCAGCTTTCCCGCTTCAAGGTCGCACGGCCGACCGATTGGGATTCTTTGCAGAAAGCCTTTGATGAAAAGGCCACGATCGTAGGAACCGTTACTGAAGTGGTGAAAGGCGGGCTGAGTATCGATATTGGCGTGCGCGCCTTCATGCCGGCTTCGCGCACCGGCACACGAGATGCGGCAGAGATGGAAAAGCTTGTGGAGCAGGAGATTCGCTGCCGGATCACGAAGCTCGATGTCGCCGATGAAGATGTTGTGGTCGATCGGCGCGTGATCACTGAAGAAGAAGAGCGATCGCAAAAAGACCGGCGCTATTCCGAACTCAAAGAAGGCGATGTGGTGCGCGGGACGGTCCGCAGCCTCACTGACTACGGCGCTTTCGTGGATCTCGGCGGAGTGGACGCTCTTCTTCATGTCGGCGAAATTTCCTGGGGACGAATCAACAAGCCGGAAGACGCCCTCGCTGTCGGCCAGGAGATCGAAGCGAAGATCATAAAGATTGAGCCCGAAAAGCACCGCATTGCGCTCAGCACTCGTCAACTCCAACCGCATCCATGGGAAGCTAAGGCGGGGAACTACAAAGCAGGTGATCGTGTGCGCGGAGTCGTGTCGCGGGTTCTCGATTTCGGCGCATTCGTCGAAGTGGAGCCGGGAATTGAAGGTTTGATTCACGTTTCCGAGATGTCATGGGTCAAGCGCGTGCGCAAGGCCAGCGACCTGCTGAAAGCGGGCGAAACGGTTGAAGCCGTTGTGCTCGGAGTCAATCCAGCCGAGCGCAGGATGTCGCTCGGCCTAAAGCAGGCTCTCGGCGATCCCTGGGACGATGTGGAA
>DATEJO010000078.1:0-8058 GCA_035277905.1 Candidatus Sulfotelmatobacter sp.
CCGCAGAATCTCGATCGAAGTAACCGCAGCCGCCAAGGAACTAATCTTCAAGGAAGGATACGACCGCGTGTATGGCGCGCGTCCACTGAAGCGCGCGATCCAGCGTCTGGTGCAGGACCCGCTGGCAATGAAGATCCTCGACGGCGAAGTGCTGCATGGCGATCATGTCGTAATCGACGCCGACCGAAAGAAAGACCGTCTAATCTTCGAAGTGGAGCGCTCCGGCAAACGCGAGCGCTCCGCGAAGTTGGAGACAGTGGAAAGCCCATCGTGAGGATCGGGTCATCGGGTGAAGTGTGAAGCAACACCAAAACCAAAACACGACGCGGATTGCGCGGATGGGACGCGGATTTCGCGGGAGGATCGTTTTCATTCGTCGCTCGGCGGACCGCGCCGTCTTGTCGCAAATGATCTAGGTTTCGGATGCAGTTTGCCCTACATCTTCAATCTTCCGCGTTGATCCGCGAAATCCGCGCCAGGTTTTCAGTTTCACTTCACCCGATGACCCGATGACCCGATGACCCGATGACCCGGTCACCCGATGGCCCGATCACCCGAATCCTTTCTCCCTTGACCTAACCGCCAACTTCCTTTGAAATCGTGGGTTCCCGTATTCACACCTCTGCCTGGAGCCTGCTCTGCCCAGCCAACTTTTTGCCAAGAAATCTATCGACAAGCTCATCGCTAACTCCGAAGAGCCGGAACATCGGCTAAAGAAGACTCTCGGGCCCTGGTCGCTTACAGCCCTGGGAATCGGCGCAATCATTGGTTCTGGGATTTTCGTGCTGACGGGCACGGCGGCTGCAGGCGAGCACTTTGCGGTACCGTCAATTTTCAAAGCGCAGGTGCTCGATCTCTTTCTCAATCTCATTCAGCATGGAACGACGTCGGGCGTGATCATGCACGGGCGTCCTCCCGCAGGCCCGGCAATTGCGATCTCATTCATTCTTGTCGCGGTGGCCTGCAGCTTCGCCGGGCTCTGCTATGCCGAGTTGGCCTCGATGATTCCCATTGCAGGAAGCGCATACACCTACTCGTATGCGACGCTGGGTGAGATCTTTGCCTGGGTGATTGGCTGGGACTTGATTCTCGAGTATGCGGTCAGCAATGTCGCTGTAGCGATCGGATTCGGCGGGTACTTCAAGTCACAGCTTGCGCAGTTCCACATTCTGCTTCCCGATAAATGGTCGAATCCAGTGTGGCAGGGTGGGCAATGGACGGGAGCTTATTTTAATTTTCCGGCATTCCTGATTGTCTTCGTTCTCACGGTGCTGCTGGTACGTGGGGTGCGCGAGTCCGCCGAAGCCAACAATGTGATGGTCGTCATCAAAATCGGTGCGATCCTCACGTTTCTCGTGGTCGGCGGAATGCTTGCCAGTCCAGCGAACCTGCATCCATTTGCGCCTGCAGGGTTCAGCGGCATTCTCGCCGGCGGCGCAATTATTTTCTTCACCTACATTGGCTTTGATTCGGTTTCCACCGCCGCCGAAGAAGCCAAGATGCCCCAGCGTGACATTCCGATTGGCATCATCGCTTCGCTCATCGTCTGCACGATCCTTTACGTCGGAGTCGCTCTGGTGCTGCTGGCGATGATGAAGTACACGACCTTCCTCTCCGGAGATGCGGCGATGGCTCCCGTGGCTTATGCGCTCCAGCACCTCGGAGCCAAGCCGGCTTTTCAAGCGGTCATTATAATCGGCGCGCTCATGGGCATGATTTCATCGCTGCTGGTGTTCCAATATGGACAAACGCGAATCTGGTTTGCCATGTCGCGCGATGGGCTGCTGCCAAGAATCTTCTCAGCTGTCCATCCGAAATTCAAAACGCCGCATTGGTCGAGTTGGATCGCCGGCGCTGCTGTGGGGATTCCTGCTGGGCTGGTGGATATTGGAGACGCGGCGGATCTCTCGAATATCGGAACTCTGTTTGCCTTCGTTCTCGTGTCGCTGGGAGTGATCGTTCTTCGAAGGACGCAGCCGGAGCGTCCACGTGGGTTCCGTGTGCCGCTGGTTCCGCTCTTTCCGCTAATTTCGGTTGTGCTCTGCGTATCCCTGATGAGCGGTTTATTGCTTATCACCTGGGTGAGGTTCTTCGTGTGGCTGTTTATTGGATTGGCGATCTACTTCTTCTATAGCCGCAAGCATAGTGAATTCGCGCAAGGTGCGGCACGACAGAACCGTCGGCGGTAGCGATGGGTCGGAGATGGCCGGATGGCCAGCTCCGAGTGATGCTATGCAGCCAACAATCTCGATCTGCGCAGCCGCAACCGCGCGGCTGCCCCATCGGCTACCGCCGACGGTTCTGTCGTGCATTGGCAACGCTCAGTGTTGCACCAGCAAGCTCACGATCGACGCCGACATTAGATTCGCCATCGTCCCTGCCAGCATGGCGCGGAAGCCTAGCTTTGCCAATTCGGAACGTTTATTGGGGGCTAATGCGCCGATGCCGCCGATCTGGATTCCGATCGAGGAGAAGTTCGCGAAGCCGCAAAGCGCGAAGGTTGCGATCGTGACGGAACGCGGATCGAGTGCTGCTTTCACGGCGCCGAGTGCCTGATACGCAACCAACTCGTTAATCACCATGCGCGTGCCCAGCAGATTCCCGACGGAGATCGCGTCGTGCCACGGAATGCCAATCGCATAGGCCACTGGTGCGAAGATGTGCCCTAGCAAGCTCTCAAGGCTGACGGGAAAGAACGCAGCATGGCGATGAATTCCGCCAAAGATCCCGTTGATGAGCGCGATTAAAGCCAAAAAGGAAATGAGCATGATAGCGACGTTGAACGCCAGTTGTCCGCCGTCGATGGTGCCGCGCGCGATGGCGCCGAGCACGTTGTCGTCCTTGTGCATGTCTTCTTCTGACATCTCGACCTTGCCCTGCGTCTTTGGCATTTCCGTTTCGGGAACGAGAAGTTTGGCCATCAGAATCGTTCCCGGTGCGGTCATGATTACGGCAGCGAGCAAATGTTTGGCTTCCACGCCGAATGCGATATATGCAGCCATGATTCCGCCGGAGACGTGCGCCATGCCGGCGGTCATTATGGTCATCAGCTCCGAGCGCGTGCATTCGGGCAAAAATGGACGAATCGTGAGCGGCGCTTCGGTTTGACCCATGAAGATCGATGCGGCGACGTTCAAGGATTCCACGCCGCTCACGCCCATCGTCAACTTCATCAGCCAGGCGAAGAAGCGAATGATGAGCTGCATGAGGCCGATGTAATACAGCAGCGCAAAAAATGCCGAGATGAAGATAATCGTCGGCAGAACTTGAAAGGCGAAGACGAACCCGACCGGCGGAGCGGGTATGCCTAGAGATCCAAACACGAACTGGGCGCCGGCAGCGGAGTATCCGAGCAGCTTGGTGACGCCGTCCCCGGCGGCGCTCATGATGCGCTGACCAAAGGTCCACCGGAGAACGATCACTGCGAAAAGAAGCTGAAGCCCAAGTCCCCAAGCGAGGGTGCGCAAGCGGACGGCTTTGCGGTTGGTGGAAAACAGATATGCGAGTCCGACGATGCCGACGATGCCAATCAGGCCAGTGAGTCTAATCATGCTCCACCTTGGAGAGGCGAACACGAAGGTCACGAAGGCAACAGAGAGAGGTCACAAAGATTTCTTCGTGACCTCCTGTGTTTCCCATCGTGACCTTCGTGTTCGCTCTTGGTTTTATATTTTTTTTCCTTCGATCACACGCTGAATCAACTGAACCGGCGCCGCAGCCTTCTCATTCCCGATTCGGTACGCCGAATGAATCAACGATTCAGCCTCGCCGAGCCGCGCGTCGGAGTTGTAGTACAGCGTACAAATCGGTTCGCCCGGGCCAATCGCGTCTCCGACTTTCTTGTGCAGCACGATTCCCACTGCGGGATCGATGGAATCTTCCTTCTTCTCGCGTCCCCCACCGAGCACCAGGCTGGCGATGCCGACCTGCTCGCAGTTGATCGACTCCACGAAGCCGCCGCCGCGACTGCGAACATCCCGATGATTTCGCGTCTGCGGAAGTTTTCTTGTATCGCGCAGAGCGTTCGCATTGCCGCCCTGCAGAGCCGTCAAGTCGCAGAACTTTTCGAACGCTTTGCCATTTGCAATCATTTGCTGCCCGAGTTTGCGGCCGGCATCGACTGTGGCTGTTTTGTCCCCCAGATAGAACATCCAAGCGGAGAGTTCGAGACTTAGTTCGCGCAGATCGGCTGGACCGCCGCCGTGCAGCACCTCGATGCACTCGATTACCTCAAGCGCATTGCCGACATATCTCCCGAGCGGCTGATCCATGTCGGTAATGAGCGCAACTATGCGTTTGCCCATGCGCGCACCGGTATCGACCATCAGCTCGGCGAGATGCACCGCGTCAGACTCTTTCTTCATGAAGGCACCCGAACCCGTCTTTACATCCAGCACCAGCGCGTCGATTCCTTCGGCGATTTTCTTGCTCATGATCGAAGCGCAGATCAGCGCCGGGCTCTCCACCGTGCCGGTGACGTCGCGCAGGGCGTACATTTTCTTATCGGCGGGGACGATCTGCTCGGTTTGTCCGACCAACACCATTCCGCATTTGCGCAACACCTCGCGCATTTTGTCGGGCGCCAGGTTCACGTTGAATCCGGGGATGGATTCGAGCTTGTCGAGCGTGCCGCCGGTGTGGCCTAAGCCGCGTCCGCTGATCATGGGCACGAGGAGACCGCCGGCAGCAACTATGGGCGCAAGAATTAGCGAAGTCTTATCGCCGACTCCTCCGGTCGAGTGCTTATCGACTTTCTTCCCCGGCAGGTCGGACCAGTCCAGCATCACGCCGGAGTGCAGCATTGCTTCGGTGAGCGTGGCGATCTCCGCGCCTGACATTCCTTTGAGCAGCACAGCCATCAGCCATGCCGACATCTGATAATCGGGGAAGTCGCCGCGCGTGTAACCGCGCACGATGAATTGAATCTCGTCGCGCGTGAGCTCGTGCCCGTCGCGTTTGCGGCGAATCAGATCGACGATGCGCATCGGCTCTCGGCAACACTCCTGGATGTCATAGAGGGAAGTGCAAGATTACAGGACTTGCGGGGAACTGGATAGAGTGAATAGGAGCCGAGTTGAATTTGGACCGACGTGCGCCCGCGCGCGGGTTTTTGCTTTGGCGCTTCGTTATTTTTGCCGGGCATTCGGTTATACCTCCGAAAACCCGGCCGAGGGCGGCCGCAGGTCCTGGCTTGTTGTTTCCTAAACGAATGAGTCTGATCCAAAACAATTTGGCAGCAGTTCGCGCATCGAGCTTCGCTGAATTCCGCTCGGGCCGACATAGAAAATTTCGGCATCGGGCCCGAATTCGCTGATTACCTGACGGCACGCTCCGCACGGAGAGCAGGCTACGTTGCGATCATTCACGACTACCACGGCACGAATTCGCACTTGCTTTGCGCCGAGCGCGGCCACGGCCGAGAAGATCGCCGTGCGCTCGGCGCAGTTCGTGAGTCCATACGAGGCGTTCTCGACATTGCATCCATAGAAAATCTCTCCGCTCGCGAGCAGGATTGCGGCGCCAACGCGGAAGTTCGAATAGGGAGCGTAGGCGTTTTCGTACGCATGCTTCGCCATTGCGAGCAATTCGTTCTGTTCAGTTTCAGAAATTGCGCTCGGCGCGTTCATTGTGGTCGGAGAGAGATGATACGGATTCGAGGAGAGAATCGCAAAAGGCAGTGAGCTGCTGGCTTTGCGTAACTTGGCAAAATGGCGATTCGCATTTGAGAATGGAGCAAAAGCCTTTTATCGGAGGTTTTGGCTGCATCTTCCGCATTGGGAGGACAGCGTTGTTCTTGGAGGAATTTATCCTTTTTGTAGGTAAAGCCGCTGCGATTTTCTTTTTGTCGAGTGTGCTGATGGCGCAGTCAACGCCACAGCGGAACTCCGGTTCGGCAGCACGGGCGCATCGTCCATCGATTCCGGGCGGAGTACGTTCTATGAGAGGCTGCCTGGTGAAGGATGAGGAAAAGGGAATCGTCCTCATTTCGCAAAGGGGCAGCAAAGTCCCCATCAGCAGCGCCGAGGATTTGTCCAGCCACATCGGGCAGCAGGTGAAGGCGAGTGGCGCTTTTGTCGAGAAAGACAAGGACGATCCCACGGATGCGAATTCATCGAGCAAGCCCGATAATAAGCTCCATCCTGAGCACGAGTTTAGAGTCTTGAAGATCGAGGTGCTCTCGCCTACTTGCTCACCGGCCAAGAAGAAATAGAGGGCTGCTCGCAGAGTCCAGGTCTAAAGCATCGCCCAGATGCGCACGATCGAAAACAAAGAGATGAAGAGCCCGAGGCCGAAGTAGATATTGTGCAGTGTCGCCTCGCTGGGCGGGTCGGGGAAGTGAACACCGTTGCGATGGAAGAAGCTGAGCAACGCATGCTCGCGTTCCATAATGAAATCCGCTATTGGGCGATGAAAAGCGGCCACGATGAGGCCGAGCACCAATCGCGCGAAATCCCCCGCCATTCCCATACGTCGAGTGTAGCCATCGGCGCAAATGTCTCAATCGGGGGAAGGGCTTAATTCGTTCGGCTGGCGAACACCCGATGTTTGCCCCATGTTACGTGAGTGTCTAAAATAGAAAGACTGCCGATGCAGGCCCGTAGCTCAGTTGGTTAGAGCGCTTCCTTGACACGGAAGAGGTCGATGGTTCGAGTCCATTCGGGCCTACCATTCTGTAAATATGCCGCGATAGCCGCGAGGTTGGTTAGAGCGTCTCGGGTCGCCGGGAAGGTCGATGGTTCCAGTCCATTCGGGCCTACTATTTCTCGCAGTACGCGATCGGCGCGCGCCAGAACATCACCGGTCATTCTTACCGGGATTCGAAAATCAATGACTGCAGATGAAGCAAAAGAACTCCTGATCGACCGCATGAATTACATGGCATACCGCGAAACCGACCACTCACTTTGGGACTCAGATAAGAACCGCCTCTTCGGTGCCGAGCACTACGTATCTGGTCGGCCTGTGCTTCAGCCGAGCGTTTGGGGGGAAGGAGAAGAATTCGAAGGAAAGATGGCGGAATTATTCCGATGGGCTTTCCTGTTATCTTCGCCGTCCCATCAGTACGAAGACGCGATACAAACACTGAAAAGAGGCGACCACTATCTGAACCGCATCATCAGCTTGGCAGGTTTCTGATGTGCGCGCGATCACTAGCCATTCGCTTCAGGCTAAGCCGGAGGATTAGGTTTTTGGACGCCAGAACGTACTTTCCTCCGGTTCCTTATCCTTGGATCTTCATCTCAGCCGCTTAATCCCTTGATATTCGAAAGGGTCGGAGAGAGATTCCGGTTTTCCGATTTCTCCTGACTGGAGATGTTCAAGTTCGGCGTAAAGGCCACCTCTGCTAACGAGCTCGTCGTGTGTACCTCGTTCGACGATGCGGCCGTCTTTGATCACGAAGATTACGTCGGCTGCGCGGATCGTCGAGAGACGGTGAGCGATAGTGATGACCGTCTTGCCATGCATCAGGCGCTCTAAGGCCTCGACCACCAGTTTTTCTGCGCCGGCATCGAGACCGGAAGTGGGCTCGTCGAGGATCAAGAGGGGAGTGTTACGGATGAGAGCGCGGGCGATGGCGATGCGCTGGCGCTGGCCTCCGGACAAAGTCATTCCGCGTTCGCCAACGATGGTGTTAAAACCCTCCGGCATGCGTTCGATGAACTCAGTTGCGTTGGCCAATTCTGCTGCGCGGATGATTTCACCGCGACGGGCTTCAGGTTTGCCGTAAGCGATGTTCTGCCAGATTGGACCGTGGAAGAGCACGGTCTCCTGCAGCACAAAGCTGATCTGCTGACGGAGCGAGCGCTGGCGGAAGTTGCGAATGTCGATGCCATCGATCCGCACGGTTCCCGAACTGGGATCGTAAAAGCGAGGAATCAGACTGATGATGGTGGTCTTGCCTGCGCCGGTTGGACCGACGAACGCGGCGACTTGGCCGGGCTCGATCTTGAAGCTGACGTCTTCCAGAATGGGAGATTCCGGAGAGTACGAGAAGCTCACGCGATTGAATTCGATTTTCCCCTTTAGACGCGGCGCTGGTTTCGATTTGGGAAGATC
>DATEJO010000079.1:0-7913 GCA_035277905.1 Candidatus Sulfotelmatobacter sp.
GATCGATATCGAACCATTCTCCCGGATCTCCCGTCTTCGCCGACCACCACGTCCGCACGTCTTCATCCACGGCCTTCTCCGCCTCGTACCCTTCGAGCACCGATGAAGCTGACACGCTCTTCTTTCGCGATAACAGCATCCATCCCACCAGCCCGCGATCTCCATCGACGTAATGCGGATAATCGCCCAGATACGTATCGGTCACGAGTTCGCCATGGTTTGTGAAGTAAGTAGGGAACAGCCCCAGCCTCCGCTCGAACATGTGGCGCACCGAAATCGTCATCGTCGAGATATGCCAGAATCGCCCGTCCAGCGCGGCGAACGTGCTGCTGTGCCCCGCTCCGGCGATGAATCCCGTCGGCTTGAACGAGAACGGGCTGTATGGCGCATACGTGAACGGCCCCATCGGATTCTTCGCCGTCAGCACTCCATCCGCATAGGTCTTGAACTGCGTCCCCGGCGCAGAGTACTGCAGGTAATAGACGCCGTCGTGCTTGTTCATCCACGATCCCTCAATCCAGGTGTCGGCCTTCGGATCGTCATTTCGGTCTCCCGGCACTTCCCATCCTCGTGTTTCCTTTGCGCGGCTCTCCGGAATTCGTGCCTCGCGGATCTTCTGAAAGGTCTTCGGATCGAGCTCCGTCACCCGCAGCACATCCTTGCCGCTCACGCCGTCATACATATAAAGATGTCCGTCGTCGTCGAGGAACAGATCCGGATCGCCATACCCGGTTCCCATATCTCCGGCCACCGACCAATTCCCCGACGGATCGTCCGTCACATACACTTTCGTCGTTCCATCCCCGCTCGTCAGATAGACCTTGTCGTTCATCACCAGCGCCGTCGGAGCGTAATGCTCCACCGGATATCCATGCGACTCGACGAAACTCCACCGCAGCAGGTCAGGCGAATGAAAATATCCACCGGACTTCGATGGAAACAGCCAGTACTCGCCATGAAACACAATCATGGTCGGATCGGCCGCCTCCCTCCGGCTGACGCCATCAAGCTGGAATCGATAAGGCAGATCGACCGGATTGCAGTAAGTCGAGGAGCGCCGTGGAGTAGTAGCATGCTGATGCGCAGAGCCCGCGAGAGAACATACGGAACAGAAAAGAAAGGCAGTGAACACCGCTGACGAACGCTTCATGTGGATAACTGTAGCGCAGTTTGAATAGCAGACCAGAGTACTAACTCTCTTACCCAGAACCGGATCACTCAGGCGTTTGTCATCCTGCGCCGCAGATTTTAGCGGCGCGGGATCTATGCGTTCGCTTGCAGGGTCAATCCTGCGAGCGTTGACACAACAACGGTAAGGTGATGCGCCTCACTTTGCCTTCCATTCGGAAAGATAACTATCCGTGGCCAAATACGTGACGACTTCTCCGCTATTACGTGAAAGTACGGTCCGGCCATGAGGCAGTCGGTTTTGTAAGAAATAATAGGTCTTGCCTGCCTCAAGTTCAGTTACGAATCCGCTGTCGTTATCATCAGACTGAGAGATCAGGCGGTACTTTCCTGGATCAAGGTAGGCGAAGCTATACGACCCCAGCTCGTTTATGGCTACAACCCGATCGTTTGCGTGCAGCTTCAATTGATTTTGCCCCGGGTCCAAACCCACTTTCGGGCAGACGATGATGACGGTCGCCTTATCCGACCTGCTCGTGGGAAAGGGATGGTCCTTCTTGTTGAGTCTTACCTCATATTTCGATTTGAAGTCGGCGGACTGAAGTTGTGTCTCGGGAATCTCCTCACTGTGTTCTGGAAAATCGCTTACGACGACACGGCTACGAAAACGGCCGGCAGCCTCCTGCTCGACATTTGCCACAGCGGCAATGGGTAGCATCAACAGAAACCGCTCGGCGTGGTCACCCTGCTTGTACTCGAGATATAGCCAGTTATCCTGGATCTTTTTCGAGCCAATTGCCGCGGCAGCAATCATTCCTGTAGTGCTCACAAAATTTAGCGCTGTCCACTTCCCCTCTCCGCGAATGTGGGTCGTCGAATCAAAAACAACTTTGGTGACGCTGTCATACGCAGCTTCGAACTTAATCTCCTCGTCGAATCGATCGTGCATCGTATTGTGGAAGGTGATCTTTCTATTTACATCGTCAAACGTTAGAACCCCTTCTCTGTCTGCAAGCGTGTGCCCCTTGGGGCTGCGGTGACGATGGATTTTCACATGGCTGAACGTCAGGGTCTGCGCCGCGAGCGAGTTTCCCGCGACAAGAAGCAGCAACAGAGCTATCTTCGCTTTCATGACTCTCTCTCGAAACGCAGAAGACTGATAACGCTGTTTTCCAGGAACTGCGGATGAGCATTGTATCCCAGTATCTTTACCATTGAGGGAAGAATCCCGCGTTCTTTTCGGAAGGCTGGGCGGCCTGAATCGAGTTGCGGCCCGGTTGGAAAAATCTACTTTGAAAGCGTCGCTTTCGGCAGACCTATCTTCCTCAACAAATTCTGAAACCGCGCTTCCCCTCGAAGGAAATCGAAGTAAGGATGCACACTCAGGAAGATCATCCACGCGGCGCGCTCGTCGTGCGCTTTCTCCAGCCAGTCGAGCGTGAGCTCTTTGTCGCCTGACCCTGCATATACGGCCGCCACAGCGAAGGATGACACGTACTTCCTCACCGATGTGTCCCGTAGTTCGGCAATCACCTTTCGTGCTTCTTCTTGATCGCCCGCCGCAGCGCAAGCGTGCCCGTAAGCTGCGACGAACAGCGGCCAGCGGCCCGAAAGATTGGCGCTCATCCTGAACTCAGCGATCGCTTTCTCGAGTTGTCCGGTCTGTTCGAGGGCCAGACCAGAAACAAAATGCGAAGCAAAGAAGTTCGGATCGAGATCGACTGTGGCCAGCCCTTGCTCCAGCCCCTGCTCATATTGCCGCACAAAATACAAGAGCAAGCTGGAAGTGGCGTTGATCGACAACGAGAGAGGATCGATCTCCAAGCCGCGCTCCGTTTCCCGGACGGCCCCCTCGTGCCGCCCCAGAGCGGCCAACTCCATCGCATACCATTGGCGAGCAATCGCGTAGTTCGGATCCACTTCAAAGGTGCGATGAAATTCGCGCTCCGCTCCCGCCCAGTCCCAGTCGTAAAACAGTTTCACGAAGGCTTCGGAAGAGCGGGCTTCCGCCAAGCTCTCATCCAGTTCCAACGCTCGGGTAGCTGCAGCTCGCGCCTTGGGCAGTCCATCGCGCGGGGAGATCATATTATTGAAGACCATCATCGAATAAGAGTCGGCGATTCCCGCATACGCCAGCCCGTACACTGGATCCAATTCGATGACCTGGTGGAAATAATCCAGCCCTTTTTTCACAGCGTCTCCGGTGCGCCTGTTCCAGTAGTAGCGCCCCTTCAGAAACAGCCGATATGCCTCGGGATTCTGCTTGCTGCGTTTGGGCAGCAGCGTATGCGAGCCTCCGGTCAGCTTCACTTCGAGTTTCTCCGCGACGCTCTGCGAGATCTCGTCCTCAACCGTGACCAGATCGTCGATGCCGCGGTTATACCGCCCCGCCCACATGACGCTGTTGTCGCGGACATCGATCAGTTCCAGGCTGATGGAGAGCGCATTGCCCCGCGTCACCATGCGGCCTGCCAGTACTGCATCGACCTCGAGTTCCCTTCCCACCGCAGAGGGATCGATCGCTTGTCCCTTATAGCGGAGCACCGATGCCCGGGAGATGACCCGCAAACTTGACAGCTGCGACAACCGCGTAATCAGGCTGTCGCTGACGCCATCGCTCAAAAACTCTGTCTCGGGATTGCTTCCACTGTTCTCAAGCCGCAGTACGGCGACGCGCAGGACGGATGGATCTCTAGGTTTTGGCGCAGAAACATCTGACAAAAGAACGCGGTGGCCGGACTGCCGCGCCACCCACGCGTCAATTTCTGATTTGTACGCGAAAACTCTGGGCTGGTTGTCATCCCGGTCGCCACTAAGCCGGCGGACCGGCAGAGATTTTTCCCGTTCCCAGCGCTGGACCGTGCGCACCTCGCGGCCCAGATACTTTGCGATCTCCTGCCAGTAATCGAGACGGTCAGCAGGGCTGAGAGCCTCGACCTTGGACTTCGGCTTGTGATCCTGGGTCGCCATTTCTCGTCACGCAGGTGGGGAGGGCCGTGCAGGTGGGGGGTGCCATGCAGGTATCCGTTATCTAAAGTATTTGCCGCCCGGCACGTCGGGAGAGTGTAAACGGTTTCTCTAACTCTTTCAATCGACCCGCAAATTGCTTCGCAGGTACTACCCCGAGATAGATCAAACCTGCTAATTCGCACGATCACGACAAAGTACGACATTGTGCGACATGCGTATCCCGTCGCTTGAAGCGTCGCGGGCAAAAGGTTGAGAGTTCACGGCGAGACTTGGCCACCTTAGGTGGTAAACTCTCCGCATTAGCTTCTCTCCTCCCCTCAATCTGTTCGCGCTCAAGCGCGGAAGTCTGCACGGGCTCTGGCCATCATTCCATTCACGATTGTGTTCCCTTGTGGGAACGCAGGAGGAGATTGCGATGAAGATGGCAATGTGCCGATTGATTCTTGTCGTTGCGTGCGCGGCCTGCATGTTCAGCCTTCCCGGTGTGGAGTGCCCCCTCGGGATTTGGGCCCTGTTTTAAATGTTTCATGCTGCCCTTGCGCGGACGACATAGGGAGATTTTTAGAGAATTTGTGTTAACCAGGTAGCACTCGAAACCATTTTGAGGAGAGGATATGAGATTTCCAGGTGGGCAGAATCTTTCGCCGAATATGTCAAAATGTGGCGTCGTGGCGCTGGCTGTAGCCCTCATCGCCAGTCTGGCAGCGACGCGTCCTGCTGTCGCACAAAGCGAGACCGTTCTCTATAACTTCTGCTCGCTCGCGAACTGCGCGGATGGTAAGGAACCGCTCCGTAATATTGTTCGCGATTCGCAGGGCAACATCTACGGAACGACCGCAGCGGGTGGCCAGTTTGGGGTCGGGGTTCTATATCAAGTCAGCCCTTCCGGTGTTGAAACGGTGCTCCACCATTTCGGCAGCACGGCCGACGACGGCCAAGGGCCGTACGGACTCGTTGCCGATAGCCAGGGGAACTTGTACGGGACAACGTTTAGCGGGGGTACGCACGTCTTCCAGGGAGCAAGCGGCGGCACAGCTTTCAAAATGACACCCGACGGAACCTATTCCATCCTGTACAACTTTGGTGCAACCAGCACGGATGCCCTTCATCCGAGCGCCGGTTTGACGGTCGACGCGAAAGGCAATCTCTATGGCGTCTCGGAATACGGCGGCGCAAACAATTATGGCACTATCTTCAAGCTCACCCCCACCGGTAAGGAAACTGTCCTTCACAGTTTCAACAATGACCGCGTGGACGGCTATTTGCCGTTCGAGGAGTTGACACTTGACCGGAAGGGTAACGTGTGGGGCGTGAGCACGTACGGCGGCAAGCGAGATCAGGGGATAATTTTCGAGGTTAGCGCGTCGGGCGTCTATTCAATCCGTTTCAACTTCGGGTCGTCATATTCAGGCGTAGGAGGTCCGGAGTCGAACATCACCTTCGATATCGCGGGGAACCTGTACGGTACCGCCACTTCTTACGGCCTCGCTCACATGGGTGGGGTCTATGAAATTACCCGCGGCAGCACTTCTATTTGGACGGAAAACGTCCTTGCCTCCTTCACCAGTTCCGAGGGGTTTTTTCCAGAGGCTGGCGTCACGTCCGACAGCGCAGGAAACCTGTACGGCACCGCGGTTAGCGGCGGAACTTCAGGCAACGGCACGGCATACGAACTCACCAGCGACGGACAACTCATTACCCTGTTCAACTTCGATTACACCCACGGCAGTACGCCAGATACCAATCTGTTGCTGGACTCCGCAGGCAACTTGTATGGAACTACACCTTACGGTGGTACGAGTAACACGACATCCGGCGGCGGAGTTCTGTACGAGATCACTCCGTAACCGGGCTCGAGCGCATGAGATACCAGAAACAACGCACCGGCTATAGGAAAACGCCGAATGGGGAGGAGCTTATGAGGAATTCAAAATCACAGCTCAATTTTGTCTTCGCGCTCTTATGCGCGGCCGTCACTTTCAGCTTGGCGGTGTGCGCTCAGGCGCAGACTGTCACCTTTCTCTCCGATTTCAACGGCAGAAACGGATGGACACCTTTCGGATCGGTGGTCCAGGCGACCGACGGCAACTTCTACGGCACCACCGCCTTTGGCGGACTGTACGAGGAGGGAAACGTATTCCGGATGACGCCGGACGGAAAGATCGCCTCGATCTACAGTTTCTGCGCACAGGCGAACTGCGCCGACGGCCAATGGCCTGAATCAGGCACAGTCCTTGGGAGCGACGGCAACCTCTACGGTCTCACGTTCGTGGGAGGCGCAGGAATCAATGGCGACGGGAATGGAACCGTTTACCGGATGACACTCAACGGCAAGATTACGACCCTACATATATTTTCCACTTGTTACACCGGATGCGCTGATGGCGTGAATCCGACCGGGATCGTCCTGGGCAGCGACGGCAATCTCTACGGCACGACAGGCGGCGGGGGAACCGGTGGCGGGGGCACGATCTTTCAGGTCAGCGCAAGCGGCGGATTTAAGACGCTGTACTCCCTTTGTTCGCAGGCGAACTGTGCAGACGGCAATGGTCTGTATTACCCGCTAGTTGAGGGCAACGACGGGAATTTTTACGGCACGAGTGTAGGAGGCGGTTCCACCGGAGGCGGCGTCTTTTTCCAGATCACTCCAGCGGGGGCGTACACAGTCCTGCACAATTTCTGCAACTACAACGACGTGAACTGCAGCGATGGCGCCTATCCATACGGCATCGTGAAGGGTGCTGATGGAAATTTCTATGGCACCGCGACTGGCGTCGTTTTCAAGATCACGCCCGCAGGCGAATTCACCAAGCTATACAGCTTCAACTACGGCGGCCAACTCGGCCTTTACTATCCGCAACTGACTCTGGCCAGCGACGGAAATCTGTATGGCGTTTTCGGCGGGACCTGGCCCGGAACGTGGGCCGGACAATCCTTGGGCGGACTTTATAAAGTCACACCTGGCGGTGTCTTCAAGCCGCTCTACGCTTTCTGTCAATGCGGCCCAACCAACGGATACGCTCCGATGGATTCGCTGTTTCAGGCCACCGACGGCAATCTCTACGGAACTACCGGGTACAACGGCTACACCGGCACCTATCGGTTTAGCGGCTTTGGCACGGTCTTCAAGCTCTCCACCGGCCTCAGCCCAATCGTCGAGACCGTGCCCAGGGGAGCAAAGGTTGGCAAGCAAGTCCTCATCCTCGGGAACAATCTGACTGGGGCGACGAGCGTCCTGTTCAACGGTGTGCAGGCAGATTTCACGGTCGAGTCGGATACATACATCAAGGCGACAGTTCCAACAGGCGCGACAACGGGCAAGGTTTCGGTGCTCACTCCGACCGGAACGCTCAACAGCAATCCGCAGTTTGTGGTCACCAGGTAGCGATCATCCGTTCCGCGCGGTTCGGGCAAGCCGCGCGGAACGGATCCCCTGGCGAGTTAAAGATTTGAGATGGAGACATCGATATGAAGCTCAGCAAACTCTTTCTGGTTCTCGCGGCACTCGCTACCACCTTCGGCCTGGCGCTGTGCGCCCAGGCACAAACTGTGACCTTCTCTGATCTGACAGGTATCGGCACCGGCGGAACCGGATGGGAGCCTTACAGTACCGTCACTCAGGCGACGGACGGAAATTTCTACGGCACTGCGACGAACGGAATCTTCGGAGGGGGCGGAAACATCTTCCGCATGACGTCAAGCGGAGAGATCACCAACTTCTACACGTTTATGTGTGGCCGGACCAGCTGCGTGAATGGCGCGGCTCCGCAAACACCGCCCATTCTCGGCGGCGATGGGAACCTCTACGGAGTAAC
>DATEJO010000080.1:0-5234 GCA_035277905.1 Candidatus Sulfotelmatobacter sp.
CGCACGCACTGCGCCCATCAGCGCGTTGAACGTGCGGCTGCGGCCAGCTTGCTGGCCGGCAACGCGGGCGACGATGCCCGCCTTTCGCCATGCGGAAACTTTGCTCACGCCTCGATTTTATCAGCCTGCAGGGCTAGAATAGCGGCACTCTGCGCCGTAGCGAACCGATCTGAATTTTGGGGCATCTAAAAAGGAGACCCATTCCATGCAAACATCCACGCCCGACCTCACTCAGCTCAAATCCCGCATGAAATCGACTTGGATGGCCGGGGATTTCGGCAAGATCGCGCATTATTCCGCGCAGGAAGCAGCGAATTTTGTGGACCGCATCGGAATCCCGCCCGGCGCAAGAGTGCTCGATGTGGCCTGCGGCACAGGAAATACCGCGATTCCTGCGGCGAAGAAGGCAGCATCGGTGACAGGCGTCGATATCGCCACCAACCTGCTGGAGCAGGCACGAAAGCGTGCGGATGCGGAAAAGCTGAAGGCCGAGTTCAAAGAAGGCGACGCGGAAGAACTGCCATTCGCCGATTCAAGCTTTGACGTGGTGCTGACGATGTTCGGAGCGATGTTTGCTCCGCGTCCGGAAAAAGTTGCGTCCGAGTTGCTGCGAGTCTGCAAGCCAGGTGGGGTGATCGCCATGGCAAACTGGACTCCGGAAGGTTTCGTCGGCAAATCGTTTCAGGTGACGGCGAAGCATGTGCCGCCTCCGCCAGTACCCGCCCCCGTTTTGTGGGGACATGAAGAAACGGTAAAGCAGCGGCTTGGGCATGGCGCGAAACACGTGAACTGTACGCGGCAGCTGGTGCAGTTTTCGTACCCGTTTCCCCCGCGCGAAACGGTTGAATTTTTTCGCCAGTATTTCGGGCCGACACAAATGGCATTCTCCCGGCTTGATGAAGCAGGACAGCAGGCCTTAGCGCAGCAACTGGAAAGCCTTTGGGCGGAGCACAATGCCGCTGAAGACGGAACGACGGCCGTTCAGGCCGAATATCTGGACGTGCGCGCGGTTCGCGCATAGTCTGGGAAAGTGATAATTTGGTCTTATTAGAGGGGGGCTCAGGTGGATCCACAACTCAAACAACTGATGAAAGAGCTCGGCGACGCCATCAACGAATCGCTTTCCGATTCCGAGCAGATCTCTGAAGTTGTGTCTCGAATCAAAGAGGGAGGATACGACATATTCCTGGTCCTCGAAGCCACCATCGGCGTGAGCAAGCAGGGAGAAAAGACGCCGGACAAGACCTCTCTCGTCTCAACGCTGACCACCAACCCGGAGTTCAAGATCAGCGATCAGGATCTTAAGTTCCTTAAGTCTCTGCGCATCAAGATCGACGAGGAGAAGAAGGATAAGTAGCTCATCACACAGTTAAGACAGTGCTGGATTGAGATCCTTCGGACTTTCTGTTGATTTCCTGCGTCGCCCCTGCGATTCCTCTATGTCAGTACCCAGGCGAGCAGCTGCTCCACCGCTCGATTGGCCTCGATGATGGACGACTTGTGATCGGGCATCCCCGATAAATCCACGTTTGCGAAAGCAATCCTTCCGAACGGCGCCGATCTCAACAGCTCTCCTGGCGCGGGCTTGCCGTCTTTGCCGAAATAAAATCCCGGGGCCGGGCTCGCATAGGCGTGTCCCCACCGGTTCAGGATGATTCCGGCAATGTCGCGGCGAGCGTCGAATCCGGTGCGGGCAAACATGTCCGTGAGCTGCTGGCGAATCTGCCGCTCGTATTCGGCGAAGGGGGTAGAGATCATCTCGGTGCGTCCCATGTTGCCCTGCTGCTCGGTTGTCTTTCCCGGATAAGAGAAAAGAACCTTGATCGTAAGCACAACCGGCGAGTCGGGGCCGATGGTGGGCGAGTACGCGCCGCACAGCGCCAGCTTGCGAATTTGAATGTAGCTGCCAATACCTTCGAACCACTGACATCCGGAAATTCCCATTTTGTAAAGGAAGCGCCAGTTTCTCACCGCAACATTAGCGAGCAGGCACGCGGAACGATGGAACTGCGCGTATGCGCCTTTGCGGTCGCTGGGAAGGTCGCGCACGATATGCTTCGTCGTCCAGCTGCCACCGGCCATGATCACCGACCGCGCTTTCACGCGGTATGTTTTTCCTGCCTGGGTGTACGCAACCGTTACCGAATCTGATTTCGCCGGATCGCCGTCATGCTTCACCCAGACGGCGGTCGAGGCGAGCCGAATTCGACTGGCAGATCCCGGACGGTCGAGCGCTGCAAAGTTCACGTTCTTGCGGCAGATATCTTCCAGAGTTCGTTCTCCCGCGATCGCGTCTGGAATCATCGTCTTCACGATCAGGCGCGCGATGCCGCTGTTTCCGTCGGGGAACATCTGAGCCTCGTCGTCGGCTAATCTGCCAAAGCCGTCGAATGCGTAGGCGGTGTAGCCCGAGAGCGCATCCGCGCCCAGCCCGAAGCCGCTGCCTTCATCCAGTCCTATAAAATCGCGGACCGTTTCCCGGCTGAGGCCGTACTTCTCCATGATGTGGTCTTCGAGCGTAATCGTATCGAGTCGTCGCGAGATGGCGTCGCCGCGATACTCGGGCTTCTGCGCGTTCCCGGGACCCTGCGCCTTCAGCAACTCTTCTCGCGTGTGGGCCGGAATTGGCGCGCCCTCTAATTTGGTGCCCCAGGGGTCGGTGAGCCACAGACCTTTCGGTTGACCGAACTTGGCTCCGAAGAACATTCCAGCCGGCGCGCCGCCGAGGTAAGGCGTGGTTGTCAACGGGATTTCCGGATCGGGGCCGGCCCACTTCTGATACTCAAGTCGCGGCGTCTTCAACCCAATCGAGTCGTAGAAGCGCTCAATAAAACTGTGAGAATAGTTGACCTGGAACAATGCCGAGCCCTGATGCGCGAGCAGGCGGTGTCCGTCGACCAGGAATTCGTTGCGCTTGGCTTCGCCGCCGAAAATCGGATGATTGTCGAGAACGAGGCAGGTCTTGCCTGGTCCAGCTTTGCGTTGAAAGATTAACCCTGCGGCGAGTCCGCTGATGCCGCCGCCAACAACTACACAATCGTAAGTCTCTCCAGTATCGATTACGGTCGCAGGAAGGGTTTCAAAATCGCCATTCCGGATCTCGTGACCGGCGTTCATCACGGCGAAGGTGTTGCCGTTCGAATGCGCATAGTCGCCGACGCCACCATAGCCAGTGAAGTCATCGGCGCCTGCATCTGATGAATCCGATTTCGCTTGCGCCAGCAACTGTGCCGGGGAGACAGGCGACAGAAGTAAACCTCCTGAGGCCAGCAGCGTGGAATTCAGAAAATCGCGGCGCGTGATGTCGTTATCCAGACCCAGACTCTTATCGGAGTGGCTGCTCGATGCTGAATCTCTCTTGCAATCCAATTTCTTGCGATCGTTGTTCCCGTTGGTGCCCAACTCTCCTCCAGCTTGTAAGACAGCCGCCTCGGCTGTCCGGCCGAGCAAAGCTTCGTTACTTCGCTCAACATACAGCGGTTCTGGCTTCGCTCGTCTTGCGCAGAATTATATTCGTCACATCAATCTTGCGCGCCTCCGGCAACCCCTCCCGGCTGTGCTAACATCTACTGTTTTCTTTTGTAGTTGGCGGATAGAAAGCATGCGGGATCTAAGGATCGGCATGAAAGATACTCTCGGAGTTCTGTTGGCGGGAGGCGCCGGCGAACGACTCTATCCTCTCACCCGAGACCGCGCCAAGCCTGCCGTGACATTCGGCGGCATCTACCGCATCATCGACATCACGCTTTCGAATTGCCTGAACTCCGGCCTGCGAAAAACCTACATCCTGACGCAGTACAAGGCTCTCTCGCTCAACCGCCATATCCGTGAGGGATGGAACATTCTGGGCCGCGAAGTCGGCGAGTTCATCGAAGTGCTGCCGCCCATGAAGCGCGTCAGCGACCAGTGGTATCAGGGCACCGCCGATGCCGTGTACCAGAACATCTACTCCATTGGATCGGAAGAGCCGAAACGAGTTCTGATTCTGGGCGGCGATCACATCTACAAGATGGATTACGGGAAGATGCTGAAGCAGCATGAGGATTCCGCTGCGGACATCACCTTGGCCACAATCCAGATCGATCCCAAGGAAACGTATCAGTTCGGCGTGGTCGACGTGGATCGCGAAGGAAGAATTCACGGCTTCCAGGAGAAACCGAAAGTTACGACCCTGCGCTCGCCGCTGAATCCGGAAAAAGTCGCCGGATCGATGGGCGTTTACCTCTTCAACGCCGACGTGCTCATCCCTGTATTGCTCAAGGACGCGGAGGATCCCCAGTCGAGCCATGACTTTGGCAAGGACATCCTGCCTAAGATGGTCGACGACTACCGCGTGTTCGCCTACGACTTCGTGGACGAGAACAAGAAAGAGGCGCTCTACTGGCGCGACGTGGGAACTCTCGAGGCGTATTACGAAGCGAACATGGACATCGTTTCGGTATCGCCGATCTTCAATCTCTACGACGAACACTGGCCGATCCGAACGCACCAGCGGCAGTATCCTCCGGCGAAGTTCGTGTTCGCCGAGTCGGGACGCACTGGGACCGCGCTCGATTCAATCGTCTCAAACGGATGCATTGTCTCGGGCGGCGTGGTGAAGAATTCCGTACTCTCGCCGGACGTGCGCGTCAACTCCTACTCGGAAGTTGAGAACTGCATTCTCTTCTCGCACGTCAGCGTGGGACGCCGCTGCCGCATCCGCCGCGCGATCCTCGACCGTGACGTTCACATCCCCGAAGGCACAACAATCGGTTACGACGCGGAAGCGGACCGGCAAAGATATTTCGTAACCGAGAGCGGCATCACGGTTGTGACGCGCGATTACTCGCTATTCGAAAATCCGGTGACGGTGGACTACTTCACTAGCGAGTAGTAAAACCACCGGTTACTTTCGTTCTGGCACGAACGTGGTCCTGTTGCGGACCACAACAGCCTCCGCAAGTACTTCACAATTCAAACACTTAATTGGAGCTGCAAACTTTCCAGTTCACGCGAACCACGGATGGAAACACCCCTTGGCTCCTTTTTCCTATTGACTGCCGAAAAGTGGCGCTCATAATCGCGATGGGGGTTCGCGTTCCCTTTGGCCTGAGACATTCATGGCTGCTGAACAGCCATTTCTCAGGAGATCCATCCCCAGGGTTCTGCCGAAGCGTGAAGCCACTACATTTACATCGTTCCAAGGAGCGACCCATGAGAAGTCCATGCAAGAGAAATCTTGCGCTCGCAGGGCT
>DATEJO010000081.1:0-5673 GCA_035277905.1 Candidatus Sulfotelmatobacter sp.
ACCACCGGAACTTTGTGCTGGCGGGCGATGGAGGCCAGCATGTCGCGGCGAAGTTCGCGCTTGCCGATCCAGAAGGGCGACGCGGAAATGTTCAGAACGAAATTGCCGCCCGCCTGAATCAGCGCTTCCACGGGATCGACGGTGTAAAGGCGGCGCGACCAGAATTGCTTATCGTTCCAGGCGTCTTCACAGATCGTGAGCGCCATACGATTGCCGCAGAACGGAAACAACTGCTGGCTCTTGGCGGGAGCGAAGTTGCGCATCTCGTCGAAGACATCGTAGGTCGGCAGCAGCATCTTCGACTGGATGAATGCGACTTTGCCGTCCATCAGCAGTGCCGCGGAATTCATCACCGTTTTGCCGGTCTCGGAGTCGGCCGGCGTGACGAGACCGCAGATCACGGCGATGCCCGCTGTTTCCGCCGCGATCCGCTCGACGGATTCACGATTGTGTGCGACGAACGAGGAACGCTCGACCAGATCGCGAGGGGGATATCCGCAGACCGACAATTCGGGGAACAAGATCAGTCCCGCGCCGTGAGCCTGCGCGCGGCGGGAGAACTCGACGATTTTCGCCGCGTTGCCCGCGAAGTCTCCGACTGTCGGATTGATCTGTCCGAGCGCAATCTTCATGCATCAAGTGTAAAGCGCGAGTCGGCGTGTTGCACAGGACGGAACGGATTCGCGGCTTGTGAAGTCCACGGCTTAAAATCTTGGCACTCATATCAACCTGCTACAATATCGATTTTGCGTCAATTGGAGGCTTTCGAACGTATGCGCCAGCGTATGCGTGCCCTTTTCAACGCTTCATTCTTTCTTCTCTCTCTCGCAACATCCTTCTTACTTATTTCTTCTGCCGCAGCACAATCGAACGAAGCTCATCCGTGGAATAACACCAGTCTGTCTCCCGACGAGCGTGCGTCGATGGTCGTGAAAGAGATGACGCTTGACGAAAAGATATCGATGCTCCACGGCACCGGCATGGCGGGACTGGGCCCGGTGAGTCCTCTGGCCGTCGGGTCGAATGGCGGCGCGGGATATGTTCCGGCGATTCCGCGGCTCGGCATTCCGGCGATTCAGATGTCGGACGCCGCGTACGGCGTCCGCAGCAGCGGCGAGAACGGACGATATTCAACAGCTCTGCCTTCCGATATTGCAGGCGCGGCGACGTGGGACGTGGATGGCGCCTATGCCTACGGCGCTCTGATCGGGCGTGAACTGCGGGCGCAGGGCTACAACATGTCCCTGGGCGGAGGCGTCAACCTGACGCGCGAACCGCGCGATGGCCGGACGTTTGAATATATGGGCGAGGATCCCGTGCTGGCCGGCACGATGGTCGGTTCGGTCATGAAGGGAGAGCAGGCACAGCACGTGCTGGGCGACATCAAGCATTACGCCCTCAACGACCAGGAGAGCGGGCGCAATTCGGTCAACGTGAATATCGACGAGCGCGCCGCCCGCGAAAGCGATCTGCTGGCGTTTGAGATTGGAATAGAGAAAGCCGATCCAGCGGCGGTGATGTGCTCCTATAACCGCGTGCACGGCGATTACGCCTGCGAGAACAAATATCTGCTGACCGATGTGCTCAAGAAGGATTGGAACTACAAAGGATTCGTCATCTCCGATTGGGGAGCGACGCACAGTTCGGCCAAGGCGTCGGCGGCGGGACTGGATCATGAGGAGCCGGGCTGGCACTTTTATAGCGATGAGTTGAAGCAGGATGTGCAATCGGGCAAGGTGCCCCAGTCGGAGATCGACGATCATGTGCACCGCATTCTGCGCGCGATGTTTGCCACGGGCGTGATCGATGATCCGCCGCAGAAAAGCGTGGTCGACGTCAGGCGCGGACTCGAAGAGGCGCGCAAGATCGAGGAAGAAGGAATTGTTCTTCTGAAGAACGAAAATGCGCAACTTCCTCTCGACGCTTCGAAGGTACACAGCATTGCGGTGATCGGCCCGCACGCGGACGTGGGCATGATTTCCGGCGGAGGCTCGGCACAGGTGGACCCTCCGGGAGGAAATGCGATCATGCCGCCGGGAAAGGGAGCGACGCACTGGATGGAGCCGATCTGGTTCCCGACTTCTCCTCTGAAATCGGTCCGCAAAAAAGCAGAGGGCGCGGACGTGAAGTTTGATTCCGGGGCCGATCCGGAATCGGCTGCCAGGCTGGCGAAGGATTCGGATGTAGCGATCATCTTCGCGTATCAGTGGGAGAGCGAAAGCATAGATTTGCCTGATCTTTCGCTGCCTGACCATCAGAACGAACTGATCGAGAAGGTCGCAGCGGCGAATCCGCATACGGTGGTTGTTGTGGAATCGGGTGGGCCGGTGACCATGCCTTGGGTCGATAAAGTGCCGTCGATTCTCGAAGCGTGGTTTGCCGGCAGCAGCGGATCGGACGCTGTTGCTAATGTTTTATTCGGCACCGTGAATCCCACCGGAAAGTTGCCAGTGACTTTTCCGCGCAGCATCGAGGATTTGCCGCATCCGAAAATCGTGCAGCCTCCGCCCGAGTCGAGAGGCGGACATGGGCATCACAACCCGGCGGGGCTCCCCGCTTTTCAGGTCACGTATAACGAAGGCGTGAAAGTTGGATACAAGTGGTACGACGCGGAGAACAAGCCCGGTTTATTCCCCTTCGGCTTCGGGCTTTCCTATACGACGTATTCATATTCGAACCTGCAGGTGACGCCTGAAACAACTCCGCGCGTCTCATTTACGGTCACGAATACCGGCAATCGCGCGGGGGCGGAGATTGCTGAAGTCTATGCTTCTCTGCCGGCATCGGCCTCAGAGCCTCCGAAGCGGCTGGTGGGATGGAGCAGAGTCCAACTGAGGCCTGGCGAGAGCAAAGAAGTTACGGTCGAAGTGAACCCGAAATATCTTTCGATCTTCAAAGTGAAGCAGCATGGCTGGCAGCTTATTCCGGGCGAATACGGATTCATGGTCGGAGGCTCGTCGCAGAATTTGCCGCTGAAGCAGACGGTGAGCCTTAAATAATTAGCTTTCTGCTTCCGCTGCGGCCGCGAGAACCTCGGGCACAACGCTGTCAATGTCCGCATCGGTGGTGCGGTGATTGACAATGCACGCCCTCAGGCAGAACTTGCCGCGTAGCGAAGCGTTCGAAAGATAAACTCGTCCGCGCTTGACGATCTGACGCAGCAGAGAAGCGTTGAAGCGGTTCAGTTCCTCTTCCGATTGTTGTCCGGATCCGCGGTGACGGAAGCAGACCGCACTCAGTTCTCCAAACGCCACCATTTCCAACTGCGGTTCTTTCTCTATTGCTGATGCCAGCCGGCGCGCCTGCTCCAGATCTTTGCGGATCGACTCGCGAAACGCATTCACGCCGTGATAGCGCAAAGAGAGCCATAGCTTGAGTGCGCGGAATCTGCGCGAAAGCTCGACGGATTCTTCAAAGAACGCGAATCCCTCGACCGGATCCGCGCTCAGAGAGCGGGTATATTCGCCGCTGTGGGCAAACGCTTTTTGCGCGGCTTCAGGCGAGCGATAAAGCAGGCATCCGCAGTCGAGCGGCTGATAGAGCCACTTGTGCGGGTCGAGAGAAATTGAGTCGGCCAGGTCGAGCCCTTCGAACTTTTCTGGGCTCGCCATTGCCGCGAGGGCGCCGTAGGCTCCGTCAACGTGAAAGCAAATGCTGTGCCGTTGAGCAATCTCAGCGATTCGGCCGAGCGGATCGATCGCTCCGGTGTTCACCGTTCCGGCTGAACCAACAACTGCGAGCGGAATCTTCCCGGCATCTTTGTCGCTGGCAATTTGACGATCCAGTTCCGCGGGAATCATGCGAAACGCAGAATCGGTAGGGATCAAGCGCAGATTGTCTCGTCCTATTCCGAGCAACGCCACGCTCTTCGGAATCGACATGTGAACTTCTTCGGAGGCGTAGACAATGCCGCCGGGCACAATTCCCTTTTCGTTGGCTGCAGCGTGGGTCTCGCGGGCCATGGCAAGCCCCATCAGGTTCGCCGACGATCCGCCACCCGTGAGATGACCGCGAAAGCCGGGGCATCCGATGGCCTGCGAGAGCCAGCCGACGACGGTCTGTTCGATTGCCACTGCAGCCGGGCCCGAGCGCCACGCCGTCACATTCTGGTTCACAACGCTGGCCAGAAGATCGGCGACGGCGGCGACAGGCTCGCCAGAGCCAAGCACGTATCCAAAAAAGCGTCCATTCTGCGCGCGGGACAAGCGCACGACGTCCGCAAGTCCGTTCAAAGCATCCGCACCAACGCCCATCTCAGGGAGACTCGTATGAAACAAGCGTTGAGTCTCATCGCCGCTGGTAGGGGGGGAAATCGACTTGGCATCGAGGTTGTCGAGATAGTCAGCAGACAACTGAGTTATCCGGTCGATCAGGCCTCGAAATTCATCGCTTGATATTTCAACTGGGTTCATAGGCACGTCAATCGCCGGCGGGAAAGACCGTGTGCCGGGGTTTCGGTTGCGGAGTATCGCCTTTCGCGTCCTGCCAGAGCACGCGATTTAGCTTGGTTGCCCCGGCGGCATCGGGGCGCGAGAAATCCATCTTCATGGATATATTCGCGCCGGGGGCATCGTGGCGATTCCTTTCGTAGATCAGCCCATTTCTCTTGTTGCGGTAGTCGGCCCTGAATGGTGCCTGATTGCCCGGGCCGGAAAACAGGCCGCTCATCAGCGGCGCGTAGGCGTCATTCACGTTCATTGGAGGCAGTCCGAGCAGCGTCTCCATCGTGTGAACGACATTCACGGTGGTGTAGAAGCGGTGCTCGACGTTGGGATGCTCCACCGATCCAGGTGAATATTTGCTGATGACGAAAGCGATGGAGCGGTGCGCGTCCACATGGTCGGCGCCGTCCTGGGCATCGTCTTCAAGAACAAAGATCGCTGTGTCGTCCCAGTACGGGCTGTGAGAAACGGCATCGACGACGCGGCCGAGTGCCAAATCATTGTCGGCAACATTCGCGGCTGGACGCGCCTTGCCGGGACGAGTGCCTCCGGTGTGATCGTCGGGCAGATACAGCAGGACGAAAGATGGCAATTCGAAGCGCGGCCCCTCGTTTTCTTTACGCGCACGCACGTATGCGGTGAACTCATTCAGGAATTCGTCCGCACGCAGCTGGTCGGGATAGTCAGTGTTGAAATCGGGATAGAGTGGATCGAAATTGTCTCTTAAATTCGCCTTGGTTGGCTTTACGCCATTAAACAGCGGCACAGCCCACGGCCAGGGACTCGAACTTCCGTGCGGATCACCCACATTCGGGGGCAGCGTTCCGCCCTGCTGGACCTCCGTGCGGGGACAGGGCGATTCCAGTTCCCGCGGCGTGGTCGCGCTGGCATCGGAATAGTAGCCATTGCACCACTCGGCATTCACGAACTCGCCGTAATCGCGGAAGCTGACGTTGTTGCGGGTGAGATTGTCCCAAAGAAATCCGGTGGAGGGATCATCGATATCGGGCAGGTTGTGCTCGATGGGGAATTCATCGGCGTTTTGGCCCTGGAAATCGTAGGTGCGCTCCTTGCCGCGATAGGCGATCGGCCAGGTCTTCTCGTTGTAGTCGGAGGTGATCGCGGCGGTCGACCAGAGGTGGCCGTCGCCGGAAACTTCTCCGCTGTCATAGAAATTGTCGAGCACGCCGAACTGCAACGCCAGCTTGTGCTCGTTGGGTGTGATGTCTTC
>DATEJO010000082.1:0-15704 GCA_035277905.1 Candidatus Sulfotelmatobacter sp.
AAAGGAGATGAGTGACCGCACCCAGTTCATCGTCATCACTCACCACAAGCGCACGATCAGCTCGTCACCTGTTCTATACGGCGTGACCATGCAGGAACCGGGAGTATCGAAGATCGTGTCTGTCAGGTTCGGCGAGGAGACATCGAAGCTGGCGGTTGGCGCGACGGCGTAAGAGGTAAGGTTTCGAGTTTCGTGTTTCAGGTTTCGGCAAAGCCTGTCCCTCACGTCTAGGTCGAAACTGGCTTCGCCGAAACCCGAAACTTGAAACCTGAAACGCCTTTTCTAGTTTTCTCTGTGCCGAACGCGTTGAAAAACCCGCCGCGGAGACCGCTGAATTCCACATCCTGAAAGTATCTTTTCGAAGCGCGAAGTGGCGCCGCATTCCAAGTACAATCTAACTTCATGAAGACGCTCGTCACAGGCGGCGCCGGATATATCGGAGCGACCACCGTTCAAGCCTTGCTCGGCGCAGGACACGAAGTACTGGTCTTCGACAATCTGAGCAAAGGCTATGCCGATGCGATTCCTCCCCAAGTCACTCTGGTAAGGGGAGATGTGGGAAATCGCGAGCAGATCGAGAGCCTGCTGCGCGACTACCATCCGGAAGCCGTTCTGCATTTCGCCGCATCCATTGAGGCCGGCGAGTCAATGAAGGTTCCGGAAAAGTACTTCCGCAACAACTCGGCTGCCACGCTTACGCTGCTCGAAGCCATGCTTGCCGCCGGAGTTGGAAAATTCATCTTTTCTTCAACTGCCGCACTGTACGGCGAGCCAAAGCGAATCCCGATTCAGGAAGACGACGAACTGCGGCCAACCAACGCATATGGAGAATCGAAGCTGCTAGTCGAGCGGATGCTGACGTGGTTCCATCGCATTCATGGACTGCGGTATGCCAGCCTTCGTTACTTCAACGCGTCGGGATCGAATGGCCGTTCCGGCGAGCGTCACGATCCCGAGTCCCACCTGATTCCAATTGTGCTGCAGGCGGCTGCCGGTTTGCGGGAACTGGTTTCCATCTTTGGGACTGACTACCCGACGCAGGACGGAACCTGTATTCGTGACTACATCCACGTCAGCGATCTGGCAGACGCGCACGTACTTGCTCTCGAAGCGCTGGATAGCCGCGATAAACTCATTTACAACGTCGGGACCGGTGCGGGATTCAGCGTTCGTGAAGTCATCGATTCCGCAAAAAGAATCACACGTAAGCCGATCAAGGCAATAGAAATGAGTAGAAGACCCGGAGATCCTGCAGTTCTGGTCGCAAGCTCAGAGCGCATTCGCAGGGAACTCAATTGGAATCCGAAGCACCCGGGCTTAGATGAAATCGTAGCCAGCGCATGGGAATGGATGCAGGCGCATCCGCAACTTTATGCCGAACCGGCCGGAGCGCGCCGCTCCTGAGACGATGCAGATCGAGAGCTTTCAGCAGGAGTTCCAGAATATTTACGGAGGCAAGGCGGAGATATATCGCGCTCCGGGTCGCGTAAACCTCATCGGCGAGCACACGGATTACAACGATGGTTTCGTGATGCCGGCCGCAATCAACTTCTACACCTGGCTCGCGATCTCACCACGCTCCGATTCGACCATCAACATTCGGTCACGCGCTTTCAGCGAACCTTTGAGCATTGCCTTGAATGGCGACTTGCGACCTCGCCATGCCTGGTCCGATTACGTAGTGGGAATCATCGATCAGATCCGGCGTTCAGGCAGAAAAGTTGCCGGAGCCGACATTCTGATTCAGAGCGAAGTTCCCATGGGATCGGGATTGAGCTCCTCTGCCGCGATCGAGGTGGCGGCCGGCTTTTCGCTGCTCAAGACCAACCATTATTCAGTGGACCGGACGGAGCTTGCATTGCTCTGCCAGCGAGCAGAAAACCTGTTCGTCGGAATTCGTTGCGGCATCATGGACCAATTCATTTCCTGTAATGGGACTATCGATCATGCACTCATGCTTGATTGTCGCAGCCTCGCCTTCAGGCTGCTTCCCCTATCCTCGACATCGCGCATGGTGATATGCAACACGATGGTGAAACACGAACATGCTTCGGGTGAATACAACAAGAGACGCGATGAATGCGAAACCGGCGTGCTGATTCTGCGCGAGTTCATTCCGGAGATTCTGGCGCTCCGAGATGTCTGCCCGCAGGAGCTCGAACGATACCGAGCAAAGCTGCCCGAAGTGATCTACCGCCGCTGCCGTCATGTGGTTACAGAAAATGACCGCGTCCAGCGCGCCGCAAAGGCTCTTGAGCAACACGACATGAATGAATTCGGAAAGCTGATGGCGAAGTCGCATGCAAGCCTGCGCGACGACTACGAAGTCAGCAGCCGCGAACTCGATGTAATGGTTGAGATCGCACAGAAGCAGCCCGGAGTGTACGGCGCGCGCATGACTGGCGGCGGCTTCGGTGGATGCACGATCAACCTGGTCGAAGCCTCGCACGCGGAGACCTTCCGCGACAATGTCGCGAAGGAATACAAGAAGGCGACCGGTCTGTCTCCCGAGATTTATATCTCAACTGCCGCCGATGGTGCGAACCAGGTTCAATGAGCCTCGCACTCGATTTTTCCCGTTCTCCTCATCGTCGTTGGAATCCGCTGCTGCGCGAGTGGGTATTGGTTTCGCCGCATCGTACCCAGCGCCCGTGGCAGGGCCAGATTGAAAAGAGCGCTCCCGCTTCACGACCGAAGTACGATCCGAACTGCTATTTGTGCCCGGGAAATTCGCGTGCCGGCGGACACGAGAATCCTGACTACAAGACCACATTCGTTTTCGACAACGACTACGCTGCGCTTCTCCCGCAGGTTCCTGCCGGCCAGATCGATAAAGAAGGACTCATTCGCGCGACGAGCGAACGCGGCATTTGCCGCGTGATCTGTTTCTCTCCGCGCCACGATCTCACGATTTCCAATATGGAACTCGGTGATGTTACGCGGGTGGTTCAAGTCTGGACCGACCAGTACAAGCAATTAGGATCGATCGACTGGATTAACCACGTCCAAATCTTCGAAAACCGCGGCGAGATGATGGGTGCGAGCAATCCTCATCCTCACTGTCAGGTATGGGCGAACGAGACCGTTCCTAACTTGCCGGCAGCCGAGCAAGTCGCCCAGCTTGAGTTCCGAAGCCGGAACAACGGCTGCATGCTCTGCGAATACCTGGCTTTGGAGCGCGGAAGCGGAGAGCGCATAGTCTGCGCGAACCAGTTCTTCACTGTAATAGTTCCATTTTGGGCGGTGTGGCCGTTCGAGGTGCTGGTGCTGGCGAATCACCATTGCACTGGATTGGACGAAGTGAACGTAAATGGACAGGTTGGACTGGCCGACATTCTGAAGCGCATTACATCGCGCTATGACAATGTTTTTGGAGTTTCCTTCCCGTACTCGATGGGGTTTCACCAGAGACCTACCGATGGGCAGCCGCACCCCGAATGGCACCTTCATGCACACTTCTATCCACCTCTTCTGCGTTCGGCAACGGTCCGCAAATTCATGGTGGGATACGAAATGCTCGCGAGTCCTCAGCGCGATATCACACCGGAATCGGCGGCGGAGAGGTTGCGCGAAACCACAGAAGACTCGCTGAAATCGCCATCGATGTAGCTCGATTGCCCAATGGGAAGCGGGGCAGTGCCTGAGCACCGCCCCGCTTCTTTACTGCCGCTGGATCGTGAAGAGCTACTTTACAGGCTGCCGTCAAACACTTCCTCGGCTCAGAAGAAATCGCCCATATCGGCTGCTGTGCTGGAAGCTCCCGGATAGGTACTGATTCCCAGCGCATCCAGCATCGTCCGCAGCATGTTTTCGTGCTTGTACAGCGTCGATGAGACCGTGTGTGGTTTCACTTTGGGACCGATCACGGCCGTGTACACCTGCTCGGGACAAGCGCCTACCGCTCCATCGCATTCATCGAATGTCACAAACAACAGCCCATCTCCGCCCGACTGGAACGCCGGCGAGTTCAGCAGCGGAGAGACGCTGTTGGCAAGAAACGTGTCTGCCTGTCCAACGCTGCCGTCGTGAGCGTCGTTGTCCACGTCAGGAATGATCAGAGAATAGTTGGGGAGTTGGTTCGACGCGAGGTCGATTGCGAACTGGGTGAAGGGAACAATGTTCTGCTGCGCTGCCGGCGTCTTGATTACATAGTCGTACCACTTCGCCGGGTTATGTCGATCGACATACGCGCCTGAATCTCCGCCCATGTATCCAACGCTGGGCAGCGATTGCGCGTAGAGCTTCCAGGTCAGGCCAGCGCGATCCAGCTCAACGAAAATGTTGTCATCCGTAATTGGCGATGAGCACGCATCGCCCTGGCAGCCAAAGTCGTTCGTGCCTGCTGGAAGTGTGCAATTCTGCGCGTTGTGACAACTGCCAGAGGAGAGCCAGAGATAGTCCATCAGAGACCCTGGCGTGTCTGCGTGGTAATTCATGGTGTAGCCGTATGTATTTCCCTGCGCGACCAGCCACGGCATCCCATTCGGGTACACCTCGCTGAACATGTGGTTCTCCTCAATGACCAGCACGACGTGCGAGGAATGAGGAACAGCGCTGGGTGTTGGTGTGGGCGTTGGAGTTGGAGCGGGTGTTGGAGTCGGTGTAGGGCTCGGTGTGGGAGTGGGACTCGGTGTTGGATTGGCAACAGGAGTCGGCGTTGTAAGTGAGCTAGCATTCGATGTGGTTAGCGGGCCGCTGGTTCCGCAGCCCGAGATCAAGGCGGCTGTAGCAGAGCAGCCGATTATGAGTGCAGTACTAAGAACGTGTTTGCGAGTAGATCGCATTGAACCTCCACGGGGGACTTCGTGGAGGCTACGGAAGCATCTACTCTGGATGGATCAGGTAAGGGTCTTACTCTTAACCCGAAAGAATACCCAAGCCAGCTTTAGGGGTTAATAAAGACGAGTTAAGTGAGCGGGTCAGTATCAGCAGCACGTGTCAGTACCGTTCGCGGTTGCGAATGGGTGAGTCTGCTTCTGGCGTTCGACCCCCGGCGATCCGATCAAGGATTTGCGCTTACAGCAAGTCGGCCACTGCAAGCGCGATCAGCCCGATAGGGAGTCGTTCCCGATTTGGGTCTTACTCGGCAAAGCTGCCTACGAAGGCACTGCGCTTGCCATGACGATCCCAGTCAACACCTAGTCCGGGACCCTGATATTCGTCGGTCATCGCCACCGCAGCCATCGAGTGATTCAACTTGGTCAGCGGAGGATAGTAGGTAACCTCGGCGCCGCAGGAGTGATCGTTCTCAGTGAGAGCCCGCGTACGGATCTCCGCCAACTGTCCGGCGCGCAGGACTCCCTGGCCGTGATGAGCGGCATCGTGAAGAACACTCATCTCGATCGTAGTCGGGATCACTTTCACAACGTCGGAAACCAGCTTCCCGCCCATGTGCTCGGCGAACGAAACCAGCGCCTCGCGTTGGGCTTGCGTGGCCTGCTCATCCACCAGCATCACCGACTTCGCCGGATATGGGCTGGCATATGGATCGCCGATCGTCGCGCTGGCTTTTACAGCGGCGATGACCGTAAGCCCATCGAGATTCTGCCCGTTCCACGTGCCGTGGTTTACGTGCCAAGCCAGCAGCGCCTGATCGCCGGTCAGGTTGACCTCGCTGTTGGCGAAGCACTGAGCGACGTACACGTCAGCGCTGCGGCTTTCCAGATAATCACCACTGATCTTCTGTTGCGGCTGGCTCGCAAAAGAAAGAGAAGTCAGGAGCAGAGCGGAAAAGAGAGAAGTAAATAGACTGCGCATAAAAACTCCCTGAGGATTTCGATGCCCGAACAGGAAAATCCTCTTCTTCATTTTATCGCTGGCAGGCGTACAAATCAGCCACATTTCCCGGTGTGACACTCTCGATGCGACCGGCAATTGCCCGGTTCGGCGAGTTTGCCGTCGGGTCCAATGCAGGTCTGCGTGTGTACACACCAGAAGTTGCCGTCGTTGCAGGGCGGCACCGTCGGATCCGGCTCGACGTTTAGATATATCCGCTTCCAACGCAGCGAAGGACACAGGTCCGGATGGTTCGTATTGAAACGTTCCCCTTCGTCGACAATCATGCCCGCTCTCCTTTCGCCGCCTGCAGGATCGCGCGTTTGACCGCAACGCGAGCCAGCTTGATCTTGTGCTTGTTCCGGCCGAGGCTCTTGGCATTAGCGACTGCCGCGGCGCCAGCAGCGTCGGCTGTTTCTTCGGAAATAGACTTCCCATTTAGGGCCTGAGCTGCTTCGTTTGAAACCCAAGGAATCGGCGCCACGTGGCTCATGACTATACGTGATGAGCGCACCGTATCCCCGTTCATCTCCAGAATCACGGAGGCAGTTGCATAGGGCCAGTCGAAGGCTTCTTTCTGCCGGATTTCATAATGGGAAGCCTTCGCCGCAGCAGGCGCCGCCGGAACCACGATATCGGTGACGATCTCGTTCGGACGAAGATCGTGCTCGCGCTCGTTTTCCGATTTGGGAATTACGAAGAACTTCTCCAACGGAATCTCGCGCGGTCCGCCTGGACCGAGCAGCCGGATTCTGGCGTTGTAGGCGATTAAGACCGGAGCGACAGTCGAAGGGCTGACAAAGTACGCTGGTCCATCGTTTCCCAAAATGGCATGATGGCGATTGTCACCTTCGAGCACCAGCGACTTGCCATCCGGACCCGTTGCCAGCAGTCCAAATCCATTTCGGAACCACCAGCAGCGCGGCCTCTGGCACATGTTCCCGCCGATGGTCGCGACATTCCGAATCTGCGGGCTGGCAGCATCTCCGGAGGCTTGTGCCAGGATGGGATAGTGCTGCTTCACCTGCGCATGTTCGGAAATTTCGAGCAGCGTCGCCAGTGCTCCGATGCGGAGTCCCCGCGCGCCGTAGCTGATGCCGTGCAGGTCCGAAATGCTTTTTACGTTCACCAGGCGCTTGGGATGAACGACGTCGTCTTTCATCAGGCCGAGCAGATCGCTGCCGCCGGCCAGCACCTCGGCGTCGTTCCACTGTTTGCCCAGCAGCGCGACTGCCTGCTTTTTCTCTTTTGGGACGGTGTATTCGAAGGCTCTCATGCTTTAGCTCCTTCGGACTCGGCTTTCTCTAAGGCTTCCAGAACGCGCTCCGGAGTGAGCGGCAGGAACGGGACGCGAACTCCGATGGCGTTGGCAACGGCATTCGAGATCGCCGCGCCCGGCGACACCGTCGGAGGCTCGCCAATTCCGATCACGCCGCGCTCGTCATACCCCGGGCCGCTCATCAGGTGTACGACCAGTTCACCCACGTCGCCCAGACCGGCCAGGCGGTACATATCCATATTGGTGTTCAGCATCGTGCCCGTCGTCTGGTCCATGACTTTCTCTTCGTAGAGCGAGTAACTAATGCCCATAATCATGGCTCCGAGCACCTGGCTCTTGGCCTGCGTCGGGCTGATCACTAAACCGCAATCCTGCACGCCGACCATCTTGTTAATCTTGACGATTCCCGTTTCGGTATCGACCGAGACATCGGCCATCTGCACGCCGCCGACGCCGCTGTTGGTCAGATCGCCTTCGCCGGGATTCGTGCCGTGAGCTGTGATTGACGTCGCTCCCAATTTGGCACACGCGTCTTTCCAGCTCAGGCTGCGATTGTGATCGCTGGCGACGCGAACACGGCCATCGGCGGCTTCGAGGTCGCCCGGCTGCGCATTCAGAGCAGACGCAACTTTGGCGAAGAGTTGGTTCTTTGCGTCGGTCGCCGCGCGGAAATTGGCAGAGCTCACGCCGCCGATGGTGCTGCTGCCGCCGGAAGCGCTGTCGCGCGGGTACTGGTTATCGCCGATCAGCAGATTGATCTGGTTCATAGGAATACCAAGCGTATCGGAGACAACCTGCAGAATCGAAGTCCGCGTGCCGGTGCCGATGTCCTGCGTTCCCATTTTGACTTCGACCGATCCATCCGGATGAATCGTAAGATCGGTGTTGCTGTTGTGGCCGCGGCCACCCCAGGTATGCAGCGCGAGACCGAGCCCCTGCTTCACCGGACCGGCGGTGTTATCTCCGCGCGGATGCCAGCGCGCCTTCCAGCCCATCAGCTTGTCGGCAACATCGAGTTCTTCCGAGTAAATCTTCGAGCGTGGATCGAGCAAATCAATGTTCTTCTTCACGAAGTCGAAGGTGTCCATGTTCAACTTCGCAGCAAGATCGTCCAGCGGGCACATGGTGAGCACGCATGCCTGCGGATGGTTCGGCGCACGCCACGCGCGTGATGGGCCAATGTTGTTGACGACGTTTACGTGCTGCTTCTGTTGATTGGGAACCTTCCAGACGTAAGGAATCGGCGGAGAACCTCCGCCGCCCACTCCGCCGGAGCCCCAGGAATAGGACTCCCACGCGAGCAGAGTGCCGTCTTTCTTCGCGCCGACTTTCACTCGCGCTCGAGCGGACGGACGACAGCCGGCCGTCTCGAGTTCCGGCTTGCGATCGAGCATCATTTTTACTGGTTTGCCGCCGGCTTTCTTTGAAAGCTGCGCCGAGGCGACTCCCCAGGGATCAAGGCCGAGCTTGCTGCCGAAGCCTCCGCCCACGTGGTCCTGGTGCACGTGAATGTTGGAAGCAGGGAAGTCGATCGCCTTCCCAAGCTGTTCGGCGATGCCGGGCACGTTCTGCGTGGAGATATGCATGAAGAGGTGATCGGAATCCGGAAACTCGGCGATGCTGCCGTGTGTCTCCAGGCAGCAGTGCGTGATCACCGGCGTGCCGTAGTAGCCCTCGTGAACTACTTCCGCTTGCTGAAAAGCTGTAGTCGGATCACCGCTGGTTTCTTTCAACGCGACCTTGTACCACTCACTCTTTTCTGCTTCGCTGAGATCGGGTTCCTTCTCGTCGAGTACCAAATGCGGAAGCTGTTCATACTCGACTTTGATGGCGCGCACGGCATCGCGTGCCGTGGACTCATCGACAGCGGCTACGGCGACCACGTCGGTTCCAGCCCAGAAAATCTCTTTGCCTACATCATTGATAACCACCACGCCCGCTACTCCAGGCATCTTTTCGGCGGCGCTGGTATCAATCTTTGTGACCTTGGCGTGAGCGTATGGGCACTTCACGCCGTGCGCATAGAGCATGTTCGGACGCACAAGGTCATAGGTGTACTTGGCGCGTCCGGACGATTTCACCGGCCCATCGACACGGTTCATGCTCTTGCCGATTACTGTGCGCTGATCTGCAGCAGGCCATTTGTAGTCGGTTGCCATGACTATGCGCCTCCTTTCTGCTGACCGCCGCCCGAGAGCTGTGCGACGGCGCCTTTAATCCCCGCATAGGTGCCGCAACGGCAGAAGTTGCCGCCGAGTCCGCGATGCAGCTCTTCCTTGGTCGCATTTGGATGCTTGTCGAGGAATGCCTTCGTCGCCATGACAAAACCGGGCGTACAGAAGCCGCACTGCTGCGCGTCGTTATCGACAAACGCCGCCGAGACCGGATGCAGCTTGCCTTCCGGCGCGAGTCCGTCAGTGGTGACGATCTGCTTGCCTTGCGCGTCGATGGCCAGCACCGAGCAGGCGTAGACAGCCTTGTTGTCCATCATCACCGTACAGGCTCCGCACAGGCCGCGATCGCAGACCCGTTTGGGTCCCGTGACCTCGAACTTCTCGCGCAGAGCGTCGAGCAAGGTAACCCGTGGTTCCAAATTGGCACTCAAGCGCTTGCCGTTGACGTTCAGCGTGACTGGAGTTTTGCCCGGGCCATAGACGTGAACTTCCTGGCCTTCAACTTCCAGGACGGTAGGACCAAGGACCAGCGGAGCAGAGGTGGTTAAGGCGGAGATCTTCAGGAAACTGCGTCGAGAAATTCCTGGACCTTTGACATCTTCCTGATCACTCATCCTCGTTATCTCCTTCGTGAGTGTTCCAGAAGCAACCCGAAATGGTAACGCATGGGCCGAGTTGCTGCAGAGCCGTTTTTAGAGAATGAACGCGCCGTTGTTACAGGACCGACGTTACAGGACCGACGCGCGCCCTCGCGCGGGTGTACAGAACCGTCGCCGGTAGGCGATGGGGCAGCCGCGGTTTGTGCGGCTGCGCGACTTCCGCGAGCACCAGCTGCTACTGATCGTCGAGTCCCGGCGCTGGGCTTGGTCGCCCAGCACCGCCCATCGGCTACTGCCGACGGTTCTGTTTGTGGCGCATCAATTTCCTGCGTTTCCTCTAACAAAGATTCTCGCTCAAACTTGCAATTATCTCTTCATTGCTCAGCAACATGCACGGAAGTCTGGCTCAGTTCCGACCCTGCTAAGGGCGATGCGTAACCCTGACTTTTCCACAGGGTTACCCAGCGATTTCCTCAGGGTTACGCTGCTCGCGCAGGGTTGAGCATGCGAATGCGATGGGTTGAGAAGCGTTCGTTTTCAGCCCCTGCCGTCCGCGGTGTTGTCGCGCGTGCAAAAGTCTCATCCAATCCCGTGAAATCTCACCCGATCTCATCAGATATCTCATCTCGGAGGATTAAGATATCCCGTCCCGATCTCAAGTAGATCTCATCGAGATCCCATGAGATCTCATTCGCGAACACCGCACTTTCGGTTAAAGAAGAGTCAAGCGACGCAAGGGCGCCGATGTCGGCTCTCGGGCATACGACTTTGTTGGACACGATGGCGCGAAGCATCCTTCCCCTACTTCCGTGCTATGACGAAACCGGGAGAAAGTCAAGCGAAAAAAATCCCACATGTAATCCCGTAGTGGGAACTACCGCGATTCATTGCTCTGCGCGCAAGTTCCGTATTGGGAATGAACAGCCCCGAATCGCAAGCCGTGACCGGTGTCGCCCTTTGAGGGCTGGTCCGCGAGCGGTTTCTAACCCAGGGCTCACGCCGCTGGGCTCCGCTTCTGCCGCCCTTTGGGCTCTTCATGCGTGGAATCCACTCAAATGTCTGGCTGTTTCGTTTTTATCCCGCAACCCTTAAGCTGTAAGGATGCGCTACTGCAAATTCCCCACCTCTGACGGCCCGCAGTATGGGGAAGTCGAGGTTCAGAACGGCGAGTATGTGATCACTCGCCGCATCCCTCCTCCGGAAGAAGAGCACGCCTGTGTGTTTCACGAAACCGAGATGCAGCCGACTCCCCTTAGCGAAGCTCACCTGCTGGCTCCGGTGAATCCGTCGAAGATCGTCTGCGTTGGGCGCAACTATCGTGAGCACGCCAAGGAGCTTGGAAACGAAGTTCCTGCCGACATTCTTATTTTCCTCAAGCCGCCTTCATCGCTGCTTGCTCCGGAAGGCAAGATCGTGATGCCCAAGATGTCGCAGCGCGTGGACTACGAAGGCGAACTCGCCGTTGTCATTGGCAAGAAATGCCGCCATGCCACAGAAAACGAAGCGCTGTCGTTCGTGCGCGGATACACATGCGCGAATGATGTCACCGCGCGCGATCTGCAGAAGAGCGATGGTCAATGGACGCGCGGAAAAGGTTTCGACACGTTTTGTCCGGTTGGTCCCTTTGTCAGCGATGAGGTCCGCCCAGAAGCTCTCGATCTGCAAACCCGCGTTAATGGGGAGGTGCGCCAAAAAGGGAACACCCGCGACTTTATCTTCTCGCTGCCATCAGTGATTCGCTACATCAGCAGCGTGATGACGCTGCTTCCCGGCGATGTCATCCTGACGGGTACTCCGGCTGGCGTTGGTCCGCTGAAGGCTGACGATCGCGTTGAGGTGAGCATCTCCGCCCTGGGGACGCTCACGAATTTCACTGTCACCGAAGGGCAGTGGACATCATCTGAAATAAGAGAGATGGTCACGCAGCCGCAAGCATTTAGAGGACAATAGAACAGAGGACAAAAGTGCTATGAAATTCTTCCTTGATACCGCAAACGTAAAAGAAATCCGCGAAGGCCAGGCGATGGGCGTGCTCGACGGAGTCACCACGAATCCTTCGCTGGTGGCGAAAGAAGGCAAGCCGTTTAAGGAGACGGTAATCGAAATCTGCAACATCGTGAACGGACCGGTGAGCGCCGAAGTCACGGCTACCGATCTTGACGGCATGCTCGAGCAGGGACGCAACTACGCGAAGTGGAATCGCAATGTCGTAGTGAAATTGCCGACTACTCGCGAGGGCGTGAAAGGTTGCAAGACTCTCAGCGACGAAGGAATCAAGATCAACATGACGCTCTGCTTTTCGCCGACCCAGGCATTGCTGGTGGCGAAGGCAGGAGCGGCATATGTTAGTCCGTTCGTGGGACGTCTTGATGACATCAGCACCAATGGCATGACGCTGGTGCGCGAGATCGTGCAGATTTACAAGAACTACGGCTATACAACGCAGGTGTTGGCGGCTTCGCTGCGTCATCCCATGCACGTGCTTGAAGCCGCGCTCGCCGGAGCGCACGTTGGAACGATGCCGTTCAAGGTGCTGGAGATGATGTTTCATCATCCACTGACGGACCTTGGGCTGGAAAAGTTCGCAAAGGATTGGGAGAAGGCGAACTTGAAAGACCTACAGAAGGCAATGGGGTAACAGGCGTTGGGATAACAGAACCCTGGGCCGGAGATGGCCGAATGGTCAGCTCCGGGAGACACCATGCTGTGCGCATCTTCATGAAGCGCAGCCGCAAACGCGCGGCTGCCCCACCGCCTACCGGCGCCGGTTCCGTTAACCGACCTCCACCAACCCATATCTCCGCTGCCAATGCATCTTTAGGTGGCTCATCACTGTGCTAAGTTCCGTTTTGGAAATCTTCTCGACTTCGCCCGTGGCTATTCGGTGAGCTTCGGCGCGGGCCAGTTCCAGCAGCTTGCGATCACGAATTAGATTGGCGACGCGGAAGCTCGGAGCGCCAGCCTGCTTCGTGCCGAAGAATTCGCCGGGACCGCGCAGTTCGAGATCTAGTTCGGCGATCTCGAATCCATCCTGCGTTTTCGTCATCGCCTCGAGGCGGCGTTCGCCTTCAGGAGAAATCTTGCCGCCCGTCATCAACACGCAGTAGGACTTGTGCGCGCCGCGCCCAATGCGTCCACGCAGTTGATGAAGTTGCGAAAGTCCGAAGCGTTCGGCGTGTTCGATGACCATTACAGTCGCGTTGGGCACGTCGACTCCAACTTCGATCACGGTTGTCGCGACTAAGACGTCAATTTCTCCGCGCTGGAAGCGGGCCATGACGATGTCTTTGTCGTCCGACGAGAGTCGCCCGTGAAGTAAGGCGACGCGCAGGTCAGGGAATATCTTCTTGCGCAGCTCCTCATACATGGCGGTCGCCGATTTCAGGTTCAGCGTTCGCTCGGAGCGGGATTTTTTCGGCGGAGGTGCGATGCCGGCCAGAGAGGCCTGTCTTGGGCGATGCGCAGCTTGCCGGTCCTCCCGACGAAGAACCCGGCCGGGGGCGGCAGTCGGTCCTTTTAGTTCATTTCGTCCCAATTCGGCTTCGCGCACATCGACCGGAACATCATCTTCGTCTGCGGCGCTCTCGATGACCGGGTAGACAACGTATATCTGCCGCCCCTGCGTTGCTTGCTTGCGAACGAAGTCCCAAACGTCCGGAGCTCGCTCGTCGGTTACGCGGCGTGTCACGATCGGCGAGCGGCCGGGTGGCAGCTCGTCGAGAATGCTCGAATCGAGATCGCCGTAGAGGGTGAGGGCGAGAGTGCGCGGGATCGGGGTTGCGGTCATGACTAGAACGTCGGGCTCAGTAGGATCGGGTGATCTGGTGATCGGGCCATCGGGTGATTTGATAGCAGCCGATCCATTCGCAGCACTTGCTTTCGATCGCTGGGTCTTGTCACTCCCGGGCGACACCTGGCCGGGTGCGCCTGGTTCTACATTGTCACTTGGCTTGCGCATTAGGCGCCAGCGCTGCAGCACGCCGAAGCGGTGCTGCTCATCGACTACGATTAGTCCCAATTTGGAAAACTCGACTTTTTCCTCGATGAGGGCGTGCGTGCCGATCACGAGTTGCGCATTGCCCTGGGCTATGTGGCGGCGAGTTGATCGCTTACGGTCTTCTTCGAGCGAGCCGGTGAGGAGCATTACGCGATATCCGTGCGGTTCGAGCAGCTTGCGTGCGGAAAGATAGTGCTGTGTGGCGAGGATTTCCGTCGGGGCCATGAGCGCAGCCTGATATCCGTTCTCGATGGCGATCATGGCTGCTTCGAGCGCGACGAGCGTTTTTCCGGATCCCACGTCGCCTTGCAGGAGACGGCGCATAGGAACCGGCGTTTGCATATCGGCGGCGATCTCTCCCAGCACTTTCTTCTGGGCGCCAGTCGGACGGAAGGGAAGAAAGCGCTTGATCGCCTCGCGTACGCGATCGTTCAGTTCGAAGCTGATTCCAGTGCGTCGGCGGAAGTTGCGGCGCTTGAGTTCCAGTCCCACTTCGAGAAAGAACAGCTCTTCGAAGATGAGACGGCGATGGGCGGGCGTGCTGCGACTCTCGAGGGCGGCGAAGCTCTCTCCTACAGTAGGGAAGTGCGCTTGCTCGAAAGCTTGTCTGCGGCTGATGAGATTCATCTCATCGCGGACTGCGGCTGGGATGCCGTCGGGAATCTCCTGCGAGAGTTCTTTCAGTACGCGATGCAGAGTATTGCGAAACCAGCGCGAGTTGAGTTTCCCGATGGCTTCGTAGACGGGGACGATGCGTCCGATTTCGACTGAGTTCTCCAGACGCTCGGTCAGCAGATCTTCGGGATCATCGTCGCTGACTCCGAGTACTTCCACCTGTGGCTGCATCAACTGCAGGCGTGCTTTCGCGTATTTACCCCAGCCTTCTTCGACTTTGCCATACAGTGCAAGCGTCTGCCCGGCTTTGAACCTGTCTTTGAGGTACGCGCCGTGGAACCAGGTACAGACGATCGTCTTCATTCCCTGCCCGATCACGAGTTCAAAAATGGGAATGCCGTTCTTAGTCCGGTAAAGATGGAAGGAGCGCACCTCGGCGATGATGCTGGCCATCTCGCCGGGCTTGAGTTCGGCGAGGGATCTAGGATTGGCGCGATCTTCGTAGCGGAAGGGCAGGTAATAGAGCAGGTCTTCGACGGTGTAGATGCCCTTCTCGTTGAGCACGGCGGACACACGCGGGCCAATGCCCTTCACGTACTGAATCGGCGTGTGCAGTTCGAGCATTGTGGAGAAATGCTATTTAAACACGGAGGACACGGAGGACACAGAGGGTTCAAATCGGATTAGCTCAAGCGCGATCGTATGGTTTTCACCCGATGTGAGACCGAAGTCCCGACGCTGGGCTTGGGCGCCCAGCGTCGCCCACCGCGTAGCACCCCAACAACCGCAAAAGCGGCGGTCGTTGGGGACCCCGCCTACCGGCGCCGGTTCCGTTGCCCTTGCATGAGGACGAGATAGGTTACAAACGCCACGGCAAAGCCTACGAACCAGGAATAGTCGTATAGGAATCGGACTGACGGGATTACGAGGCCGATTAGGGCTATGCCGGTTCCGATCGCGAGCGCCGCGATCGCTCTCCAGTTGAAGCCTGCTGAGTACTCGTATTCGGAGCCGCGTAGATAGAGGCTGTTCAGGGCCAGGACCTCCCGGCGAATGAGGAAATAGTCGCAGATCATGATTCCCGCAACGGGACCGAGGACGGCGGCGTATCCGCCGAGCCATCCGAAGATGAAGGTGCGGTGATTGGCGAGCAGCTTCCACGGCATCATGGCGATGCCCATGAAGCATGTGATCAGGCCGCCGATTTTGAACGAAATTCTCTTCGGCCACAGATTGGAAAAGTCATTCGCGGGCGAGACTACGTT
>DATEJO010000083.1:0-17328 GCA_035277905.1 Candidatus Sulfotelmatobacter sp.
CGCGTAACGGCTAACCATGCCGGAGATTGGGCAGTGTCGGCTTTGTCTGCAGGAGCACTCGGAGCTGCAGGGCAGCCATTTCCTTTCGAAGGGAATCTACAGGATAGTCAGGGATGCCGGAGCCAAGAATCCGGATCCGTACTTGATTACGGCTGGAAGAAGCGTTCAGACATCCAAGCAATTGAAGAGACCTCTATTTTGCAAGGGCTGTGAGGAGCGTCTGAGCAGTGGCGGCGAGCGATGGGTACTGGGTAACTGTCGGCGAAATGACGGAACCTTCTTTCTTGCAAGCATGCTTGCTTCCAGGCTCCCGGACGTAGAGAGCGCCGGAAATCCTACCAAGATTTACTACGCTTCCGACATTCCGGAGATCAGACGGTCGGACATCGCGTATTTTGCAGCGAGCATCTTCTGGCGAGGGTCGCTTTATCCTTGGAATGAAGATGGTTCCATTCCCGTTGACCTTGGGCCATTTCAGGAGGGATTTAGGCGCTATCTAATGGGGGAAGCAGTTTTTCCCGCGGACGCTTGCCTGTGGGTCGCTGTGCGAGAAGGCAAGGGTGCTGATCGTCTGACCCACGTTCCGACGCGAGTGCGAGCAGACGGCACGCACGCCTACAAATTTCCTATGCCAGGCCTAGCGTTCACCCTCTTGGTAAGTAGAAACATCCCCGCGAGATATAAGAACATTTGCTTTGTCTGCAACCCAAGAAATCCTCTTATCGTTACGTCAATCCTCGAGGAGTTGTTGCTCCGGGATGCTGCTAAGTTGCTAAAGGCGAGACGGATGCACGCCCGACGAGCGTGCGGCTGCCAAACTTCATCTCGCGGGGAATCACAAACGACGCGGTTACCCCCACATCGTGATTCTTCGAAGGATTGGAACCTTGTGGCCGCCGCGCCCAATTGACTTGGGGGCTAGAAACGCGGATGTCTAAGCGATATACTCCGGCGCGAGAGCGGTCGCGATGTCGAAATTTTGCCGCAATTGCGGTGCGGTCTCAGAAGGTCGGGAAGCATTATGCGGCCAATGTGGTTCTCCGGCCGTAGTGTCGGGGACTACACCCGTTCCGCGTGAGGAACGAGCGGAGATTCCTTGGCACCGTTATCGCCTATTTCTTCCGGACAAGTTCACTCCGCCACAGCATCTTCCTCCGCAGTTCGTGGACGCCAACACCGCCCGAGCAGCCGCGCTGCGTGGCGATAAAAAAGTGCGCATTGCTCTGCTGACCCTCTTAGGCGCACTCTTGGTGGCTGGAGTTTCTGGAATCGTCGCCATTCTAGCCACCAACGAAACGAGCAATGTGCCGACCGGGCCCGTCGTCATAATTCACGGTCCCGACTACGACAAACGCGCAATCCGCCATGACAGCACAGGATCACCGCAGTCAGCCACAACCGTCGACAGGCCGCCTGTTTCTCGGCAGGCTGTTGACTCGTCCGCGATTCAGCTTCCGAAATCCGAGGACGGCGAACTGCGAGATGACGGACGCATCTACAGCGTCGCTTTGATTGTCGAGACCACCGATATTCCAGTGGGGGAGAAGCTATTCGCACAAGGCAGAGTCGTGACATTCGGTTACGCGTCCGGCCTGCGCTCTCGCCCTTTTGCGGTCATTGCGGATGAGCAGCAACCCGACGAGGACTTGTTTTGCGGCATGATGGAAGACGAGGGTGCGACCGCTTCGTCTCTGTACCACGCCCAAGAAATCGTTGCCGTATCTGGTACATATATGGGAGTCGCGAGCGTGTCTGGCTACCCCGCCATGCCGATCATCCGCGATTGCCACATGGCTGACCGGCAAGATCACGTTGTGCGCCCCTCAACCTCAGCGAGTGATAGAAAATGAAGATGCGGCTGAGGCAGACTCATCCCGCCAGGAATCACCACGCCAAGGCTGCCCCAGCCTTCGTGATTTCGAAGGCTGGGAATTCACTGCCGCTCGTATCTGGGAGAGCTTCGCTCGAACCGACAGCCGAGGCTGCCGTCGCCAGTTGTCTCTACTTGGCCGGGATGAGATCGAACTTGCCGGAAGTTTCCGTATAGAACAGCGCGCCTTCCTTCTTGTCGCCTCCGCTCCAGTGTTTGTGTCCACCAGGCACGCGAAGGAAGTCGCCTGGGCCTACGCGCTTCTCGCCGTTTTCATCCTTGTAGAGATACGCGCCTTTGATGCCCACGATCCAGGTATCGGCGGTGTGGGTGTGCCAGCCGGCATCCCATCCGGGGACGAATTTTGTGTACGTGCCGGCCGCGCCTTCGGGATCTCCCCAGAGCGGCGCGGTAGAAACACCTGCTCTGGCCGCACCCGGCGTCGCAGCGAAGGTCGCGTCATTCGGATCAGAGAAGATAACCTTGTCCCCTTGCGCCTGAACGCACCCAATGGACCATGCCGCAACCAGCCCCAAAGCGACTGCCACCATCCACAGTGATCGACGCATACGTCCTCCTTATTGTTTGTTGTTTGTTAATTGTTGGTGAGGCGGACGCATTCTACACCCCGGCGCAAAGCGAGGCGCCGAGGTTTCCTCCCTGCCGCGATTCGGTATTGTCCAACAGCGGACATGCCGTGCCAGTTTCGGACGGTGCCTAGGGGAGCTACGATCCACAGCCCGCTCTTAGTCTCATTCTTTTCAACTTGCTAGTGTCCGCCCAAGGTTGGTATTGATCGTGTACGCGCATCGGCAGGGAATCTCCGTCCATTCGCTGGGGTTCGTTCGTAAAGATCAGATCTGCGAGGTGAAGCGTGGGAGCATTTGCAGGCAATCTTCGCTACGGCGTACGAATGTTGCGCAAGAATCCCGGACTGACAGCAGCCGTGGTCCTCACGCTCATGCTGGGCATTGGCGCCACCACCGCGATCTATACCGTCGTCTATGCCGTGCTGCTGGCGCCCATGCCGTATCCGCATCCGGAACAACTGGTCATGGTCTGGTCCAAGGTCAACGGCGACCGCAACGTTATCTCGACCGGCGACTTTCTCGACTGGAAGCAGCAGAACCACTCCTTTCAGCAGATAGCCGCCTTTACAGGGGCGAACTTCAACCTCGCCACCGCGGAGCGGCCGGAACAAGTCCCTGGCAAGCGGACGACACCCGGCTGGTTCACGATGCAGGGGATTCCGTTTCTCATGGGACGCGATTTTCTGGCTGACGAGGGACTGCCGGGACGCGATCATGAAGTCATCCTGACCTACAAGCTGTGGAATCGTCTGGGTGCGAATCGGGGCATTCTCGGCCAGACTCTCCGCCTGAACAGCGAAGCCTACACCGTCGTCGGAGTGCTGGCCCCCGGCATTGGCGATCGCTTCGACGACGAATTGACGGTTCCTCTGGCATTCCGCCCAGAACAGATCAGTCACGATTATCACTGGCTGTTGGCCATGGGAAGGCTCAAGCCGGGCGTCACCTTGCAAGAGGCGCAAGCAGATATGAACGCGGTCTCGGCGAACATCGCAGCCGAGTATCCGAAGAGCAACAAGGGATGGGGCGCTTCGATCGAGCCGCTGCAAAATGATTTCCTGCCCAAAGAGCGCATCCGCAACCTCTGGCTTCTTCTCGGAGCGGTTGGCTTTGTGTTGCTGATCGCCTGCGTCAATGTTGCGAATCTGCTGCTCGCGAAGGGAGCGGCGCGCCTGCGTGAAATTGCGATTCGAGGAGCCGTCGGCGCCAGCCGCCCTCGTATCTTCGTGCAGTTTTTGATCGAAAGCCTGCTCCTTGCGCTGATCGGCGGCGGCCTCGGCATTGCGCTCGGCATGGGCTTGTTGCGCGCGATCCTGAGCATTGTTCCGAAGGGGATACTGCCATCGGAAGCGAATCTTCAATTGGATATGCACGTTCTATTGGCGGCATTGGCCATCACTACCGCAGCCGGCCTGATCTTTGGATGTGCTCCGGCCTGGTATGCCTCGCGAGTCGATCCCGGAGAATCGCTGAAGGATGGCGGCCGAACGAGCACCGGCGCTTCCAGCCACAAACTTCGCAGAAGCTTGATCGTAGGAGAATTCGCTCTGGCTCTTTCGTTATTGGCCGGAGCAGGGCTGGCGATTCATAGTTTCTGGAATCTCACTCGCATCGATGTCGGGGTGAAAACGGATCACGTCCTGCTTTTCGAACTCCACCAGCCCTCTCAACGGTTCCAGACACCGGAACAGATCATCTCTTACTACCAACAGATCCTCGGCGCAGTGCGCGGAGTTCCGGGAGTTTCGTCAGCCGCGGCGGATACCGGACTGCCTTTGGTGGGGCCGAGCGATGGCATGCCTTTCGCGCTGGTTGGCGGACCGACCTACACCGACCCGTCGCAGCGACCCGGAACCGGTTTTCAGTCGGTGTCGCCCGATTACTACAAGACCTACGGCATCCGGATGGTGCAAGGCCGGTCGTTCAACGAGCAGGACACAGCGTCGAGCGTTCGCGTCGCGATGGTTAATCAGGAGTTCGTGAAGGAATATCTGAAGGGACTCGATCCGCTCCAGCAGCGCCTTTCCATCGAACAAATCCTTCCCTTACTTCCCAGACTTGGGCCGGCGGTCGAATGGCAGATCGTGGGCGTGTTTCATGATGTTCGTTATGGAGATTTTCGAGATGCGTATCCGGAAGTGAATGTGCCTTTTTCCCAGTCGCTGGCGCCGAGCGTGACGATTGGCGTGCGGACGGCCCAAGATCCCGCTGAGATGACGAAGACGATTGCAGCCGCCGTGCATAGCATTGACTCCGAAGTTGCGCTGGCACGGCCTCGCACTTTGAACGAAGTGAAACAGGAGTCACTGGGCGAGGAGCGTTACACCATGGTGCTGTTCGCCTGCTTTGCGACCGTGGCGCTAGTGCTCGCTGCCGTTGGTATCTATGGGCTGATGGCATTCGCCGTCTCGCAGCGCACCAACGAAATCGGAGTGCGGCTGGCGCTCGGAGCCAGCCGGATCAATGTCATTGTGCTCATCCTGAAAGAAGCATCGCTGCTGGCGGTGATGGGTCTGGCGATCGGGCTCGTGGGCTCAGTATTCGTGGGACGCACTATGAGTTCGACGCTGTATGGAGTGTCCGCTCTGGATTACTCGGTGATAGCGTCCGTTGGCGTGATTCTGTTAGCCACCGCGTTATTTGCGACTTACTGGCCTGCCCGTCGCGCGGCCCTGACCGATCCCATGCGGGCGTTGCGCATCGAATGAGCGCGTTCTGCGCGCTTCAAAATAGGCAAGTTCGCTGACCTGCCTTCGTGATTTTCAAAACGCAGTTTATAATCGCGCCGGGACGACGGTTTGGAGAGAGAACTAAGTTGAGATTCAGACATGCGTTTGTCGCCATGATCGCGTCGTGTGTTATCGCGGGAGCCATGCCCGCGTTTGCGCAGAAGCTTTATCCCGTGCAAGGTCCGTTGGCGTCGCAGACACCGCCTCCGGTCTTTTCGGGGCACCTCAAGCGGCCAATGTTCGGTGTGGGTGCCATGGCGAAAGTTCTGAAATCCTGGACGGTCGCCAACGGAGAGGTGCTTGAGGGAAACTGCACTGAAGTGACGGCGGCCTCTGCCAACAGCAAAACGCCGGGCTCGCCCGAGAGTTTCCCTCCGCAACCGAATCTGGCTTTTGCCTGGGACGCAATATTCGGCCCGGGTTATTTCAATGCGCACATTCTTGGTGCAAAGGTCTGGCGAGGAATCTTCAAGGGAAATCAGGGAACTGTTCTGCAGGTGGAGATGCAGGAGCAACTCGGCCCCGATCGGAACAACGATTTCTATCGAGGCGCGGCGGTCGATAACAAAGGGAATGTTTACAAACTGGTGTGGCCGCGGTAGAGTGTCGCTCATCAACGCGGCGAGAGTGCATGAGAAAACGTTGGGCAATCTACGCCATCGTCATGTTAGGCGTATGTCTACTTGTCGGCCTTTTGGCCTTGCCCTTTTTTGCAACCCGTCCTTTATCAAAGCACGAATTGCTTCATTACAAGGCGAAGGGCCACTAATCGTGCAATGGACCGCGCGCAAAATGATGGGCAGGTCGCGTCGGGAAATGTCGTGTCCGGCGATTACGATTGCGTCAGAGCAGCGACCCGATACTGGCTAAACCTCAACGTCGATCCCAGTTTCGCGCGCTCTCCCGGCATTTTAAATCGATTTAACTTACGTATTTATCTCCTTCGTTATCAATGGTATACAAGGCATTATTTACACAGGGCTTTCACCCTGAAGGCACTGGCAAATCAGTTGTTTAACTTAACCCTGCATCATTTACGGTGCAAGCTTGTCCACTTTCGGGGTCTTGACTTTTTGCTCCTCAGGAAAGGCCCTCCGAACGGCCTCGCTTCACGTTTTCAATGCTTTAAACGTCATCTCGGTCGCGGGACTCTTCTGTTCCTGCTTCCACTCCGAAAAAAGTGTCGCGTAATTTTTCGTGATGTATTTGCTGCGGGGAATCTCTAATTTTTTTGCCGTGGCGTCGATCCAGCGCGATGGACCTTCGATCTCGCAGAAATTGCCAATCGGAGTCTCATCAACGACGACGTCGCCTTTGCCGTCGGTCCATTCGGCGCGGAATTTTTCGTAGCGAAATGACGGAGAGTATCCCAGAGCGCGCAGGATCGCGTCCATCTTTTTGCCGTCGTCGACTGCCGTTTCGAGTTCGACGCGGCTGCTGTGCCTGGCGGCCTTGCTGCCGCTCTTGTGCGTGAGCTTCCACGATTTGCCGTACTCCCGGAGCCGTAGTAGTTGTTTGCGGTTGCGCAAGACCTCCCCGGGAAGATCGTAGAGAGTGTTCATCTCGTGGGTGCGGCTGGTCTTCAGGCGGAATCCGGCTTCGCGCAGTTTCTGTTGAATCGAGCGCCGGTTGGCTACTCGAAACTTGATCTCGATTTCCTGCGGCATGTGTCGAGTGTATTACGCCCGCGACGATTACGGCGCCTCTGCGGCCACGGGAAGACTTGCTGGGGAAAGCTTGTCCCAGTTGATTTCGTCGAGACTTCCGACGATGAACCACCAGCCGATGCCGCCAATCCAGGCCACGATGCCGGTGATGAGAAAAGGCAGGAAGAACGATCCGGTGCGATCGAGCAGAAGACCGGTGAGTAAGGGCGCGACCGCGCCGCCAAGATTGCCCACGAAATTCTGTACCCCCACCCAGCGCCCGACCATGCGCGGTCCGGCCAACATTTGTGGGATCGCCCAACTATTGCAAATACTGATGCCGAGAAAGACCCCATCAAGCGCCAGCATGAGAAGAAGGAGCGGGCCACCGGTGATCACGGTGAGGGCCAGCATGATTCCGATGCCGACGTGTCCGACCAGCATGAATCCTTTGCGCACGCGCGTAGGGGAAGACCCGGCACGAATCAATTGATCGGAAAGTTTGCCGCTTGCAGCAGATGAAATGGCGGACATCAGAAACATGATGCTGCCGACGCGAGCCATTTCATTCAGCGACATATGCCTTCCGCGGACCAGATAAAAGGGAAGCCACGTCACCAGAAAGTAGAGGAAGTAATTGATCGAAGCCTGCCCGACGCAGGTACCCCAGGCCGAGCGCAGCTTGAGAATCTCGAGGTATCCAGCCTGGCTCGTGTGGGTGCGGGTTGAGGCGCAGGTGCGGCTGGGCATCCAGAAAATCCACGGCGGCAACCAGAGCAGAGCCGCGGCGCCGAGCGCGATGAAAAACGGCCGCCATCCGAAGCGAGCGACCGCCGCGCCTCCGACAAGAATGCCCAATGCGGGCCCGAGCGCGAGGCCGGTCATGATCATGGCGTTGGCAAAGCCGCGGCGGTTTTCTTTGAAATGCGTGCCGAGAATCTTGCTGCAAGAGGGAAACGTGACGGACTCACCCAGGCCGAGAATCACGCGAATGATCAGCAGCGCGATGAATCCGTGAAGAAATCCGGTGACGGCCGTAGCGGTCGACCACAGGAAAAATCCGGCGGCGAAGACCCATTTCACGTCGAAGCGGTCGACGATCCATCCGGCGGGAATCTGCATGAGGGCGTAAGTCCAGAAGAACGCTGAGAGGAGCGTGCCCAACTGGGAGGCAGAGATGCGCAATTCATCTTTCAGCAGCGGCGCGGCAATGGAGAGATTGCTGCGGTCGATGTAGTTGATGAGCACCGACACGGTCAGCAGGAACAGTACGCCATTCATTCCGGGTGTCGCTCGATACGCACCTTGGTCCGGCGCACTGGCCTGCATAGCGTCGCGAATGGCGGTGTCGCTCATCGGTCATGGGCAAAACCGCACAATTGTACACTCGGTGGGGAAACCTCATAGGAAGAATTGAGTAGCCAGTTTTCACTACAGAGGCACAGAGAAACGAAGCTTATGGTGTTAATCCGCTTTCTCGGAGACTGCGCGCCTTCGCGGTGAGTTAACTGAACGTGGGCAGCTTCACGAGATCGTTTTTGGGGACCGATTCCAGCGGTTCTCCGGCTTTGCGCCAGGCGGTGAGGCCGCCGACGATGACGAACGCGTTGAATCCTCTTTCCCGCAGCAGATGCGCCACCCGGGCGCTGGTCGCTTCGCGTGCTCAAGTACAGTACAGATAAATGTCCTTGTCTTTGGGGAGATTCTTGATCTCCTCGTCGAGATTGTTGGGCTCAATGCGGATCGATCCGTGGATGCGTTCCGCGCCTCGATCATAGTAGCCGTGGCTGCGCACATCGACGATTTGGATCTTGTCGCCTTCTCCGTCTGCCAGCCGTTGCGCGAGTTCCCCCACCTGGATGCGGGGAACAACGTTGTATCTCCGGTATTTCGCGAACTGCACGACGCGGTATCCGATGTACACGACGATGGCCGCAGCCAGAGCAAATTCCATCGCACGCCCGGCGGCGTAGAAGCTTTTGAGAACGGCAGCCAGGAAATCGCGACAGACATATCCGACGAGGATATAAATTACCGTGTACAAGAGCGCCCCCGCGAGATCGAGCCGCAGGAACTGGTTGTAGCGCATCTTCATGCTGCCGGCCAGCGGCGCCGCCATCGTGTTGACGCCGGGGATGAACTTGGCGACGAGGAGCGTCGTCTTGCCGCGCTTGTAGAACGACTCCGCCGAACGAAGCATGCAGGTTTCGGGATTCATCGAGAGGCGGCAGAGAAATCCGAGCAGCGCCCAGCCGGTGTAGCGTCCTAGCCAGAACATGACGGTGTCGCCGATTAATAATGCGAAGGTGGCGCACACCAGAATCCCGGTGCCCGACAATGCATGCGAAGCCATTGCCGCTCCGGCGGCGATCAGCGCTACCGCGGCGGGGAACGGGAAGCCGACCGCTTCGCCAAGCAGGAGGGCGAAGATCAGGACATAGATGTGACGGGCCAGGATCGCGAGCAGTGCGGTCATCGGAGATTATGGATTAAGCAGGATTCGATTCGCCGAGCACAGGAAAGGGTTCAGTATAAACAAAGCCGGGCGCGTCCGATGCACGCGCCCGGCAACGTTCGAGGAGCGAGTCTCTCAGGAGGACCTTTCCTCGACAGGGTGAGCAAGGCGGCGGCTTGCACTCGAAGTCTCTCCGGCCCTGTCCGGGCCGGCGCGTCGAAAAACCAGGGCGCCTTTTCGTCCAAAGCTTCGACTGAAGCCGCCGCCGTGTTGACAGTGATTCCGCTTCGGAGAGGACCTCAGCAGCCTGCCTTTCCCAGGCGCCAAGGGGAGAGAAGTGGGGTTTGCGCCCCACCGCATGCCAGTGCGTCTCGTTAGCCTTCCGTTCTGGCGGACACCCCCATCAACTGGGCGCATTGTGTGCCAGTTTGCAGGGAAAAATCAGTGGCCGGAATCACCGCGCAGAGTGACGGCAATCATCAGGGGAAGTGCAAGCGGTAGCTGGAGATAACCACAAATGGCACGAAGTATCACGAAGGAATTCCTAGGGCTTTTCCTTCGTGGGGCCTCGTGCCTTGGTGGTTTCGTTTTGCGGTTGCGGCGGGAGTTACTTCTCGCGAGCTACCACGAACTCGGGCGCCCAGAGCAGGGCTCGCTTAACCTCGGAATCGGGGAAGGTGCAAATCGCGTTGCGGGCAGATTCCGCGTACTCGGCAGCGCGATTCGTGGCGGCTTCCAGCGAGCCATAGCGTTCGAGAATGTCGAGGATGTCGCGATGGGTTACGCCGTTGAACGCCCCCTGCTGCAGGATGGTCTCGATCTTGCGCCGCTCCTCGGGAGTGCAGCGTTCGGAGGCGTGAATCACGGCCATCGTCATCTTGCCCTCGCGGAGATCGCTGGCGACTGGCTTGCCAAGAACGTCTTCCGACGCAGTCAAGTCGAGGACATCGTCCACGATCTGGAACGCCATGCCCAAGTCATGGCCGTATTTGCCTAGAGCGGATTCCTGCTCGGGAGTCGCCCCGCCGAGAATGCCTCCCAGCCGCATACATACCGAGAAGAGGCAGGCCGTCTTGCGGAAGATCAGGTCGAAGTGCTCCTCCAGCGTGATGAACTTGCCCAGTTTCTCCATCTGGAGAAGTTCGCCCTCGACCATCTGCTGGGTGAGTTCAATGAGCGTATCGAGAATACGGAAGTTGCGCTCCTGCACGGCGATCTTGAACGCCTGCATGTAGAGCCAATCGCCGGCAAGCACGCACTTGGAGTTTCCCCATTGCGTATTGGCGGCGGGACGTCCGCGGCGCGTCTTGGCTTCGTCGATGATGTCGTCGTGCACCAGCGTGGCTGTGTGGATGATCTCGACGACTGCTCCCAGCCGCACAGCGCCCAGGCCCTGATATGCGAGAAGTTTCGCAGAAAGCAGCAGCAGGGCAGGCCGGATGCGCTTGCCACCGCCGGCGCGCAGGTATTCGCCGATCTCGGTGATCGCACCGACGCGGGAGACGGTATCGCGTCCGAATTCGTCTTCGAGCGCCACGAGATCGTCCCGCAGCAGATCGAAGACTTCTTTTCCGTTAATGGCAGCTGGCGCGCTCACGTTCTATTCTTTTTCACCACAGAGGCACTGAGGCACGGAGGAAATAACAAAAAATCTCAGTGGCTCCATGTCTCCGTGGTGAACTCTTAATTCGTCCGATAGTTCACAAACTGCAAATCGATCCCAAAATCTTTCTGGCGCAGCATCGCGATGACTTCCTGGAGCGTGTCGCGGTCTTTTCCGCTGATGCGGACCAGGTCGCCCTGAATCGAAGCCTGCGCTTTCTTCTTCGAATCCTTCACCAGTTTCACAATCTCGCGCGCCTTTTCGATGGCAATGCCTTGCTGCAAGGTCGCGCGGCGCTTCGACGTTCCTCCGGCGGAGGGTTCTACCGGCCCGTATGTCAGCGCCTTCAACGAGACTCCGCGCTTGACCAGCTTTTGCTGCAGGACGTCGTTGACCGCTTTCAACTTGTACTCGTCGGCCGAATGCAGCACGATTGCGTCTTTTTCCAGTTCGATATTCGATTTCGAGTCCTTCAAGTCGAAGCGGGTATGGATCTCTTTCAATGCCTGTTGGATGGCATTGGAGACCTCCTGCATGTCGACTTTGCTGACCACGTCGAAACTGTTATCGGGCATACATTTCTAATCTTTCTGAAACAAAGGAATGTTGAGTTGAGGGTAACAGAATTCAGGGCTGGCGTGCGGGAACTTTGCTTTCAACCGTTTCAGATATTTTGAAAAAATTGTAGAAATTGCGGGCGGTTTGCTCGCCGACCTCTTCCATCGACAAGCCCCGCAGTTCTCCGAGCTTGCGGGCGGTTTCTTTTACGAACGAAGGCTCGTTGCGTTTTCCACGGTAGGGAACGGGCGCAAGGTACGGGCAATCGGTTTCGATGAACATGCGATCCAGCGGGACCTCGAGAGCAGCGTCCCTGATCTGTTGCGCCTTGGCGAAGGTTACGTTGCCGGCGAAGGAGATTATGAATCCCATGTCGAGCGCTCGCTTCGCCTGCGGCCAAGTTCCGGTGAAGCAGTGGAGAACTCCGCCGAGTCCGTGCGGCGTCAACTGATCATGGATCATCTGGAGGCAATCGTCCCATGCGTTCTCGCTGTTGTCGGAGGGGCGGCAGTGGATGACGATCGGCAGCTTCGCCGCTGCGGCCAGTTCCATCTGCCGGGAGAAAACCTGCTTCTGCGTTTCGCGCGGCGAATGGTCGTAAAAGTAGTCGAGGCCGATTTCACCCCAGGCGATGACCTTGGGATGCCGCGCCAGACGCTCCATCTCCGCGTAGGCGTGGTCTGAGGCCAGCCGGGCCTCGTGAGGATGAATTCCAATCGTCGCGTACAAAAATGGATACATTTCAGCGAGCCGAATTCCTGCATCTAGCGTAGGAGGGCCATCTCCGTTGCCGATCGCGACCATGGTGCGGACGCCGGCCTCGAAGGCTCGGGAGATGACTTCTTCGCGGTCGGAGTCGAACTGCCCCCCATCCAGATGTGCGTGGGAATCGACGAACATTGTGGCTAGTCTACAACGTCCGTGGGTGCCGGCGAGGAGCTAGGCAGTTGCCGGGTTCTAGTACCGTTTCGCGCGCGTGATTTCTACGGTTTTTGCTCTATCTAATATTTTCCCTTTTGACTCAAAAATAATTCGCAGTATGTGGTCGCGGATGGTAAGCAGGCGAACAAACACAGGAGTTTTCAGGTGGCCATTGGCGTGCAAACAGTCCGGCTAAGGGCCATAATGCGGTATCGGAATCCGAATCTCGTCCCCTCGCTCTCAACCACAAAAGCTATTACCCCGGTAATCCTGGCGATGATCGTGTTATTTCCGGCTTCCCTGGTGTTCGCGCAACAAACCAATCAGAGTTCCGGCGGTGACCTGCTCCCATTCATTATTCAGTCGATGGAACGGGCGCAGTCTGGGATTCAGCTTCCGGTGCGCGTTACCCGCGAGTATCGTGTCGGCGCGGAGAACGATCTTTCAGACGTCGTTGCGGCGGTCGATTTCACTCCGCCCGGCCGGTACGTGATCGAAAAGCACGATGGGAGCGGCAGGGCAGAACAGATCGTGAAGCGGCTGCTGCAGCACGAAATTGAAGTTCAAGGATCAGCACAGAAATCGCAATCCAAAGCGCTCTCGAATGACAACTACGCTTTCGCGTATGTCGGTGAAGCGATGCTCGACGGCCATTCTTGTTACATATTGCAGATCACGCCAAAACGGCAGCAGGTGGAACTGGTATCCGGCCGGGCGTGGATCGACCAGCAGTCGTTTCTCATTCGGAAGATCGAAGGCACTCTCGCGAAGTCGCCCTCGTGGTGGGTCCGGAGCGTTCGCGTCTCGATCACATTCGACAATTTTCACGATGGATGGGTGCAAACAAATATGAAGGCCGTGGCCGACATTCGTTGCCTTGGGGAGCGCCAGCTCACGTCGCAGACCCTGAGTTTTGATTCCGCACCTCTGGCTGCGCAAAACGCAGCCCAGAGCATGGATCGCGCCAACGTCGTTCAGGACGATCAGTAGTCCACTTCTCAATCAGCGCGTCTTCATCGTGCGCAGAATCGCCAATCGCTCAATCGTCGCTTTGGTTGGATCACTGCTCTCCGAGTAGTAGGCGAGCATTTGTTCCTTTAGAGATGCGGGGATGATTCTTGCCGGGCGCGAGGTCAGCCGCGCCAGTAACTCGTCGTGCGTCCTGTCGGCCAAGGGATAGTCTCCCAACTTCACCTTCGCCCCGGTATCGAGGTCGAGATTTGCCAGTTGCGCGGGCGAATCCGGAGTCGCAGCAAGTTTGTCGACGGCCTCGCGAAAGACGTCAACTGTGTGGTTCACGCTCCGGAGATAGCGATCCTCCGTACCCGTGGTCGGAATCTTGATCGCTAGATCCGACGCTGCACCAATTTTTGGAACCAGGAACACCAGAACAGCCAGAAGGTGCGCCTTGAATCCGGGACCGTGATAAGTGTGCTTCCACTTTCCGCGGTCGTAATTCGTTTGCGCGATGCGCTCGTTGAAAAGCCGCCATGCGTCATCATCCGGATGAGCGGGGAACTGATGTCGATGCAGCACGACCTCCGCCTCGGCAAAGGCCGGAATGAAGCGGCGAACGCTCGTGCGATAGCTGCGTAGCGCAGGATGCGCGCGGCCAAGCACCTCATGAACATCGAATCCGTAGGTATTGACGAAGGCATCTTCCAGGAATTTTCTGGGCACTCTGAATCCGATGAATTCCAGATACGTCGGCGGAGCGAACTTCGTGTCAGTCAGTTCGTCGATGTCGAAGGCGAACTCGGTGCGGATGTGGCCGTGCGGGCTTTCGCCGTAGGTGACGGATTTGCCGAATTTCTGTTCGAGCTTGGGGAATTCGATGGCGGTCGCGGGATTGATTGCCTGCGAGTGTCCGATGGAGTCGCCGAGATAGTGCGAGAGCGCTCCGATGGCGAACGCCAGTTCGTCGATGGTGCGGGCGTTCTTGAACATCCAGTCGATGAAGTCGCCCGTGCGCACGTAATGCGTGAGGTTGCTGAAGAATTTCTTCCCGAAGGGGTAATAGCCCATGTCCTGGACGGCGCAACCGCCGTAGGCGTAAGCATGGGCTTCGCGCAGTTGCTCAGGTGTGGCGTTCGGGAATCGTTTCAGAAGTAGAGGCCGGATCGAACTATTCCAAGCCAGGTCGATCAGCTCTTCATGCGTCAGGACCGAATAGGCGGAGCAATGGAGCGCGAAGAGCGCGACCAGCAGGAGCAGACAGGCGTTGCGGGCTGTGGACCCGGGCGACGATCTCATGATTTGCATGCGCCTGCACTCAAGCTTCGACACGCAGCAGACGAGGGGCGCAGGTGAATTCAGAATCCAAAGGGTATGCGGGAAGGGACAGGCAAAGTATCCATGATTCACTGTAGGCGGAGACCTGTCGATAACAACTAATCGACAACAAAAAGTCGACAACAAAAGGTCCCTCCACTTCGCTCGCCGTCCCTTCGGGTCGGCGAGCTACGTTCGGGATGACACTGAGGGGAAGCGCGATCTACTTGCCGCCGGCGAGTGCTCGTCCATAGGTCGAGAGCAACTGCTTTCGCATGTCGGCGGCTTTGGAGCGGTCGGGACACTCGGCCGGCGACTGCTTGCACTGCCTGATCGATTCTTCCAGGCTGCGAAGAAATTTCTTGCAGGGTTCGCAACCCTCGAGGTGCGCTTCGATCTCTTCGCAGGAAAAATCGTCAAGCTCGCCGTCGAGATAATCCGAGAGCCCGGCGAACATGCTGCGGCAGCGGCGCGTTCGCGATGGTTCGGCGGCCGGGCGGGAGGCCGCGTTTTGTTTTTCACGGGCCTTCGACAGTTCTCTTCGCACAAACAACCGCGCGCGATGCAGGCGGACGCGGACTGTCGCCGGACGTAATCCCGTGATCTCTCCGACCTCGTCGTCGGTGAATCCTTCCATGTCGCGCAGCACGAGGATGATGCGGTAGTGGGGAGGCAGATTGCGCACGGCCTCGCGGATGCGCTGCCCCTCCTGCCCGCGGATCGCGGCGCTCTCCGGACTGATTTCGGGAACGGACTCGAGTTGTTCCAGTTCCTGACGGTCGGGCATCAGTTCATCGAGCGAGAGATCTTCCTTCGGGGCGAACTTGCTTCTGCGGCGGCTCATGAGGCAACGATTCTTGGCGACTTTGTAGAGCCACGTGCCGAGAGCCTTCGGATTGTCGAATTTCGGCAGGTAGGGAATGGCTTTCAGCAGGACTTCCTGCATGGTGTCTTCGGCGTCCTGGCGCTGGCCGCATACGCGCATGCCGAAGGCGAATACGGACTGTTGCAGCAGTCCCAGAGCTTTTTCGAGAGCCTTGCGGTCGCCCTGCTTCAGCAACGGGATGGCTTGTTCAATGTCAGATCGCACGTTTCACGCTCGGTATGAAAAGTGATCTATATGAATGTATAATTATATAGTTAAGCAGATATGATTCACGACCGAATGATCGAAGTCGTTGCGCGGCGCTTCCAGGTGCTGGGAGAGCCTTGCCGCCTGCGGATCCTGCAGCAACTGCAGCGCGGCCCGAAAACCGTCGGGCAAATTGTCTGCGAATTGGACGGGACTCAGCCCAATGTTTCCAAGCACCTGCAAATTTTATTCGATGCGGGGCTGGTGGGGCGGGAGCGCGCGGGCAACAGCATCTATTACAGCATTGCGGATCCCATGGTGTTCAAGCTTTGCGAACTGGTCTGCCGCAGCACCGCGCAGCGCGCTGCCCGTGTACAGCGGATTGCAAATTTCCGAGGTCCTCGCAGCCGCACTGCTGCAGTGTCGTCAATTAGGGGAGGGAACTAGATGCCGGACTGGGTTTGGTTTGTCGTGGTGATTGCTGCGTATTTATTTCTGACACAGTGGCTGCTCCCGAAGCTGGGAGTGCCGACTTGAGCAGCGAATTCCTGTTCCGTCGAGTCTCGACGGAGTGCACATCCTGATCAGGACTCCTCGAAGTGATGCGCAGCGTCCTCCGCTAATCCTTATCCAGGTATTCCTCGGGAACGTCGTCCTCAGGGAATTCGCGGGTGCGAACTTCGCGCTCGTCGGCATTGTCGGCTTGCTCAACTCCCTCGACAACGCCCGCTTCGAACGTGTTCCCTTCATCGATCAACTCACCGACGCTTTCCGAATCGACGGTCTCGGCCTTAGAGAGGCCCTGAGAATCGGAATCGGTGACCGGCTGTTTAGGAGCAGGCCGAGGTCTGGGAGATGTGCGTGATCGTGCCGGGGCCTTGCGGGTCTTCTTCGGCCGGGACACCTTGCGCGCCGATTTTTTCGCAACCGGACGCCGCGTGCGGGTCTTTTTTGCAACGACTTTCTTCGTCTTCTTCGCTTTTTTCTTTGCTTTTTTTCTGGCAGCCATGCCGGTAAGTCTACCACTGGTCCGCACGCGCGAATATGGCAGCGCGACTTTGAAAGGCAAGCTTTCGCGTAAACTCTCCTGATGTGTTTTGTGGAGGAAGGTTCATGCGTCCTATTAAGATTTCCGCGGCGCTCAAGAAGCGCGCGAGCCGAATCAAGGTGCTGCTCATGGATGTCGATGGCACCATGACCGACGGCAGTGTTACCCTGCTGTCGCAAACGGATGGCACTGCGCTCGAGATCAAGACGTTCGACGCGCACGACGGCCAGGGATTAACACTGGCGCAAACCGCCGGTTTGCGTACCGGCTGCATTACGGGCCGCGAGAGCGCCGCGCTACTTCGCCGCGCCCATGAGATGAAGATGGAATTCATTTACATGAAGCAGCCGCTGAAGGTTCCGGCGTATGAAGACATTCTGCGAAAGGCTGGAGTTTCCGATGCGGAAGTGGCATTCGTCGGGGACGATCTGCCGGATATTCCGCTCTTGCGCCGTGCAGGGCTCGCGGTCGCCGTCGGCGATGCGGTGCCCGAGGTGAAAGAAATCGCGCACTACACGACGAAGGCGATAGCGGGACACGGGGCGATCCGCGAAGCGGTGGAAGT
>DATEJO010000084.1:0-4925 GCA_035277905.1 Candidatus Sulfotelmatobacter sp.
ATCCGTCTGCTCATGCGTGTACCCCAACTTGAACAAAGCCGTCGGCACGGTATTGTTCACAATCTTGATCATCCCGCCGCCGACCAGCTTCTTATATTTCACCAGCGCGAGATCAGGCTCGATACCAGTCGTATCGCAATCCATCATGAAACCGATCGTGCCTGTTGGTGCTAGGACCGTTACCTGGCTGTTGCGGTAGCCGTGCTTTTCGCCGTGCTGGAGAGCTTCGTCCCAGCAGGCTTTGCTGGATTCGTAGAGATTGGTTGGGACATTGCCTTTGTTAATTCCGTTCACGCTGGCGCGGTGCATGCGGATCACGTCGAGGAACGGTTCGCGATTGATGTACCAGCCGGGGCAAGCTCCGCCGGGCATGGTGTTGGAACCGAGGTTCGTCTCAGCCAGAGTTTTCTTTGTCGGTTCGGTGGCCGGGGCAAGCGGCTCGCATTGTTCCGCGATGCGGCTCGATTGCAGATAGGCTTCGCCGCACATGATGGCTGTAACGCAGGCGGCGTAGTCGCGTCCGGCGTCGCTGTCGTACGGATGTCCGGCGGCCATCAGCAATGCGCCGAGGTTGGCATAGCCGAGTCCGAGCGGGCGATAGTCGTGCGAGTTGGCCATGATCGCCTGCGTGGGATATCCCGCGTTGTCGACCAGAATTTCCTGCGCCGTGATCAGGATGTCAACCGCATGACGATACGCTTCGACGTCGAACGTTCCGTTGGGCGCGAACTTCAGGAGATTCAAGCTGGCGAGATTGCAGGCCGAATCGTCCAGGAACATATATTCGCTGCACGGATTCGACGCATTGATGCGGGCGGTGTTCTTCGATGTGTGCCAGCGGTTGACGGTGGTGTCGTACTGCATGCCGGGATCGCCGCAGTGCCAAGTCGCTTCGGAAATTTTGTGCAGAAGATCTTTTGCCTTGTAAGTCTGCACGACAGAATGATCGGTCACGCTGCGCGTGGAGAAATCCGTATCGCGCACAACGGCATACATGAAGTCGTCGGTGACGCGGACGGAGTTGTTGGCGTTCTGGAAGAAGATGGAGCTGTAGGCATCAGAGTCGGGATGCGAGCCGTCGTATCCCATGGCAACGAGCGCGTGCGCCTTGGCTTCTTCCTTCATCTTGCACTCGACGAAGTCCATGATGTCGGGATGGTCGACGTTCAAGATGACCATCTTCGCTGCGCGGCGCGTCTTGCCTCCGGACTTGATGACGCCGGCGAAGGCGTCGAATCCTTTCATGAAGCTGAGCGGGCCGCTGGCGGTGCCTCCGCCGGAAAGAGTTTCAGTCGATCCGCGCAGAGGAGAGAGATTCGTGCCGGTGCCGCTGCCCCACTTGAAGAGCATGCCCTCGGTCTTGGCGAGGGTGAGAATCGAGTCGAGCGAATCTTTCACCGAGTTGATGAAGCAGGCGGAGCACTGCGGCTTGCGGTATCCGGTGACGCCGAATTCGACCTGTTGCGTGGCGGCGTTCCAGTGCCAGTTCTGTCCGTCGGAGTTGGGCTCGATGCGATCGCATCCCACGTTGAACCAGACGGGCGAGTTGAAGGCGGCATACTGGCGAACGAGGATGTGCACGAGTTCATCGTGGAACGTGGCTGCGTCGTCAACGGTGCGGAAGTAGCCCTGGGCGTGTCCCCAGTCGCGGATGGTTTCGGCGACGCGGGAGACGAGCTGGCGGACACCGGTCTCGCGATCGGGCGTGCCGAGCTTGCCGTGGAGATATTTCGAGGCGACGATGTTGGTCGCCGTCATGGACCAGTCTTTGGGGACTTCAACGTCCTTCTGTTCGAAGATCACGTTGCCGTGAGAGTCGGTGATCGCGGCCGTACGGAATTCCCATTCGACTTCGTGATAAGGAGAGACGCCCGGTTTGGTAAAAAGGCGGCGGAAGGAAAGGCCCGGTGCCTTCTTCTTCGCAGGAGCCTGCGCGGGGACCGAGGGAGCGGCGGAGGTGGCGGTTTGGGTTTTGAGTTCGGGCATCGGGGACTCTCCTAATTAGATTCTATGGAACCGGAGCCGATTCCAGCGCGGGGCGCGGTAAATCGGGTCGAGCCGTTCATTTCAACAACTTTTCGGCACGGTTAAACCCGTGCCCTGATTACGAATCTTTCAGCCCTCGTTCCGGTTCGGCTTAAAAGCCGGAGGGGAACGGGGACGGACAATTTATGTTGGTGGCGGCTCCGGCGGTTGCGGGCGGAGTCGCGGAATGGGCCGCGAGGCCTACGTTCGCTCCGGTCACTGAACGGACGACTGCGTCCGTCCCTACAGCAACCGCGCTCGCTTCGCTTCGCTCGACAGCCGAGGCGGCTGTCTCCACACTATTCTCTTCTGACGATGGAGTCAGTTCCAAGGAAGTGGCGAAGTGCGGGCCGATTCCCGTCGCCTTCTCGGCGGAGTTGGCGATCCATTGATTGAGAGCGCTGGCGATGCTGCGGCGCTGGGCGCTCTCTTCGATCACGACGAAACGGATGAAATAGCGTCCGGACTCGAGGCGGGCACGCATCGGGTGCTGGTGCGAGAGCATGCGGTCAAGCACGTAGGCCATGTCGTCGGCCTCGAAGAATTGGGTAACCGCTAGCATGCGCCGGGCTTCGGATTCCGGCTTCTCCGTTCCTACACTCAGGATTTCTTCGGCTACGGCAAAGACTCCGGGCTTACTTGGCACAAACAGAAGACTGTGATGCGATTCGCAGCGGAACCAGCGGGACCACTTGAGGCGGCGATAGTCGAGCGGACGATCGAACCCATGGCGCGCAAGGGATTCGGAGACGAGACTGGTTAAACCTTCCATTTCGGGCTCCTGGACTCGGTTCTGCCACAACAGAAGACAAGGAAGTTCCCTCGTCACTTTTGTCGGGCAGGTACTGATTGCTACTGCCGGCTTGCTGCGCTGCTGTCGAACCCCGGGGGAGGGACGGGGAACGGCCACCGCGGTGCTTCGGCTCCCGGCTTCCGCTGTTCGGCATCCGGATAGCCCTTTACGACTGGGCTTCCACGGCGACCAGACAGACTCCCGAAACCTTTCTAAGTCGGCTTTGGCCTTGTGGCATTCGGCTTTCCACAAGGACCGAAGGCTGTACTGCATTCCAGTCTTAAAGGTTTGGGGCGCCTGGAGTTACGGATCCGAAACCCGGGCGCCTTCGCCCTTCCTGTCTGCGGCCGGCCGAGTCACCTCTGGCTCGCGCCTCCCGCAGGATTTCCGTCCACCTCTCGAATTTCAGCCCCATTCCCGTGGGGTGAAATTTCCTGCTTGGGATTGCAAAATTACTCCTGCTTATTGTACCTGTCAAGAGGGAAACACAATAGGTTGTATCCCTAGCAATGACGGGCTTGGTGCGAGGGATGGGACCGGTTTTCCACATGGAGCAGTTTCGAGTTTCAGGTTTCAAAGTTTCAAGTTTCAAAGTTTCAAAGTTTCAAAGTTTCAAAGATCATGGTTCGGCGGGCTGCAACCTTAGATCGATTTTCTATATCCCTCAATGTCGTTTTACCTGAGATCCCCGTTCGGCGCGCTCGCGGTGCTCGCTTGCTCAGGGCAGGCTCTGCGAGTGCTGGTGAAAACTCGGTCGTTTGGGATGACGCCGCACTTTAGCTATTCCACTTCACATTAGGCCGATGCCTGATGTGATTTCGCGAAACGGCTGAGGCAGTTTGCGCCGAACCGGGGGCGGACTCACGGGCTGAATGGCCACGTTCCGGTTTGGGCGAAAACTGACTGCGTTGATGCGTTCTACATCTAAAGCTTCGACGGACTTGTCGTGAACACCCTGGTTCTGCGGGTGCGATGCGGGACGGGCAGGGCGTCCGGTCATGGCGACGTAGATGTCTTCGAAAATTTGTTTGGGAGCGATGCTCAAGATGCCATCGCAGGATTCGACGAGGTAGTCGCCCTTGCGTCCACAATGCTGGCGACCAAGATGATCGATGAAGCTGAGGCCTGAGTTTAGTTTTTTGGCTTTCACTAAGAATCGCGTGCGATAGGTTTTCCATTGCTCTGATTTCATTTCGTTGCCGACCTGATACTCGACTTTCTTGCTGTTGCCTAGGTTGCTGCTCCGCTGCGTGGCAGCGCCGGAACGAGCAGTTTTTTGTACGAGGCGAATCAGACTGTACGAGCGAATCGGGCTTGGGTCAATTCAGTATTTTTGGTGCACTTGAGGATAAAGGCGGGGCGGATCTTTACATCGGAACAAAGCTCAAGCGAACCATCAGAGAGGATCGATTCCTCCGCTGATCGCGGTCGTTTTCGTGCGGACGCTGCGGGAGCGTGAACGGTTCGACGGGGCGAACAGGCAGATTGTCCACAGGGTGTGCACAGGAAATGCAAGATGGGTGACGGGGTTGGGGGAGCTCCGCCGTTTGCGACTTGAGCAAAATGCTAAAACGCTGAGTTCGCTGAGAAACATCGCAGAGAACGCTGAGAGTTTGGGGGAGTGTTGCGGCATTGGTGAAACGGGCGAGGGCGCTTACGTATTTTGAACGTCTTAGTAGCACCGGGTGAAACAGGCCGCAGGAAAAAGACTCGCGCGGCGCGAAAAGCGGGCCACCAGGGCTGAGGCCCGAACGATTCGAAATGCTTACGCGGCGCTGAAGCGCCGCTCTTCCTCGGTGCTGTCGGCTACATTCACGGTGCCGTTGGCTACATTTTGGCCCAAAGAGTGGAGTTTCATTTTGCCGGAAGAGTGGAGTTTCGTGGAATTACAGGAATTACCGGAGCGGAAGTTGAAGGAGATCGAAGGAGAATTGGGGCAGGACGCAAATTTATCAGGAGAGTTAGTCATGACGAAAGATCCAGTTTGCGGAATGAAAGTTGACGAGAGTAATTCGCAATATCAGACGCAATACGGGGGAAAGAAATATAACTTCTGCTCGCAGGAATGCAAGACGAAATTTGAACAGAAACCGGAGCAGTATGCGGA
>DATEJO010000085.1:0-13894 GCA_035277905.1 Candidatus Sulfotelmatobacter sp.
CCGCGGTAGTAGACCAACATGAAGATGAGCACCGCAACCATGCCGATCACCGCCGCCCGTACGCCAGCGCGAATCGAATCGGCACCCAACGACGGGCCGACGGTCCGCTCTTCCAAATAGCTGATGCTGGCCGGCAAAGCACCTGAGCGCAGAACCATGGAAAGATCCTTCGCCTGTTGCTCAGTCATACGGCCGCCGCTGATGGTTCCCTGGTCCCGAATCGCTTCTTTGATCGTGGCGACTTCCTGAACTTTGTTGTCGAGGACGACGGCCAGACTATCTCCCACATGGGACGATGTGAAGTTAAAGAAACGCTGTCCGCCTTGGCCGGTGAGCGTAAAGAGAACGCTGGGCTGACCATTCTGATCGGTACTGGGCTGCGCATCACGCAGATCCTTACCGCTTACGGCGGATACGCGCGAGACCAGGTACCACGACTGGCCTTCATCCGGAGAACCTGGTTGAGCATGCCCGGGAAGCAGGATTGAGTCGACGGGAAGAACCCCATTGTTGGCCTGCATCGCCGCCTGCTCGCTCGGATACGGGCCGCCTAACGACTGTTTGATTTCCAGCATGGCGGTGGACTGCATGATGTCCTTCACCCGTTCCGGGTCATCCACGCCAGGCAGTTGAACAAGAATCTGATATTGCCCGAGTCCGTGCTCTTCAATCGTCGGCTCGCTCACGCCGAGCTGGTCAATGCGGCTCCGGATGGTCTCGATCGCCTGGCTCACGGCCTTATTTTTCATGTCCGACAGCTGTGATGCCTTCATCGCCATCATCCAGGTGTTGTTCGGGCCGCCGGTCAGATCGTATTCGGGCAATCGATCCTGCACGATGCTGATCAGGTCGGAACGCGCTCCCGGCTGAACCCCTTTAATCAGAATGTGGTCGGGATTGTTCTGAGGGTCTGGCTGCGTGATATCGGCATAGTCGATCTTGCGCTTGCGCAGCTGGTCCTTCAGCACCTCGATGGCATTCTGCGCATCGACGTTAACCGCATCATTCACGTGGACCTGCAGAATCAGGTGCGTTCCACCTTTCAAATCCAGTCCGAGATGGATGTGGTCGGTCAGTGCGGTCAGCAGACCCGACCCGGAGAGACTCTGGGGAACCCCGAGGATTCCGAAGAGGAAAAAGAGCATAACTGCGATGATGAAGACCAGCTTCCAGAAGAGATTCTTTTTCATATAAACCACAGTTTCGAGTTCAGGTTCCCGGTCTCGAGTCCAACGACGATCGAAACCAGAAACTCAAAAGCTCTATTTCGTTTTCACATCCTCGTCGGTCGTCGTCACTTGCGTCACCGAGGCCTTCGTCACCTCCAGCAACAGGTTATTCGGAGGCACTCGCAGGTGGATCGAATCGTCCTTCAACGCCATGATGGTTCCGCGCAGCCCGCCGCTGGTGGTGACCTTGTCGCCAGTTTTGAGCTGCTCAAGCATGGCCTGCCACTTTTTCTGGCGTCGCTGCTGCGGCAGGATCAACAGAAGATAAAAAATACCGAAGATGAAGATGAGCGGGGCAATACTGAGCCACCCCATACTTCCACCACCCGTTTGCACCGCCAACAAGAATTGCATGCTCTTTGAGGTCTGAGCGGAAGAATCCGCAAAAAACGCCCGCGCCCATTAGCGCCGCGGGGAGCTTTGATTCACCACGGGGTTTTGGTCGACTTCGGCCGGGTCCTCGGCTTCAGGCTTGAACCGGGAAGATCTTCCCATGCAGTCTAGGCTTTCGGTCGCGACCAGACACCAGAATGAAAACGGGACTCTTCCCCAAGTGAGATAGAATGCCGTACCCGCTGCATAGTGTCAAGGTAGAAACTGAGATTGTGGACCGTGTTCAAGACCTGAGCTAACACCTCGTTAGATGCGTAAAGATGCCGTAAATAGGCCCGGGAATAGCGCCGGCACACGCTGCAATTGCAATTCGGGTCAAGTGGCTCCGGATCCTGCGCGTAACGCGCCTGCTTGATCGAGATTTTGCCCTCAGAAGTGAAGAGCAGGCCGTGCCGGGCCGCCCGCGTCGGTTGAACACAGTCCATCATGTCGACCCCGAGGCGGGCATATTCGATAATCTCGTCCGGATTTCCCACTCCCATGAGATAGCGGGGCTTGTCTTTAGGAAGGTATTCGAGCGTGGACTCGACGACCTCGCGAGTGAGTTCCCGCGGCTCGCCCACGCTCAGCCCGCCGATCGCATAGCCGGGGAATCCGATCTCGACGGTCCGCTCTGCGGACTCTTTGCGTAGAGCCCGGTCCATCCCACCCTGGACAATGCCGAAGAGAGCCTGAGTAGCGTTCAATCTGCTGTTATCGGAGTTTCCACTTTCAGGTTTCAAGTTTCGGCTTTCCATGACACTCGAAACTCGAAACCCGAAACCCGAAACTTCTTTCCACGGCACCTCGTGCTTATGCTCCTCAAAGTACTTCTTGCTGCGGGCGGCCCAGCGCGCGGTCATCTCCATCGAGGCCCGGATCCGGGACTGGTCGGCGGGATATTCCGTGCATTCATCGAACGCCATGATGATGTCAGCCCCGAGTCCAATCTGAGTCGCGATCGAGCTTTCCGGGCTGAAGAAGTGAGACGATCCATCCAGGTGCGAGCGAAACATCACGCCCTCTTCGTTGACCTTCCGTAGTTCGTTGAGACTGAAAACCTGAAAGCCGCCGGAATCCGTCAGGATGGCACGATTCCACGCCATGAATCCGTGCAGGCCGCCCATCTTGCGGACGGTCTCGACGCCCGGCCGAAGATAGAGATGATAGGTATTCGCGAGAATGATCTGTGCCCCCAGGCTTTCCAAGACGTCCTGCGGAACGGCTTTTACCGATGCGACCGTTCCGACCGGCATGAATACGGGTGTCTGGATCTCGGCGTGTGGAGTGATCAGCCGTCCGAGACGGGACGGGCCGACAGTGGCATCGATGTGAAATGAAAGAGACAAGCTTGGATTGTAACAATCGTAGGTTTTTGCGGCGGTCGCCACTCGATCGCCGAAAAAGTTTCAATCTGCGATCTTGATAATCTCTCCGCGAATTATTCCGCCCTCAACTGTTAGCTTCCCGATCGTGATCGGCAGCCTAAACCGCCTCGGTCCCGCGCTGCCTGGGTTGAAATAGAGGACGCCATCACGCATCTCCTGCTTCGGGACATGGCTGTGGCCCGAGATCAAAGCTGCAATGCCGGCGGCAGTCGGCTTCAAATCCAGCTGCGCCAGATCGTGCAGCACATAAATCGAGACGCCGCCGATCTCCACGACCTCGGTTTCGGGTAGTTTGCGAGCCCACGCTGCTTTGTCGATGTTGCCGCGGACTGCCGTGAGTTGCGCAATTGCCCTCAGCTGATCGAGAATCTCAGGCTTGCCGATATCCCCTGCATGGATGATGTGGTCCGAGCCACGCAGTGCCTGCCGCGCCTCGGGACGAAGCAGGCCATGCGTATCGGAAATGACACCAATGACGATCAGTTCTCGGTTCTCAGTTCTCAGTTTTTCCAGCTGGACTCATCAGTTTGTTGATCTCCGCATGCGGCGGCGCGCCATTCAGCAACGAATACGTACCTCGGGACTGTACCTCCTGAGCCAGTTGTCGTAGCAAGCCAAGCGTCGCCCGCATCGGCCCGGAGCCCAGACTGATTCGCCGGACTCCGAGATCGGCAAGCTCGCGAACTGAAGGCGAGCCGGCCCCGGCGAGAATATTTACAGGACATTTCACATCGGCCACTATGCGCCGAATCGTCTCCGCGTCGCTCAGGCCGGGAACAAAGACACAATCAGCACCCGCTTCGCGATAGGCAGCCAGGCGCCGCAGAGACTCGTCATAGCGTTTTGCCGGATCGCCCACCTGCGCCAGATATACATCGGTGCGGGCGTTCAGCACGAGTTTGATGCCGAGGTTCTGGGCGACTTCGCGAATCGCGCGAATGCGCTCCAACTGAGGCCGCAAGTCTGTCAACGGATGATCTGGCTCTCCGGTCGCATCTTCGAAGTTCATCCCTACCGCTCCGGCCTCGATGACAAGCCTCGCCGTTCGCGCGGCATCTTCGGGCTTCTGCCCATAACCAGCTTCCACGTCGGCCGTGACAGGCACGTTCACCGCTGCCACAATCACCGCGATCGCCGAAATCATGCGCTCGACCGGAATCTTTTGCCCATCGGGAAATCCCTGGGCAAAAGCAACTCCGGCGCTCGTTGTAGCCAGAGCGGGATAGGCGGCCTCCTCGACAATGCGCGCGCTGGCCGCGTCCCAAACATTCGGAAGAAGTACAACCGGACCGGCCTTGTGCATCGCAAGAAACGCTTTGGCCTTCTTTGCTTGTTCAGGATTTGCCATACGCCCGGATTGGATGCGGCTATCGGCTTCCGGTCTTCATCTTTTCCAGAAACCGCGAGACGCGCACGGCCGCCCGCCCCACCGTGCCTCGTCCGATTTCCTGCGTGTCGTCGCGGGCGGTAACCCGCAGAGTGTAGAAGCGTCCGTCAAAAGACTCGAGCGTAGCCGCGGCTTTGATATGCGCGCCAATTCCGCTGGCCGCGCGATGCTCAATGTTGATCGACGTTCCTACTGTGATTTCATCATCATCCTCGCAGTAAGGCGCCAATGCGTGAAACGCGGCTGTTTCCATCAGGCGGATCATGTCGGGAGTCGAATAAACCGATGGCAGCTGCGGATAATGAAACGTCAGCGTGTGCTTGAACTCAACTATTTCCTCTGCCTCGCCGCGCACCCCGATGGGAATTTCTTTCAGCACTATCGTTTTCCTCCAAAGAATTGAGCCAATGATTCTAACGGAGCACTGGCTTGCTCGACCGTTGAGCCGGTCACTGGATCGCCGTATCCCGCGAGTTGCTAGAATGAAAGCAGCATAGACACAGCTTTCTGGGGTTGTTGAACAATTCCCGATGCAGTTCACCGAACAATTCGACGTAGTTGTGGTCGGCGCCGGGCATGCCGGATGCGAGGCGGCCATGGCCTCGGCCCGAATGGGCCTGAAGACCGCGCTCTACACGCTCAATGTCGACCTGATCGCGCAGATGTCGTGCAATCCCGCGGTCGGCGGGATTGCGAAGGGACATCTTGTCCGCGAAGTCGATGCGCTGGGCGGCATCATGGGCGAAGTTACCGACGCAGTCGGCATTCAGTTCCGGCTCCTGAATACCTCGCGCGGCCCGGCGGTCTGGTCGCCACGCGCCCAATGCGACAAACAAGCCTATCGGCTGAAGATGCGCGAGGTGCTCGAGTCCCAGCCGAATCTCAAAATCAAGCAGGCCGAGGTGGCAGATCTGATCGTGGAGCAACCGTTAGCCGATAGTCGGTTGCCGATAGCCGAAGGCAGTGATGCACTTGCGAACGACCAGCGACCAACGACCAACGACGGGTCACGCGTTCTCGGCATCCGCCTGCGTGACGGCCGTACCGTCGGCGCGCAAGCCGTGATCATCACGACCGGCACATTCCTCAACGGACTGATTCATTGCGGCGAGCAGCAATATCCTGCTGGACGATCCGGCGAGCCCAACGCGGTACTGCTGGGCGAAGCTCTGAAGAACTTGGGACTGCGCGGATGCCGCCTCAAGACCGGCACTCCGCCGCGGCTCGATGGCCGCACGATCGACTGGTCGAAGTTTCCGGTGCAGCCGGGCGATGACGATCCCACGCCATTCAGTTTCCGCACCAGGCGCGTTGCGCATCATGACTCGCAGGTGCCCTGCTACATCGCCTGGACCACTCCCGAGACGCACCGCATCATCCGCGAAAATGTTCACCGCTCGCCGATGTACAGCGGCCAGATTCAGTCCATTGGCCCGCGCTACTGCCCATCGATCGAAGACAAGATCGTGAAGTTTCCCGACAAGGAAATGCACCAGCTCTTCCTTGAGCCCGAGGGACTGAATACGCACGAAATCTATGTCAACGGTATGAGCACGTCCCTGCCTGTGGAAGTGCAGCTTGCGATTCTGAAGTCGATTCCCGGACTTGAGAATGCCGAAATGCTCCGCCCGGGATACGCGATCGAATACGACTCGATCGATCCCACGGAACTCGAGCGCACACTTGAAACGCGCAAGATCAGCGGACTATTCCTCGCAGGCCAGATCAATGGCACGTCCGGCTATGAAGAGGCTGCATGCCAGGGAATTATGTCCGGGATCAATGCAGCGTTGCAGGTCAAGCAGCAGCCTCCTCTGATTCTCGACCGCACCGAGGCATACACGGCAATTCTGATCGACGATCTCATCTCGAAGGGAACGAACGAACCGTACCGAATGTTCACCTCGCGAGCCGAGTTCCGTCTTCATCTGCGCATCGATAACGCCGACCGCCGCCTCACGCCTCACGGCCGCCGCGTCGGATTGATCTCCGACCAGGCGTGGGCGGATTTTCAGGCGAAGCAGGATCGGCTGGCTCAAATGAAGAAGTTGCTGGATGCGACGCGACTTTCGTCCGAGATGCTGGCGGGCCTGGAAACGTGTGCCGTCCCGGCTCCGCCAGACCTGTCGTCGGCCGTGGGCCAGACGCTCGCGCAGTTGCTGAAGCGCCCTGAGATCACGATTGAACAACTAGTCCCGGCACTCAAAACAGTTTCGCCCGAGTTTTTCGCCAGAGATTCCTCTGCGTCCTCACCGTCCTCTGCGGTTTTCATTTCTTCTGAGGTCAGAAACGAATTGAAGTCCGTGGAGACCGTGATCAAGTACGAAGGCTACCTGGTGCAGCAACAGCGCGCGATGGATCGCCTGAAGAAATCGGAGCAGCACGCGATTCCGGAATGGTTCGACTATCGATCGGTGAGCGGGCTATCTCGCGAGATGCAGGAAAAGTTGACGAAAGTCCGTCCGCGCACCATCGGCCAAGCCTCCCGTATTCCCGGCGTGACGCCCGCGGCCGTTTCGTTGGTGAATGTCTATATCGAGATTCAGGCACGCCGCCGCGAGCAATCAGCCGTCATCTGACTTCAATCAGTGCGCATCCTGCTGGGTCTGCAATTCCTCGGAGAGTTTCAATTCGCTGTCGGCGCTTTCTTTATTTCCCATATCCCGATAAGCCTGGCCGAGCAGGTGATGCGTAATCGGATTATTCGGGTCCATCGTAGCCGCGCGCTGTAGTGCACGCACTGCAAGGTCGTACTCGCCCTTTTTCTCGAGTACCTTTCCCATCAGGATGTACGGCCCAGTCGAAGTCGCATCCAGCCAAATGGAGCGTTGCAGCAGGCGTTCCGCATCGTCGAATTTCTGCACCCGCGAATAAGCATCTGCCAGCTTGTAATACGAAGCAGCGTGCGCTGGATTGATGGCCAGTTCTTTCTGAAATTCCGTGATAGCCTCGGGCACCCGTGATTTGTAGAGATACAGTTCGCCAAGCAGGAAATGCGCAAGCGGCAGTTTCGGATCGAGCGCGACCGCTTTCTGCGCGTATTCTTCCGCAACCGGATCGTATTCCTGCCGGAACAGCATGCGCGCCGTGAACAAGTAAGCAGCTGCCGAATCGCCGGGCACGTCGAACATCTTTCCGAATGACTTACGCGCCTGATCGTAATTCTTGGTCTGGATGTAGCAGATGCCCAGAATGTAGGCAGCATCGACATTCGCCCGCGGATACCATCCCTGAACTTTTTCGAGCAGCGGGATCGCATCGGCGGGATGGCCGCCAAGATAGTTCGACAATCCCAGCAGTTGGATCGCTTCCTGATTCGCAGGATCCTCGGTCGTGGCTTTCTTGAAATATTCGATGGCTTTCGGAAAATCGCTTTTCTTGTAGTATGCCGTTCCGAATTCGAAGGCGAGGCCTTTCATCGAAGGATCGCGCGATTCGAGCGTTTGCAGCTTGGCGATTGCCTCGTCGGACTTTCCAGCTTGCATCAACTTGCGCGCATCAGCGAACTCCTGGGGAAATGCATGTTGCGCGTCTGCGGCAGGAGCTTCCGGTGGCGCAGGTTGCTGGGCAATGCTGGCCAAACAGAGTAAGAAAAGCAGTGCCAAAGAACACAAAAACGAAATTTCTCTTCTGAAAGTCATCTCAGGTCCCATCATCACAAGATGCCGCCGAACTCCACGCGGCGAGTTCTACTTCGCGGTCATCTCCTTCTCAAGCTCTTGCAGATTCTCTTTCGCAATCGGCTGTTTCGGATCCAACTGCAGCGCGTGTACGAAATGTGCCTTCGCCTCAGGCAAACGCCCCATTTCAGCCAGCGCGGCGCCAAGGTTTGCCTCCACAGCAGCGTCCCGCGGCTGCAGTTGCAGAGCCGCCTGAAATTGCTCAGCCGCGCCCGCGAAATCGTTCTGATCAGCCAAAGCAAATCCCAAATTGTAGTGCGCGTCAAAATAATCGGGACGTGCCTTCAGCGCCGTCTGCAAGTATTCCGCAGCCTGCTCGGGATGTCCCGCTGCCACCAGCGCTCCCCCTAGAGCATTATTCCCAGCGGCATCCTGTGGGCGAAGCTTCATCGCCTCACGATATTCCGCGATCGCTCCTTCGAGGTCTTTCCTCGCCTGCAGCATCGCCCCAAGGTTGTAATGCGCCTCAAAATCTCCCGGATCATTTTCCACATCGTGCCGCGCCAAGGCTTCCTGCAACACCATCCGCGGATCGCCCTTCGCCGGATCAAAATTCACCGGCAGCACTTGCAGCCACAAATGACACATCTCATCGGTCGAACGGTTTCCGCCCTTCACTTCAATTGGCGGATGATTCGGGTTCAGCGGATTCCCGTCGGAGTTGTCGTAGGTATATTGCAAACTGACCGTCGTTCCCTTCGGCAACAGCGCAGGCTGCGCGTAGCGATACACCGCCTGCCAATTCAAATTCCAATCTGGTATGTGAATCAGAGATTCTCTTGTCCCGTCGGGAAGCGTAGCGTACGCCTGAATGTTTTTGCCGAGATAATGCGCGTGCGGATAAATCGCAAGCAGCTCGACATCCACCGGCAGAGTGAACTGATCGCGCACGACAAACGCCTTGTCACCGGCAGGAATATCAAGCTTCACGTCATCTTCGAGTTGCAGCAGCATCGGCAACTTTGTTGCCGGATGCGGCGTGAAGTAAAGCCCGATGCTCGGACGAATCACCTCCGGCTTCCCCGACGGCTGCAAATGCGTATTGAGAATGAGATCTGTCCCTTTGTCGAGGCGGAGCGCCATGCCATCCGGCTCGACATAAGGAACCGTGCCAGGCTTCCAGAACAAAAGATGGCTGTCTGGATCGAACACCTGCGACTCGATGCGAATCTCCATGCCGCCGAAACCTGCCCCTGGCTCTTTCTCCCGCTTGCGGGATGATCCTTCGCGGTCCACCAGAATGTTCGCGTGATGCACGTACTGCTTGTCCCCAGGCCGGATCTCAACCGCCTTCACCCATTTCGTTCCGTCGATGGGAACGCGAAAAATAAAATTCCAATACGTGTCGGTGCCCTGCGGCGGCAGAACCAGCGGTTTCGTCGCCGTGAGAATCATGTCGGGCGTCCCGAGACGCCAATTCTCGACGAACTTTGGTTGCGGCGGCAGGTCGGCGGCATTTCCTTCCATCTCACCCTGATCGACCCAGCGCTGGATCATCTCGATCTCGGCATTCGACAGCCGGAGTTCGTCGGCAAATTTCAGCTTCTGCGGCTCGGGAAGCCACGGCGGCATCGTGCGCGAAAGGGTGACGTCCGCAATCTGGTGCGCGTGCTTTCGGACGTCCGAGTAGTTGAGCAAAGAGAAAGGCGCGGCTTCACCCGGCCGATGACAAGTGGAGCAGGAATGAAAAATGATGGGCGCGATGTCGCGATTGAACGTAACAGTCGACAAGGCCTGTTGCGCAGAAGCCGCCTGCGCCGATAGCTGAATCGCGCAGACTGCCACCAGCAAGGCACCGACTCCCGATCGCAGGATGCTCATTCCAGATCCGAAATGTAGCATCCCACTCCCCTGACTTCGTTCCGCGACACCCGCTGGCCTGACAACACTGCCTCAATCGCGTCTTCGAGTTCGTGAGTAGTTGGACTAGGCCGTGGATGGAAAAGATCGACGTACCAGTTATCAATGCGTCCGTCATAAACGAGGCGCTGACTACGATCGAATACCGCGACCTCGGGCGTGATCTGCACGCGGCTGAGCTTGACCAGCGAACGCTCTGGATCGCGCACGACCGGAATTTCGTAGCCGAAGTCGGCAACCGACTTGCGGATCGCCTGCGAAGTTTCGCTTTTGTCGGGATAGACCAGCCAGAAACTGACCCGATCGGCATAGCGCTTGCTGATCTGCTGAATCAAAGGAGCGTAGCGTCCGGAAACAGGGCAATCGCGTCGCACAAAAACCAAAACGACGACTTTGCCGGCGAAAGCAGTAAAGGGATTGGTTGCGTGCCCGTCCAGGTCGACAACGCCCTCTTGTGCCAGAAGCGCGGAAGACACGAACAGCAGGAGGACCAACATCAATCGAAACCGCAATCTGCCCCACTGCATAGAATCGCGCCCGCAGAACTCCACCGATTCTAAGAGCCTTGTGGATGAGTGTCCATCCCGTGCCTCGGCCAGAGGCGCGGGAAAAGAAATCCGGTGCCTCGGCGATACTCGGTATAGCGCTCGCCGAACTCGGTCGTCAGTAGATTCTCTTCGCGCATCGCCTTGCGCGAATGCGCCGCCAATAACAGTAGGACCGCAACGATTCCGCGCCATTCACCGACGACAAGAGCTGCTCCGATGCACCCGACAAGCATACCGGTATAAATCGGATGCCGCACAAACGCGTACGGGCCCGAGCGAATCAACTGATGCCCCTCTTTGAGCGTCACTCGTGCGCTCCAGTAAGCTCCGATGCAATAACGCGCCCAAATCGCGACGGCTACTCCTATCCACGTCACTCCGATTCCCACCCATGCGATCCAAGCCTCGTCAGGAATGACGCGCAGCCGTAACGGCCCGATCCGAAGCCACTGCGCAAACAGCAACTCATAAGCCGTAACGACGACGGCCACCGTGATGAGACGGTCCGCCGATTTCTCCCGCGCTTTTGTCCGTTTCACGCGAAGCCAACTCATCAGCCAGTAGCCCGAGAATACGTACCAGGGAATCAGTTCGAGTTGCCAGATGCTCAGAGATTTCATGCTTCACCTTCGAAAATCCTGCGATTCCACTTCGAACTTCTGGCGACAGGACTTTTGCTTAGATCGTTTTCTCGATCCTCCGCAGATGCCGGATCCATTCGCATTCCACTTCGATTTGCTTTCTCATGTAGCGCACGACCTCGCCCCCGAATTTCCCGAGGTCCATCTTTCCTTGCAGAGCCTGCAACTTCTGATCGCGGTGTTGAAGATAGTTCTCCCGCAGCGACAGAATCGACTCCCGCGCTTCAGGCTTGAGCGCCGGAAAAAGTCCGACTCGCAGGTGAAAGGCATCCTCGGAACGTGCTTCAGTCTCTCCAAAAGCATTCATCCGTTCGAACAAATAGCGGCGTCCCTCCGTGGTCAGCGCGTATTGCTGGCGCGTTTGCCCACGTTCGCCCGGAACTTCTTTCTTGCTGACCCACTTCTCCTCGAGAAAGCGCCGCAGCATGGGATAGACAATGTTGTTGTGCAGCGCTTCCTGTCCCATGATCCATCCCGCTTCGCGCTTGAGCTGGTAGCCGTACTTGGGACCATCCAGCATCATCGCGAGCATTAATAGGTCATTCATGATAGTGTCAATTTTGATCTAATAGCAATGACCTGTCAAGAAGAAAAGTAGGCGGCCTCGTTTATGCCTTGGTGAAGGCTTTTTCCTTACCCGCTACAATGGCTTCGGCATGATCGCTCACCTTCGCGGCAAGTTGCTGGCCAAGCATCCCAACCAGGCCATTGTGGAAACGGCCGGCGTGGGATACGACGTGACCATCAGCGTTCCCACCTTCTCCGATCTTCCAGCGGTCGGAACCGACGTCGCCCTTCACGTCCACACCCACGTGCGCGAGGACGTAATCGCGCTCTACGGATTCCTGCGCCCCTCGGAGAAACTCCTCTTCGAAAAGCTGATCACCGTGAGTGGAATCGGTCCCAAGCTGGCGATCACGATTCTCAGCGGCATGGCAGCCGAGGAAATGGTCGGTGCCATCCGCGGAAACGACGTCGCCAGGCTCACGCGGATTCCCGGCATCGGAAGAAAGACAGCTGAGAGGATGGTGCTGGAACTGCGCGACAAGCTGCCGGAACCGGGAGCCGCGATCCCGACCGCTCCCCCGGCGAGCCCAGTCGAGGAAGACGTGCTTTCAGCGCTGCTAAACCTCGGCTATCAACGCCCCGCGGCGGAGAAGGCGCTCGAGACCGTCAGAAAACAAGGGGATGCGAAGTCCTTCGATCAGATGTTTCGGGCGGTGCTGGGGCGGCTCTCCAAATAGCCCGATTTTCCGATAGACAGAGCGTCCGGCCAGGAGTCTAATGCTCGGCCATGCAAATCCTCGGGTTATCGGATTCGACCGCGCGCAGCGAAAGCCGGCTAAAAAGCCTCTTTTGGCCGTCGATTCAGAGCGGGGCCGACGTCGACTATCTCGCGGTGCAGGGCTTCTGGGTGTGCACGATCGTCGGTGCCATGTCGCTCGTCTTTCTGGTTCTAAGTGGCCAACCAATCACGGGCTTGCTCATTTTTCTTCTGTTTCATTTCGGCGGAATCGGCGTTCGCGAACACAATCCGTTCGCAGCCGCGATCACACTGATCTACTACCTCGTGGATTTTCTCGCGTCGATCATTTTCGTATTCCTTAACTCTCCCGGAATCGGCGTGGTCAAAGTCATCGTGATCGCACTCCTACTTTCCAACCTGCGTGCCACCTGGATTGCGGGCAATTGGAAGCCCGATTCCGAAGAAGCCGCACTGCCTCCGAGGCTTGGAGAGACGTTCTTCGACAAATTCGCCGACAAGTGGCCGGAGCTCATCTGGCCGAAGGTGAAGATCATCTACTACATTTTCTCTTTCCTCATGCTGGCGTTGACCACGTCCGGACTGATCATCGTCTACCTGCGGCATATGCGGTAGTCTGCCTGACCGCGATCTCATTTCCCGATGCAGAACGTGCTGAAGATCAAATTGAGGATGTCGTCCGTGGTGGTCGCGCCAGTGATGGCGTCGAGAGGACGCAGCGCGTTGTAAAGATCGAGCAGCAGCATTTCATGTGGAATCTTTCCCGCGACAGCGGTCTTCGCCGCATCGAGCGCAGCAATCGAGTCGGCGATCAATCTTTGATGACGAATGTTGGTTAGAAATCCGGCTTCCACAGAAGTTCCGCTCTCTCCGGCAATGTGCCGCAGAATCTCGGCGCGCAGCGCCTCGATTCCTTCGCCCGTAAGTGCAGATGTAGTGATTGACTGGGCCCTAGCCCCTGATTCCTGAGGGGTGCTCCACTTCTGGCCGACGTTGCCAGAAGTGGGGATTTTAACTTCTCTCAAGTCCGATTTGTTCTCCACCACAATGGCGGGCCGGCCCTCCGCCTGGCGCAGCAGTTCTACGTCCTCTGAGCTTTCTTCCTGCGAAGCATCAAGAACGATCAAGACGAGATCCGCATCAGCCAGCGCCTCCATCGATTTCTGAATCCCGATCGACTCCGCTTCGTCGATCGCCTTGCGAATGCCAGCGGTGTCCACCAGTTTCACCGGGATGCCGCCAATCGCTACGGTTTCGCTGACCAAATCTCGCGTCGTGCCGGGAGTCGCCGTTACAATGGCGCGCTCGCGCTCGACCAGACGATTGAAGAGGCTCGACTTGCCGACATTGGGACGCCCGACAATTGCGAGCGTCAGTCCTTCATGAACGATTTTCCCGTAGGCAAAGCTAGCGCTGAGTTGCTCGAGCGGACCCCGCACGGCCGCAACGTGATCGAGAATCACCGAGTCCGCCAAAACCGAGACATCGTCTTCCGCGAAATCAATACCCGCCTCAAGCAAAGCAA
>DATEJO010000086.1:0-4697 GCA_035277905.1 Candidatus Sulfotelmatobacter sp.
TCGCGAGAAAGTCCAGAAAAGTATTAGATGGCGAGATGAGTTTGCTGATTGATGCAATTGTCACGTGACAATTGCATCAATCAGCAAACTCATCTCGCCATCTAATACTTTTCTGGACTTTCTCGCGATAACTGCATATATTATGCAAAACTCCTTGGAGGAATTTAATGGCTTTCAAGATCGCCGTCAGCAATCAAAAAGGTGGTACTGGAAAGACGACCATCTCTGTCAATATCGCAGCGGCCTTCGAGGCCGGCGGCAACAAGGTCGCGTTGATCGATGCCGACCCTCAAGGCACGTCGGTCAGATGGGTGACGAGCGGCGAAAATACGCTCCCGATGACAGTGCTGTCGTTGGCCCCCGCCGGTCGCGGAATCGGCGGCGAGATCAAAAAGCAGGATGCGAATTTCGATGTGATTGTCGTCGACTGCCCGGGCAACCTCGAAGATCCACGCATCGCGTCCGTGCTCGAAGTCGCCGATTTCTGTCTCGTGCCGCTGTCTCCGTCGCCGGCCGACCTGTACAGCACCGTCGCGATGATTCGCATGATCGAGTCGATGCGTGCCGTTCGTAACCCGAATTTGTCTTCCGCGCTGATGCTGAATAGCGTCAATGGAAAAACTAAAATGCGTGAAGAAATTTTAAAAATTCTAAGAGCTGAAGAAATAGGGGAGCATCTGCTCGACAGCCAGATCGCGCAGCGCGAGGTCTATCGGCAGACATTCGCTCTCGGCACCACGATCCATCATCACAATCGATACCTGAAGGGACTGAAGGAAGCCCGCGCGGAAATCGAGAGACTGGTCACCGAAATGGCCCAGTACATCGCGTCGACGCGCGCTACCGGAGCGGCTCATGGCTAAGGACACCTCGAAAGACAAGAAGCCGACCGGCAACCTGCATCTCGCCGCCGGCCTGCTGCGCGGGCTCGCGCAGGAAAACGCGGCGCTGGAAACGCGCCTGCCCGACCCGGCGCCCGCATCGAATCCCGCCGTCGATGCCGTCCCCGCAGTCGCCCCGAGCGCGGCCACGCCCGCCGATGCGGCGGATCTCGGCGCGCCGCAGAAGGTCGCGGTCAAGGATTGCATCCCGAACCCGTTCAACCCGCGTGTGTTCTATTCGGAGTCGAGCCTGCACGAGCTCGCGCTGACGCTGAAGCGGGAAGGGCAGATCGAGCCGATCAAGGTCACGCGGCTTCCGGAATTTCCCGGCAAGCTCGTCGTGATCGACGGACAACGCCGCTTGCGCGCGACGAGCATCAACGGCGACGAGACGATCAACGCGACGTTCCGCACGGACCACACGCCCGAGCAGCTCTATACGATCGCGTATCGCGCCAACCACGACCACGAACGCCAGACGATCTTCGACGATGCAGTCGCATGGAAGCGTCTTCTTGACGAAAAGGTCTTCCCCGACCAGAACACGCTCGCGGAGAAGATCGGCAAGGACAAGGCATCAATCAGCAAGACACTGTCGCTGAACGCACTGCCGAATACACTGCTCGAGCGGATGGCCAGCGCGAACGACGTGGTCGGCCTGCAGGCGGCGTACTTCCTGAAACTGATCTTCGAGCGCTTGGGCGAACCGGCTGCCGACCGTCTGCTCACGGCGGTGATCGACCGGAAAAAGTCGGTACGCGACCTCGAGAATTTCCTGCGCGCGCAGAGCGACGGCAACAAGAAGACGGGGCGCACGCGCTACAGCGTGCGTCACGATTTCGCGCTCGAATCGCGTGCGATCGGTCAGTTGAAGACCTATCCGGACGGACGCCTGGATCTGCAACTGAAGGGCGTCGATGCGTCCCACCAGGAATCGCTCGCCGACCGGCTCAAGACCGTGATCGATGCGTACGTCGCTGAACTCGCGGTAGCCGCGCAAAAGTAAGCGCCCAAAGCAAAGGCCTCGCACCTGCACGACACCGCGCAGCCGGATGAAGTCCGGCGCACGACGCATGCCAGGCTGCGAGGCCTTGATCAGTTGGTCGCGAGACTGCTTTTCAGCAGGAATTCCAGCAAGTCGTCCGAGGTCGGTTCGCCCCAGGTATCGAGCGCCAGCCACCGGAAGAAACTGGTTTGCGCCAGCTTGCTCGCCTTCTTCTTCGGCGACAGCGTGAGATCCTTCGAACCGGCCACCGTCTCGTTGTAGCGCTCGATCAGCTTGGTCTGGTCGTCGATCTCCAGCTCGCGGAAATACGCACCGGCTTCGTCGACCTTCGCGGCCAGGTATTTGTCGCGAATCTGTTCCTGCTTGCTCTGCGCGGATTCCTTCGCCGGCGCGGCCGTTTCGGTCCCCTGCCCCTCGGCCAGCGTATAGCCGTGCGTCAGCGCCTTGCGGAAATATGCGGCCACGTTGTCGACCGGCGCCGCGTTCTTCTTCGTAGTCCGATTGAGCGTATAGGCGATCGCCGCCTTGATGCGCTGCACGCCGTACTGCGTGATCAACCGGCGTGCTTCCGAACGCGGGATGCCGAACTTGGCGACTTCGTCGACAAGCGCTTCGTTCTTGACGTCGCCTTCCTCGACCATATCCGCGCTTTGCTTGCGCGTCACCTTGAACTGCACGGCCTCCACGCTGCGACCTGACTTGTGCTCGATCAGCTCGAGCGTATGGTCGGAAACTTCGTTTACCTCCTGAATGCACGGCACCAGGACCTTGCTCTTGAAGAGCTTGTACTCCTTGTACGACTGCGACGCCTTGTCCTGACCGAGAATGAGATCGCGGAATTTCGGCAGCGGAATCTTCGCCGTGATGCCGATCCCCTCGTAGCGCACCGTATTTTCCCAAAGGGCGAGCGAGTGTGAGCGCCGAAACTCGCGCGCGATCCGCATATCGATGAGTGCGTAGATCTCCGGATTGAGCAGTTCGCTGCGAATCTGGTCGGAGAAGCTGTACTTCAGCACCGATTGCTCGAGCTCGGCGCCGGCGAGGAGGCCCGACGCCTTCCACACCGTCGAGCGGTCTGCGGCAAGGTAGTCCCAGTTGACGACCGTACTGATCAGCGAGTTGACCGTATCCTTCACGTACTTCGTATTGTTGCTGTTCAACCCGCTCTCGTGCGAGAGCGCCGCGATCGAGATCGAGAAGCTCGTCCGGCCGGGCTCGAACGCTTCCTGACGAAGGGCGTTCTTGATCAGCGAACTGAACATCTTGCGCTGCTGCAGGCCAATCTTTCCGGACTTCGGAGCGATATGAATGGCCTGGACCGCCTTGCGCAGCAGATCGGGAGGCTCGGGCGTCTGAAATAGCGAAACCTGCTTGTCGGAGCCTTTGATTGCGGGCTTACGCGGCATCGTGATGTCCGGAGAAGGTGACCGTGTTGATGGCGGACTTTATACCTTTTCCGGCCTACGAGCAACGCCTCTTTCTACAGCATTACATTCAATATCGTCGCTAACCTTCAGTCTCAAAAGGAAAATTCATTGTTTTCCTGGCTGTGCGAAGCCCCATATCCATATACCTTTCGGCCAAAAATAGCTCCCAAATCCTGCTACCTGTGCGGCCCGCAACGAGGATCCGGCACGAGACTTGCCCTACTGAAGGTACCCATTCATGGGAAACAATCGACCGGAACGGGATTTTGCGAACCTGATTCGTGGTGCCCTGCAACACGATCCGCGTGCTCCCATAACAGACTACCTTCAACGCTCCCCATGGATGGGTACCTGTCGAAATCCGCAGCCGAGCCGTTTTGTCTTCATCCATACCCGGCAGATGAAAAGAACCACCATAAACGACTACCTTCATATTCCCCCACAGAAGGTAACCTTTCCTCCACCCCGATCCTGTTTATGGGACTCTGTTCCTCGAGGGCAGGTCAATATGAGATCATCAGGTCTGTGCAGGCACCCATAAACGACTACCTGGAATCCATCCCATAACCGGCAACCCGAGATGAAATGCTGTGCTCGGCACCCCGGACGGATCGACAAGAACGCACCATAAATGGCTACCAATGGATTTCCCCATAGAGCGCTACCTGAAGCGTTTTTGGCCCGAAATCCCATAACAGGCTACGCGTGCCCCATATCCACACCCCCGGTTTCCCACAACACGGTACCCAATTCCCCAAATCCACAGACCTGAAGCCCCATACTCTTCCGCCTGTGGCCCCATAAATGGGTACCGAACACCTGTCAAACCCTTGCCAGACAAGGCTGTGAGCCCTCTAAAAGTAGTTAAAGAAGTAAACGTCGTTTACCAAAGATGTAAACACACGTGTGCCTGTGCAGAAAAACAACCCCCATAAACCGCTACCAAAGAGCGTTTGCAGCGCTCGACAGGCACAGCAATCCGGTCCTTCGGCCTGTGGAGACCTCGATATTTGTCCTTGTTCTGCAAGCCTCCCAAGCCTGATAAGGCTCTCCGAGGAGGTGAGTACCTACTCACAAGCACTCAAACGTAGAAACTTATGGGAGGAAACATCCCTTTCGAGGAGATAGGTACCCGCTTATGGGACCAAAAATGTTCACTGCGGCCTACCATCCACCCGGGATTACCCGCAGACGATGGTCGCTGCTCGCTGCCCGCATATGTCCGCCGGCTTCCTGCACAACAGTGAGAAATCATCAAGATCCGCCGCGCAAGCGGATTTTTTGGCGTCTGTGCCAGGGCTTCCGTGGATAAGTCTTCGGCTATCGCATGTCGGTCTGTCCGGCACTTTTTCAATCGCTGCCTGTGCACGGACGAAATTACCG
>DATEJO010000087.1:0-30754 GCA_035277905.1 Candidatus Sulfotelmatobacter sp.
GCTATGAGGCACGGCGCGACACATAGAATGAGCAGCAGAGCCAGCGCTCTTCGGGGAAGTCTCATGCTTTGATATGGACCCAGAGAAAACACGAACCTCTGAGCCTAGCGGAGCGGTGGAAGTGGAGTCAAATGATTAATCCTGAGAGCGCCTTATCGACGCGTGGAGGACTCAAACTGGCGGACTTTCCAGAAAAAGCCAGACAGGGTAAATTAGCTTCACTATGCGCTGTGTGGGTTCCAATAGTGCCTTTCTACTGGCTGTTCTGCTTGCCTCATCGCTTTGCTTCGCCCGCGACAAGAACGAGTACCAGAGCACGAAACTGCTCGAACTGACAAATGCAGGCTCCGGTTTTTGCTATGTGATACGGGTTGGCGATATGGCGTACCTCGCTGAAACGTCGAAGAAACCGGCAATGAGTCTGACCGTGGGCGATCCGGTCAAATTCAGGATGAAGAAGAACAACATCTGGCTCCAGGTTCAGCGCAAGTACCCGGTCGGGGCTGACACCTATTCCGATGAGATCAAGACCAAAATTCAGATTCGCAAGCACATGACGGAAGGCCAGCAACTCCCCAGCTGCGCCGTGGCTATTTCAGTCCCGTAGCCCTTTATTTACGCGACTTCCAAAAAAACGAACGACAAAGGGCACGAAGTCTCACGAAGAAACGCCCGGCCTCCGAAACATCTCGCCGTTATTTGGACTCCGATATTTCTCGAGCAATGCCGTGAGCCCCTCTTTCACTGACGGCCATTCTGAAGACACGATGGAGTAGCGGCATGAATCGCGCGGGATGAAATCCGCAGCCATGCGGTGCGCGCGAAGAACTCCCTCGAATTTTCCCCCGATGCGCTCAAGGGCGGCGCGGGAGCGTTCATTGCGAGAATCGGTGTGGAAGCACACTCGCAGCACCTGCCAGACCTCGAAGGCATGAGCCAGCATCAGCAGCTTGGTTTCGGTATTTGCACCGGAGCGAATCGCATCCTTCGCAAACCAGGTGTAGCCGATCTCGCACGCATCGGGAGTCGCACGGCCGTGCCAAGGATGCCCAGAGGGCCAGTTCCAGCGCTCGATATTCCAGAAGCGGGTTGAGCCGATGATTGCGTTGTTCTGCAAGCGGACGACTGCGAATGGGAGGGCCGTGCCGGCATTGCGCCAATCTAGAGCAGTATTGACATATTTTGCGGCCTCGGCTTGGCCTTGCGGCACGGGACTCCAGCGGTAGAGAGCAGGATCGGCGGATGAGGCGGCGGCCATTCCGTCGATGTGTCGGGGTTCAAGAGGCTCGAGGCGGATGAGGTTTCGTTGCAGTGAGAACAACTCGGGTGGCATCAATCCAATATGCAGGTACAGGTTGTGGAATGCAATTGACGGAAGAAAATACGCAGAAGCCGGACTGCGGAATACTCCATGAAAGACCTCCTGAAATGCTGCACGCGGGATCCCTCCGCCCGCTGGTAAAGGCGCGGGCGTTCGGGATGACGCAGCCTGGAGGAATTCCCGGGCGGTCTAGGCTTCCAATTGCTTGATTACCGTCACCTTGCTGTAGGCGACTCTAAAGCCCAAGCGCTCGGCATTGCGCTGCGAGGTTGTGCCTCCTTGCGTGACGACAACGGCATATTCACAGCCGGCCTGCGCCGCCGCGGACATGCGTGCCCGCAGCAGGGCTGTTTGCAAGCCGCGTCCACGAAATGCAGCCAGCGTTCCTGCACCGCACAACGCAAAGACGTTATGCTGCGGAATGACCAGGCCCGTCCCACACGCTACGGGCTTGTTGTCGACGACTGCGACGAAAGCCAGCGCGCCTTCCATCTGATAGAGCGGTGCAATCAGCCCACGGAAAGGCTCCGGGGCGCCATCTGGAAAGAATGCGCTCTCGACGATCGCTCCCGTAATCTCGGCTTCTTCCGGAGGACTGCGTCGAATGGTGACGCCTTCCGGATTTGGCGGAAGCTGCTCGGCGGGATCGAGTTTCCGGCAAAGCACGTTGTTCAGCTCTGCGATCGAGTAGCCGCGGTCTTTGAATAGCTCGAACACCTCGGGCCCGTGCAGCGGACAAAGATCCACTTGCGATGGGGCTTTGCGTTCGCGGTAAAACTGCTCGATGCGGTCGAGATCGGCGGCCGTGAACGCGCGATCAAGACCGACTCCAGTGGCTCGTCCAATCGGTGATCCGAGTCCAGCGAATACCATGTGACCGCCGCAGATTTCTTCTTCCGCGGCGCCTAAATCCGGACGCGTTTTCTGAAACTCTCGTGCATAACCCACCTGGGGCATTTCTTCGACCGACTCCAGACGACGGGCGAATGCCTTGTCCACAAATTGCATGGGGATTCCTTTCTCTGTTTTTGAAGCGTGGAAGAGTGACGCAAGCGCGCACATTGTCGCGTGCGTTAGCCCAGGAATCGGGTGCCGGATTAAAGGACGGCGGTCATAGGCAGGACTGAAGAGTAGCGCCTTCTCCAGCGCGATGCAAGCGGATCAAGGAGTGCGCGCGAGATCCCTCCGCCATTCGGCTCAGGGCAGGCTCTTCGCTCCGCCTGAAAAACGGCCCCGCTCAGGATGACTCAGAAAAGGCCTATCTACACTTGCTGGCGCGATTCGCCCAGCGCGACGTTGACGTCCATCTTCCTCTTGCCCCGATAAATCGTGATCTTGATGGTGTCGCCGGCGCGGTGGTCATTCATGATCTGAGAAAGCGCGTCCTCATCTGCCACTTTCTCGCCGTCGATTGCAACGATGAGATCGCCGCCCAGCATGATCGGGGTATTCCCGAGGTACGCTCGTTCGGTGCCGGCACGAAGTCCGGCCTGATCGGCCGAACCACCGGGAATGACCTGCACAATCAGCAGTCCGTAATCGACGGGCAGCCCCATTTCATCCGCGAGTTCGGGACTGATCGGGATGGTGCGCACTCCGAGCGCGGGACGGCGCACCCGGCCGAGCGTCATCAGATCGTTGAGAACGGCCTTGGCTGTGTTGATCGGAATGGCGAAACCGATTCCGGCGCTCTGATTCGCATTGGAGAGAATCATCGTATTGATGCCGATGACCTCGCCGTGCCAGTTCATCAGCGGTCCGCCGGAGTTGCCGGGATTGATCGCAGCGTCGGTCTGAATGGCCTCATCGATGTAGGCTCCGTTCGGCTCCCGGACGGGGCGGATCGAGCTGACGATTCCTCGCGTCATCGTTCCGGATAATCCAAACGGATTGCCGATGGCATACACCTTCTGGCCGACCTGCAGGTTGCGCGAGTCGCCCATGATCGCAGGCACCAGATCGTTTGCCTTGATCTGAATGATCGCGAGATCGTGAGGCGGGTCTGTCCCAACGATAGTCGCCTTGTATTTCTTGCGGTTGTGCAGCGTGACTTCTACCTGCCGGGCATCGGCAATCACGTGGTAATTGGTCAGAATGTGGCCGTCTTTGTCGATGATGAACCCCGAACCCTGGCCTTCCTGCGGAACGAGGCCGTAGAAGAAGTCGAAGGTCATGGCGCGCGAAGTCACGTTCACGACCGAGGGGATATTCTTCTTGTAGACGGAGATGTTGTTCTGCTCTTCCCCGTCGAGGGGCTCGTTCGGCGCCGCTTCTGTGATCTCAACCTGATTCGGTCGGCTGAACCAATCGGTGGAGTGGAATTCGCCCGCGGAATTGGAGCGCCACGTCGTGAAGTAAAAGAATGCCCCAGCAATGACTACGGCAAGGATCAACGGCCGGATAAGTTTCATATTTCGACCATCCGAATGTCTGTCATAAGTTCAGTACGATGTCGCGGCGTAGAAGGTTCTGGAATCAATTTTAAATCAGGGGCTAGAGGTTAGAGGCTAGGGACTAGTCGTCCATCGTTGGCGTTGGTGTCCTATGTTCTGGCCCCTAGTCCCTAGCCTCTAGCCCCTCGCACCCGCTTCTTCGCTGAGTTTCTGCCAAATCTGTCGCACTTGTTCGCGGGTGTGTTCGAGCGTTCCGGAATTGTCGATCACATAGCTCGCGGCTTTGACCTTTTCCTCATCGGGGAGCTGCGCGGCCATACGCCGTAGCACCTCCTGACGAGCCGCTTCCGTATCCATCTTTTGGCGATGCGCAAAGCGGGCAATTCGCTGCTCAGGAGTGCACGTGACCACGACAAGGCGGGCGAAACGGTCCGCCAGCTTCGCTTCCAGAATCAGGGCGGCTTCGACGATGGCGACGCCGTGCGGATCCTGAATGCTGATGGCCTGCATCCAGTCCTCCTGGCTGCGGATCACCGCCGGGTGAACGATGCGATTGAGTTCTTCAATACGGGATTCCCGGTTGCTGCCGCCGGTTCCTTTTCCGAAAGCGGCCTCGGCGAGTTTGGCGCGGTTCACGCTGCCGTCGGGATTAAGAATTTCACGGCCAAAATGGCGGACGACCTCGTTGTATACGGACTCGCCCGGCTGCATGAGCGAGTGGGCAATCCGGTCCGCCTGGACCAGATGCGCACCGAGCGCGACAAACATTTCACCGACGACCGATTTTCCGGAGGCGATTCCGCCGGTCAGGCCAACTTTGAGCATCTTCCCCCAACTTCACCGCCGAGAACGTCAAGCACGCAAAGAAAAAAATCCTCTTTGATCAGCTTGGCGGCAAGTTTCTAGGCCCGCGATAAGTCTGGGACGCGGGCACCGCGGCGCATCTTCGCCGCTTTCACAGTATTGAACATCAGCATTGCGATCGTCAGCGGCCCCACACCGCCTGGAACTGGAGTCAGCGCGCCAGCGATCTCCGCCACTTCGGGGTGCACGTCGCCGATGAGAGTGGATCCCTTTTTCCGGAACGTTTCTTCCCTCTTCATATTTCCGGCAAAGAAGCGCTGAAATTCGGCCGGATCCGTGACGGTGTTCATGCCAACGTCGATTACGGCCGCGCCAGCTTTGACGTAATCGCGCGTGATCATTCCGGCGCGGCCGATGGCGGCCACCAAAATATCCGCACGGCGGCAGACGCCCGGAAGATCATGCGTTTTCGAATGGCATACCGTGACAGTCGCATTGGCGTTGATGAGCAACATCGCGGCGGGCTTTCCCACGATGTCGCTTCGTCCCACAACGACGGCCTCGCGCCCGGCGATCGGGATGTTGCTGCGCTTCAGAATCTCTATGACTCCGGCGGGCGTGCATGGGACGAGTCCGGGACGTTGGGTCGATAGAAGTCCCACGTTCACGGGATGGAAGCCGTCTACGTCCTTCGCCGGATCGACCGCCAGAAGGACTTTCTTCGAGTCCACCTGAGGCGGGAGAGGCAGCTGAACGAGGATGCCATCGATTTCGTCGCGGCGGTTCAGGTCTTCAACTATCGCAAGTAGTTCGCCGGTTGTGATGGATTCGGGCGGGGTCAGCTTCTCGCTATAGATGCCCACCTCTTCGCACGCTTTCACTTTGCCGCGAACGTAGATCTCGGAAGCCGGGTTGTGGCCAACAAGGACAACAGCCAATCCGGGTCGGACGCCGGCTTCGGCCATGGTTTGGACCTCCGCGGCGACCTCGGTTCGGATCTGCTGTGCGATTTTGGTTCCGTCGAGAATAAGGGCAGACATGGGTTCGGCTTCCGGCGCCCAGCTGTCGGCGTCCGGCTTCTCAAATCTTACACTGTTCGGAAATCAGGGGTCAGAGGCTAGAGGCTAGGGCCAGCGTCTCAGGTGCGTGGTCCGACGTCCGAGGTCCGGTTTGCTGAGTGATTGGCGCCTTGCGGTCGTGTGCGCTCCATCACAGACCGGTTCGTGTCGTACAATGCACAGTCATGATTGCCAAAGATCTACTGGAAATCCTGGTTTGTCCGGCATGCAAACAGGCGCTTGAATATCGTCAGAACCCGGAAAGCCTGAAATGTACACAGTGCCACCGGGTTTATGCGGTGAAAGACGATATTCCGATCATGCTTGTGGATGAGGCAACGATCGAGCCCTAGTGCCGCCTGGCCGCGAATGAGCTCCGGACGAGCTTGGATATCGGGCAAGGAGCCGCACGTGGCCAATCCATATCTCGTGTGTACCGACTGTCACAAGAAGTATCCCACCCATCAAAAGTTATTCGACAGCCTCTACGAATTCAGCCGCAAGTCTGTGGAATGTTGTCCCAGCTGCGGAGCCCCACGCGACCTTTACCTGAACCTTGATTTCCAGCTCGGTGCTGGCGACGGCAATTTCCGGGTTGTCTCGGCGTTCCTTCCCGAAAAGCTGGAGTCCTGGCTTGGCGAAGAGGAAGAAGAGGTCACGTTCTATCCCTTCCTGGTGATGCTGCAGGCGGCAGACGGCAAGCAATTCTGCTGGATGCCTTACTGGCACGTCACCGGCAAAGAGGCGCGGTATGGACAACATGCCGTCTGCCTGGAGAGTAGCCAGTTCGAGAGCCTGATGGCCCAGGCGCAGGAGAAACGCCTGCAACCGGCATAGCGCATTCGGCACAGTCCTCCACAGGGTCGTTTTAACACGCCGTTCACATTCGGATAGTACGATGCGCGGATGCCTCAGGAACCTCTACGCATTGAAGATGCAGGCGCAACGCAGGACGGTCGGCGGATTATGCGGCTGAATGGGCCGGTCACGATCAGCAATTTCTTTGAGTTCCAGTCCTTGATTCGGTCGAATACTGCCCGTCATTTGATTCTCGACCTGACTCACGCTCCCTATATCGATTCGGCTGGGATCGGCGCGCTCGTGGGAGCGTACGTGAACCACCAGAAAGAAGGGCGCAGTCTGGCGCTCGTGGGCGTGGTAAAACGGGTGCGGGATGCCATGCAGGTGACAAGGGTCGAGCAGTTCTTCCAGTTCTACGAGACCGAAGCCGCTGCACAACTGGGTCACGCGTAAGCGAGGGCTGTCAGCATTGGAAGCCAGCGCTTAATTGTTGCTATCGCACCTCTCTCCGAAATTTTCCTACACTCGGCTATCTCCTGGCCGAAAACCACCACCTTGGTGCCAGAGAGCGAGCGGCCTCGCTGACGATGAAGCGTCTGGTAACGACACATTGTGTCAATTTTGAGATTACCCGGAGGTACTAACGGCACCTTCAGGCACAAAACCTGCATACAGTCCTGCTTGCAACTTCCGATATCCAGAGGGGTTAAAAAATTTAGAGCGGTTTGGGGAATTTGCTTAGCCAATACGGGAAATACGGCAACCCAATTGCATGCAACTTTAACAACTGCCGATGACTCTAATGGCGTAAGTGGGGTAGAAAAGGTCGAAATCGGAGGTGATGACGGCCATGCTAAACAAGGAAATGAACGACAAAGACAGATTTACGATGACCGAACTAGCCGCTTTGCGAAACGATCTGCTGCAGGGTGGCATGATCGACTCCTATGAAGCTGCGGAGTTGCTCCAGGTTTTCCTGATGGGCCGTGGGTATGGGGTTTCACCAAAGGATGCTCTGGATGCAGCAGGCCGCGTCGAAATGGCAGGCTGCGCGCTGCCGGTTCTCCAGCATGAACTGGAGAATCTGGCAATGGTGATGTAAGAAGGAAGCGGTGAATTGAACTCAGAAAGCTGAGAAAAAAAACTCAGCAAGTGGGTTGGAAGGCACGGTAAAGGCGAAGGTCAAAACGAGTTTTCGACATTCTGGCTCACCGATCGTAATGTGACCGAGCGAACCAGTTCCACAACGATAAGCCGGGCAAACCAGCCCGGCTTTGTGGTCTTCGGCTTTTTTTACCACCGAGGCATAGAGACACTGAGAAGGCGTGTCTTTTGCCAGCTCCGTGGCTCCGAGTCTCTGTTGGTGAGAAACGTTTCCCTTTGTACCAGGCAGAATCTTCACTCGTAGCGCAGGCTCTCCACCGGATCCAACTGAGAGGCCCGGCTGGCCGGCACAGTTCCGAAGATAATCCCGACAACCGAGGAAACGACGATCGCAATGATTGCCGAAAGTCCGGGCACCGGAATGCGGTAGTCGGTCAGAAAGCGAACGGAAAACGGGATCGCAAGTCCGACTATGATGCCCACGAAGCCTCCGGAGAGCGAAATAAGAACCGCCTCCGCCATGAACTGGAACCGAATCTCGCGGTTTGTAGCGCCAATCGCCTTGCGGATGCCGATTTCCCTGATGCGCGACGTCACCGTCGCCAGCATGATGTTCATGATCCCAATGCCGCTGACCAGCAGAGTCACGAAGGCGACGAGCAGAAGCACAACGGTCAGAGCATCCGCAATCTTTCCCGCTACTTCGAGCAGGTGACTCAAGTTCTCCACGCTGTAAACGGACTCGGAGCGGTGCCGGGATTGCAGCACACGCTTGATCGCGTTTGTTGCCGGGATTACATCTTGGGCGCTGGCCACCGAGAAGTAGATCTCGTGCACTTCAGAGGTCGGAGTGAAAAACCGGCTGACGGTATACGGGATCAGCATGGTGTCGTCAGCGATGTCGGATTGCCCAAACGTGTCGATACTCTCGCGAAAGACACCGACGATGGTGAACGGAAGTCCCCCGCTGAGTTTCATGACCTTTCCGACTGAGTTCTGCGGTGTGTGGTAGAGCTTGTTCGCCAGAGTATCGGTGATGATACCCACTTTATTCCGCCCAGCAGAATCCTCCGCATCGAAGAATCTTCCCGCAAGCAGCACCAGGTTGCGCAGGCGTATGTAGTCGGGATCGACGCCCATAATCGAAATGTCGGTCTGCTTGCCATCGCCAATGCTGATCCGGTCCCCCAGCGCTACCGTCGGAGACGCGGCCACTACGCTGGGAACCCGTTGGCGGACGGCGTTGACGTCATCAACTGTCAAGGGGTCGGGAGTGGAGTCGATGCGCTGGCCACCTCCCTGATAGTCGGCATAGATCATGTTCGTGCCGATCGATTGCAACTGGCGAAGGATGTACTGCTTTCCGGTGAGGCCGATGGTTGATACCAGAATGACCGAGGCCGTGCCAACGGCCATCGCGAGCGCCGTCAACATGAATTGCAGTTTGTTGCTGCAGAAGGCGTCGTAGGCAAAGTTCAGGATCTCGCCGAGACCCATCGTAAGCCGGCGTTGAGTTGTGAAGGCTGAAGATGTGGCGGGCATCTGGATGTTTAGATGTTAATCCTCGCTCGAAAGACACCGCAACGCGCTAGATGTTATACCTGAATCATAGATGAATGGATCGAATCAGGAGCCGGGTATCCGGCACAGAACCTACAATACGGCCCTGCTTCTGCTGGCGCTGACCGTCGCTGCGGTGCTTATTCAGGGCTACCATCCCTGGGCCGAAGACGCCGAAATCTACCTGCCCGGGATCGAAAAAATTCTGAACCCGGCGCTGTTTCCCACCGGCCGCGAGTTCTTCGAATCGCACGCCAGCATGACGTGGTTTCCGAATCTGATCGCGTTTTCCCTGCGCGCGACGCACCTGCCGCTTGAAGTGGGATTAATGCTCTGGCAGGTGGCTTCGATCTTCTTGTTGCTGCTGGCCTGTTGGCAGTTAAGCGGCGCTCTCTTTGTGTCGGCAAGGGCGCGATGGGGAGCAGTCAGCATGGTCGCAGGGCTTCTCACGATTCCGGTAGCCGGAACCGCGCTCTACATCATGGATCAGTATCTGAATCCGCGGAACCTGGCGGCGTTCGCCTCAGTTTTTGCAGTCACCGCTATTCTGCAGAAAAAATATGTTCGCGCGCTGGCATGGATCATATTCGCTGCATGCGTCCACCCGTTGATGTGGGTGTTTCCGTTTTCCTTCGGTGCGCTCTGGATTGTCCTCGAACAGATCGAGCGCCGCTATGGAACCGCGAAGCAGGTTGGAGTCGCGGTGGCCGGATCTCTGCTTCCCGCGATCCCGTTTGCGCTGCAGACTTCTGCCGCGTATCACGAATCGGCACAGATGCACGCCTACTTCTACATTCAGGATTGGCAGTGGTACGAGTTGCTGGGGGCGGTCGCGCCGCTCGCCTTGCTGTGGTGGTTCGGGCAAATCGCGAAGAAACATCAGTGGACACTCCTGCAGCGTGCCTGCCGCGCCTTTGCGATCTACGGCGTGATCTACATTCTGGTGTCGCTGGCAGTCGATTTGCCTGCGCGGTTTGAGGCTCTCGCGCGCATCCAGCCAATGCGGAGCCTGCATCTTCTCTACATCTTCCTGTTCGTTTGCATCGGCGGCTTGCTGGGTGAGTTCGTCTTGAAGCGCAGCGTTTGGCGCTGGCTCGCGCTTTTCGTCCCGATGGGAATCGGAATGTTTATGGCCCAGCGAGAGCTGTTCCCGGCAACGGCGCACATTGAATTGCCCGGCCGCGCGCCAAAGAATCCATGGGAGCAGGCGTTCCTATGGATTCGGGAGAATACACCGACGGATGCGATCTTCTCGCTCGATCCCGACTACATGCATCTGCCGGATGAGGACATCATGGGATTCCGGGCAATGGCCCAGCGTAGCCGGCTCGCCGATCTGACGAAGGATGGCGGCGCGGTCAGCATGTTTCCTCCGCTGGGAGAAGAGTGGTTGCAGCAGGTACGGGCGCAGAGTCCGTGGAAGAATCTTCAACTCGCCGATTTCGAACGGCTGCACGCGAAATATGGAGTGGGTTGGGTGGTTCTTCAGCGGCCCGGACTAGCCGGGCTGCAATGCGTATACAGGAACGAAGCCGTTCGCGTCTGCAGGGTGCCGTAAGGCTAAGCAGTATGCACGTAGTATGCTTCGCGCCCCGCTTCGAGCTTGCGCCCCTGGTTGCTGAAGCGCGGCAGGTGAATCAGTCCGGTCTTCTGAAATGCGAATTGCAGAGTGGTCGCAAGCACGCCAAATCCATACTGCACGCTGCGCCGGAAATTAATCGAGGATGCCTCTTTGAAGTATTTCGTCGGGCAGGAGACTTCTCCGATTCGGAATCCGAAGTGGACGCACTGTGCCAGCATCTGATTGTCAAAAACGAAATCGTCGGAATTTTCGAGCAGAGGCAGCTCTGTCAAAACCTTGCGGCTGAAGGCGCGATATCCCGTGTGATATTCCGACAGCTTCACGCCCAGAAACAGATTTTCAAATGCAGTCAGCAACCGGTTGGAAACATACTTGTAGAACGGCATGCCTCCGCGAAGGGCCTGGCCTCCGATGATGCGCGATCCGAGCACCACATCGTAAATGTCATAGGCGACCATGCTGGCCATCGCCGTGATCAGCAACGGCGTGTACTGATAATCGGGGTGCACCATGATTACGACGTCCGCGCCGGACTGCAAGGCTTCCCGGTAGCAGGTCTGCTGGTTGCGGCCGTATCCGTAATTTTGATCGTGCTGGTAAACAAGCAGTCCAAGTCGGCGCGCAACGTCAACGGTCTGGTCGCGGCTGTTGTCGTCGACGAGGATCCGAATATCCACGAGGTCGGGGAATTCCGCGACCGTGGCTTCGAGCGTCTTCTCCGCATTGTAGGCGGGCATGACGACCGCGATGCGCTTGCCGTTGATCATAGGAGCGACTGCCTCTAGTTTACCCGAAGGGCAGGTTCGATCCCGGCCGGTCGGCGCCAATTCCGAATGGGGTGGCAGTACAAAAGTAATGCCGCCTGTGGCAGGCTTCGCTCGCAACCAGCGGGGCCCGTATCAGGGCACGGATTTATCCGTGATGTAAACGCCGAAAAATCAACTCGCCTTCAGGCGCTGGCATGAGGTGCCACTAGCGCATGTTGTCGAGAATCGATCCAACAATCCCGCCGACCACTCCGCCTTCGACTGCCTGCTTCGACTGCTCCCGGGGAAGGTATCTCTCGATCGCGTGCGCCAGCTTCGAGATCGGCAACGTTTGCAGCCAGATCCTACCCGGCCCAGTCAGTGCGGCAAGGAAGATTCCGTCTCCGGCAAAAAACATGTTCTTGATGCCCGGCACGGTCGTGATCTGGAACGAAACGCTCGACTGAAAAGCTCCCACGTGTCCGGGATGGACGCGCAGGGTTTCGCCGGGCTGAAGATCGCGCACGACGAGTTCGCCGGAGAGTTCGAGCCACGCCGTTCCCTGCCCGCTCAGCTTCTGGAGAAGGAAGCCGTCCCCGCCAAAAATTCCCGCGCCGAGGGATTGCTGGAATCCCACACCGATCTGGATCTGCGACGTGGCGCAGAGAAATCCGTGCCGGTGAATCATGTACTCATGCCCAGGTGAGACCTCCACCGGTACGATGTGACCGGGCAGTTTCGTCGCGAAGGCAAGCTCGCCTGCCGCGCCAATGGCACGGTATTCCGTCATGAAGATCGATCCGCCGCTGGCCACACGCTTCAGAACGCCGAAAATTCCTCCGCCCCCGCCGAATTGCGTGTGCGTTGTCATCTGGATCGAACTGCCCATCCACGAGAGCTCTCCGGCTTCGGAGATGATGGTTTCATTCGGTTCGAGGGCAAACTCCAGAACGGGCATTGTCGTGCCGGTGATGCGGCTCTGCATGAATCTTTCTCCTGAGTTGGATTGGGAGGGGCAACGGCCCATCAGGCCGCGGGAAAAAAGTATACATCGTCACGATCAGAGTAGAAGCGGAAGCCAGAGCGCTAAGCTAGGCAACCCTCGCTGGAAGGCCGTTTCTCGTCACGTGCGAAATCGGTTTCTCGTGCAGCAACAATTCCGTCGCCTGCACGCGCCGATTGCTGTGGAACCAGCGCTGCACGACGTTATCGCACAGGAAGTTCCCGAGCGCGAGCAGCGTCATTCCCTGATGGTGCGCCATCCATGACCGAACCAACTGCCAATTGGATCGGCGAACATGATCCGACGGGCCGAAATCGGCAGCCTCGTAGAATCCGCACGGACCAAACCATCCCAGCCGGTCCATGCGATGCAGATTCCGCAACGCTGCGGCTTCATCTACCGAGAGCGCGAGAAACGTTGAGTATGGCGAAATGATCAGAAGATCCAATTCACCCTTCGACAGCGCGAGATGCGGAACGCCGAAGGCGTGATACCCGTAATTTCCGGCCTCGTCGAGCTTGTAGAAGCCGGATTCGGAGATGCCCCATGGCACGCCTTTCTGCTTGCCATACGTCTGCTGGCAATCGACGGCCGCCACCCTCGTGCGGTCGAGCAGAGTGTTCGGGTAAGAGCGCATCCACAACGTCGGCATGAGGTACTCGAACATCGTCCCGGTCCACGACCGCAGAACCGGATTGCCATTGGCCAAGGTATGCGTCCGGCCCATGCGGAACCAGGATTCCTGCAGGACGTCTTCTTTGGCGATCGCAGCAAAAACCGCAGTGCGGGATTCGGTGGCCAGCAGGTCATAGCAGGCCGGCTCGAGCTCCTCCTTATCGACGTTGTAGCCAACAGACATGAGCTTTCGCCGCGTATTCAGCAGGAAGCTGAAATCCATGGCGTCGGCGAGGTGGCCCGCTTCGGCTGCGAGGTCGCGCAATGAATCCAGCAAGCGAACCGCATTCGCGCGGGCCTGCGGCAGCAAACTCTGTAACTTCTCGTACGCACCGCGTTCACCCCGCGAAACAGAAAGAATTACGCGCTCCAGCCGGACACGCAAGTCATCGATCCAAAGCGGTAACTGCCGCAGCGACGGAGTCTCTTCGATCTCGGGTCCAACTTTGATGTCGTTGCGAACGGCAGCAAATTCAGGGAGCTCCCAGGGCGCATAGGACCGCGCCAGTTCCTGAATGCTTTTCAGACGGATTCGCGTTTGCTGCTGGAACCACTCAATTTCAGCGGCCTGACGAGGCTTCGCCGTAGAGGGCGCTTCCTCGATTTCTGACTCGCACAGCGTGAGCAACGCCGGCAGCCACTGCTCGGTTTTCAGCCCTTCTTCGCAGCGGGAGAGTTGCTTGCGCGGAAATCCTTTCAACTCGACCAGAGCACGAAGATGATCGATAAGGCCGTCTGCGAGGCAACGCTGGAACAGCGGCTGCTTGATGCGAGCCAGCAATCCCTGCTGCAAGGTCCACAATGAAGCTACGAGATTGCCGCTATCGACAGAAGAAACGAACCGCGGCGTCAACGGTTCCAGCGTCCGCGTGTCGTACCAGTTCAAAATGTGTCCGCGATGTTTGGGAATCGCCGAGAGCGTCTTCAGCGTCCGTTGCGAGTAACACGCCAGTTCGGGAACGGTAAGATAACCGAGCTCGCAGGCGACTTGCTGTGCGTTGAAGAGCATCCCGAGATTCGTGGGAGAAACACGTGCCGCCACCGCAGGCGGGTCTTCCTGCACGTTGTCGGGAATCAGCCAGTGATGTTCTTCAGTCGAGTACTGCGAAAAATAGCGCCACGTATGCAGGGCAGAGCGGCGCAAGAACAGCTGCTCCTTGCGCGGCAGTTCTTTTCTCGGAAGAGTCGTCGGACGGTTCAACCATAACGTGACCAGCTTGCTCGATGCCCACAGCACAAGTATTGGCAAGGCCACGAACAGCGAGTAAGGACGCACCGACCATACGAGAACGCCGAGCGCGACGGCGAGCACGGGCATCCAATTCAGGTAGCGGTCGGCCGGAGTGTAACGCGTTGCCAGTTCCGCCTCGGCGGCGGTTTCCCACTCGAGCATTCTTTCTCGAGTGAGCGTGGCGCGAACAATCGCACGCACCACGGCGTCGAGCGAGAGCAGGGTCTGGTGCGCCAGGAAAGCCAGATTCAGGAACGTCGTGATGACGGTTGAAACGAATGCACGGATAGCATCTTGCGCCAGCGTGTGCTTGTCCTCGGCCATGGCCTTGCCGATGCCCACAATCATCTGAAACACAGCCGGGAAAAACAGGAGAGCGACGGTGGCCAGTGTCCAGCGGAGAGCGCTCACTGCGGGATCCAACCACCCGAACACGAACAGCACAAACGTCGCCGGCTCAACCAGGCTGCGGCGCAAATTGTCGAATATCTTCCAGCGTGAGATCAGCGAAATCGGATTCGACACCTTGGCGCCGGTCTCGTCGGGGACATCCGACAAAAGCCATCCCGCAACCTGCCAGTCGCCCCGCAGCCAGCGATGCTTGCGCCGGTTGTAGGCGCTGTAGTGCGAAGGATAGTCCTCGATTACCTCGATGTCGCTCGCGAGTCCCGCACGTGCATAAGCACCTTCGATCAGATCGTGGCTGAGCAGAGCGTTGCGCGGAAACCGCTGGTCGAGCACGCGGTGAACCGTATCTACCTCGTAAATGCCTTTGCCCGTGAAACTGCCTTCCCCGTAGAGATCCTGATATGCGTCGGACACTGCTCGCGTATAGATATCGAGCCCGGTCTGTCCGGCATACAGCGCGGCAAGGCGCGAGCGAACCGTGCTGAGCACGCTAACGCCAACCCGCGGCTGCAAGATGCCGTAGCCGGCGACCACGATGTTCTTGTGCGGATCGATAATTGCCTGATTCAGCGGGTGCGCCAGAGCACCGATCATGCGATGAGCCGATCCGCGAGGCAGTTCCGTGTCGGAATCGAGGGTGATGACGAAACGGACTTTCGGCAGAATCGACAGATCGCCGATTTTGATCGGGAAACTGTCGTACTCTCCGCGCAGAAATTTATTCAGGTCCATCAGCTTCCCGCGCTTGCGCTCCCAGCCCATCCATCCCTTTTCCCGCGGATTGTAGATGCGATGGCGGTGCAGCAGCAGGAACGAACCTTTCTTCTGATCCGCGTACTTCTGGTTCAATTCTCGGATCAGCGAAGAACAGAGTTCAATCAGCGGATTGTCTTCGCTGGCGCGATGATCCGAGTCGGCAAGATCGGAAAGCAGCGCGAAGTGGATATTGGGGTCGTGATTGCCGAGAAATCGGACTTCGAGGTCTTCGATGAGACCGTGAACCTGCTTCTCATTCAAAAGCAGAGTGGGGACGGCGACCAGCGTCAGGCAATCGTCGGGAATTCCCCTTGTGTAATCGAGTTTGGGAATAATTTCTGCCGGCAGGAGTTCCGTAATGATCGTATCGAGAACCTGAATCGCGCACTGCGAGCCGGGCAGCAAAAACAAAAGCATCGACAGCAGGACGAGGTCCATCGAACTGTCGCGCGACGTAACACCTAAGAGCGCGGCCGTGACGATCGCAAATGTCAGAATGGCGACGCCCGGCAGAAAAACTTCATCGGGATACCGCAACATCCACGTGCGGATTTTTTGCAACGTGGTCGGCCGCCAGCCGATTTTTTGGGCCAGAAGTTCCCGCCCTTCGCCGAGCAGATAGTAACCGACGTGCGATTCACGTTCCTTTGTCCTGGGATCGGCGTAGTTTCGCGACTGGGCTTGCCGCGCCAGTTGAATCGCTTCCCGGGCCACCTGGATCTCCGTCAGGTCCGACCGTGCCGCCAGAGCTGCGACTTTCTTCCGATAAAGATTGCGGCTTTCTGTATCCATCTGCGCGTAGGCGTTGGCGGGATCGTCACGCAGCACGTATCCGAACAGAATCAATGGTTCGACAATTTCGTTCCAGGAAGTCTGGTTGACTTCGCGCAAACTCTGCACGCAGATACCGACATCATGCGACGTGCCATCTGGGTCGTCGAAGGCGGCGCGTCCCCGGCGCGCAATCTCTTCTAGAAGGACCAGCTTCATCGCTGAACCGATGATCGTGAATTCGCGCAGTTCCAGAGGAGTCGCCTGTTCGAATCCACGGCAGTATGTCGCGAACGTCTGCTCCTGAAAGTGGAAGCCGGTTTCCTTGAAATACCCCTGAGCGAAGGCGAGCACCCGCGGCAAGGTCTCGAGAGAAACGGTCCGAACATGCGGCAACCGGTGAAGCAGTTTTTCGTCGCCTGCGACGGAGCCTAGTTCGGAGTAGATCAGCGAAGAGTTGTCGCGCAGCCAGCGGCTGTCGTCACTCAGAGGCCCACGGGTGAAAGCCTTATCCACATTGGCGAGCAGCGGAAGCAGCAGGTTTCTTACGTGTCGAGTGCGCTTGGCGAAGATGTGCGACGAAGGGACACGCGGCAGCCACGGCAACTGCGAGGCCAGTTGCTCTGCGTTCGTGCGGAGCGTTTGCGATTCTGCGGGCTCGCCCTCCGCCGCCGGACTCACGTGCGTTTCGGCGACTTCGGTCGGTGCATGGGTGTTAAGCGGCATGAAATTCCTTATCGATAACTGGCGGCCTGCATTTCGAACATCTCGGCATATCTGCCGCCGAGAAGCGTCAACTGCTCGTGCGTTCCTTCCTCGGCGATGCGTCCATTCTCGAGGACGACGATGCGGTCCGCCATGCGCACCGTTGAAAACCGGTGCGAAATAAAAAGCGCCATCTTGCCGGCGGTTAGCTCGGCAAAACGTTGAAACACTTCAAACTCGCTGCGGGCATCGAGAGCCGCCGTCGGTTCGTCGAGAATCAGCAACTGCGAATTGCGCAAGTACGCTCGGGCCAACGCGAGCTTCTGCCATTCGCCTCCGGAGAGATCGACGCCACCATCGAAGCGGCGTCCAAGCATCTGCTCATATCCAGAGTGCAGCTTAGCGATGACTTCATTGGCAAGACTCTTCTCTGCTGCGTATTGGACGGCGTCTGTATTGTCGAGTTCGTCGATCTTGCCGACTGCGATGTTCTCGCGCGCGGTCATTTCATAGCGCATGAAATCCTGGAAGATGACGCCGATTTCCCGGTAAAGGTCTTCGAGGTCATATTCCCGAAGGTCGATCCCGTCGAGAAGAATCTCGCCGTCTGTAGGATCGTACAGGCGAGTAATCAGCTTGACGATGGTCGTTTTGCCTTGCCCATTCTCGCCGATCAGTGCGACCCGTTCTCCAGGATGCAGGTGAAAGTTCAGGTGATCAATCACCAGGCGTTCACTGCCAGGGTAGTGGAACGAGACGTTGCGGAATTCGAATCCCTCGCGAATGGGACGCGGCGCGGGCAGCGCGTTGGGCTTGGATTGAATCGTTGGCTTCATTTGGAAGAAAGCCAGCAAGTCCGTCAGGAATAGAGCCTGGTCGGCGATGCCGGAAAGCGTCGAGAAGACCTGCGAGATGTTGCTGCTGGCCTGCATGATGGCCGTGATCAGGAAATAGAAGGTGCCAATAGTGAGGCGGCCAACCACGGTTTTCCAGATTACATACGCATATGCCCCGTAATAGCCGCCGGTCGTGATGAATGAGAGGATCGAGCCGATGCTGAGGCGCTTTCGTGCCAGTTCGACATCCTGCTCGTAAATGATGTCGGAGAGCTTCGAAAACCGCCCGGTAAAAAATCCGGCGAGGTTGAACAGCTTGAGTTCTTTCGCAGCTTCTTTGGTGGCACCTGCCTGCCGCAGGTAATCGAGCTGACGCTTGATGGGGGTCTGGCGAAAATTCTTGGCGTACCCGAGGAATGCAAAATGCGTTTCGCCAAGGAATGCTGGAACCACCGCAACCACCAGCAAGAGCATGAGCCATGGCGAATAGAACATGACGGCCGCGGAATACGCGATTGCGGTGATGAGCTGAAGCTCCAGGCGGCCGATGGATTGGATCATTACCAGCCGGTCTGTGGCCTGAACACGCGCTCGTTCCAGCCGGTCGTAAAAAACCGGATCTTCATAAGCGGTGACGTCCAGCTCCGAAGCATGTTTCATGACCTGGATGCTGACGTGGCGGGTGTACTTGTTTGCCAGAAGCGCGTCGGAATAGTCGATGCATCGAGTCAGGATGCTGCTGAAAACGGCAAGGCTGAATTCGAGGAGAACCAGCCACCACAGGTGGTTCGAGACCTGATGAGTTTTGATGGAGTTAGCGACGAGATCAAAGATCAGCTTGGCAACCCATGTCAGGGCTAAAGGAAGAAGTGCAGCGAGCACGCGCGCCAGTACTCCGAACAGGACGACACCGCGTCCGGACTCCCAGACGATTTTGAGAACAGGGGGAACGTTGCGGAGGGCAGACAGGCGTTCCTGCCAACTACTCAGAAAGTTTCGCCGCGTGGACGTCAATTCTCAGGCCTTTGATTGCCCAGACTTTTTCGGCGCCAAGTAGGCGCCAACCTGCCCCTGCAAGTGAAGTTCACCGACTATACACCGGCACTCCACTTGGATCGCGTTCTTTGATGAAAAGTCGGCACTTGCGGTTGGTCCAACCGCCTGTGGAACGGTCCTGCCGACAAAACCCAAGCCTTAGTATTTTACGAAACCGGCGAGCTGCATGCCACGTTGTGCCTCAGGAGTTCTCATGAACGTCTTCCAGACGAATTCGCTGCGGAGATTTTCCGCCATTAACATCGTGATGCCGGTATCAATCCCGATGACGTCGTGGTCATACCAGTTTCGGAGGGGGTTAAACGCATTTACAAAGCCGTATTTGCTCCAGGCTGCGCCGTAATGGTTACGAATATTCTTCAAAACCCGCAGCGTGGCCTGCGGCAGGAAGGTCAGCGACCCACCGGTAGCGCTCGGAACCACGCTGCCGTCGATTGGGCCAACCGCCGGAGGCCCTCCCCAGACCACGTATCCACTGGGACCGTCCGAGGCTGTAATTCCCCACAGGTCATCGCTGTAATCGGGGAACTGTTTGGCCAATTCGAGGCAGAACCGGCGGTGTACTTCGGTAGCGATAATCGAATTCTGATAATAATCCGCGTACTTGTCGCGTTTGCCGCGAAAATCGAACCATGCCTGCGAATACTGATGGACAAATAGTGGCGCGAACGATCCGATGTAGCGTAGTCCGTCGAACTCGAAGGTCAGGCGCTTCCACGCATCCCACGCATCGGGCTTAAGCGGATGTGACGTCGAACCGATGCCGAGCAGGTACATCATCATGAGTTCGCTGTAGTAATCCCAGCGCGAAGGCAGAAACCCGACTTCCGGTGTCCACCCGTGGGACAGAAGTGAAGTATCTTCGGAAAGCCAGTTCCACTCCACGCGATTGAAAATCAGATCGGCAAGTTCGGCGACGGCGTGATGCCGGAAATGCTCGCGGCAGGTTAGTACGCCGCAAAGCAGGATGGCTGTATCGACCGAGGAGATTTCCGAGTCCCACACGCGCTCACCGGTACCAATGTTGGCCCAGTGAAAGAAAAATCCCCGATGTTGTGGCAGTTTCTTCCATAAGAAATTAAGGGTTGCGAAGACGCGCTCTTCCGCGTCGGTGGTTTTGACGTAGCCGCGGCTATTGGCGATGCAGAGGGCGGTCAGGCCAAAGCCGGTTGCGGCGATGCTGGCGACAATGCCGGGCGTACCGCCTCGTACATCGGCTCGGTCCTGGATCATCCCGGTCTTCGGATTCTGCTGGTCCCAAAAATACTGGAAGCAGGCTTTTTCCAGATCATCGAGGAATTGATCGTCTTCGGGAGTCAGCGTGTATGGGCCATCGACACCGGGCGGAATCGGCGACGGGGTCTGAGCGGCAACTTGAGCGAGCGCTCGGCTGGCGAATGGCAGGCAGAAGCCCGCGCCGAGCATCTGCCGTATCAACTGCCGGCGAGACAAATTGTTCCCCAGAAGCTCTCTCATCCGCGTTGAGTAATTCTAGACAAACTCCAGGCATATCAAAGCAACAAATTACGGATGCGGCTCCTAACTTGAAGGATGCCGCCTGTTCTGAAGCAACTATCGTTGCTTAAATTGTCGTCATTCATTACTTTAATCTGCAATGTGGCCGCGAAATAGTCCGCTCGCGAGACGGGCCATCTGGACTGCCCTTGCCCTGATCATCCTTGCTGGAATCGCGGCTGGGGTCATCTGGTACATCCACTGGCGCAGTCACCGGATTATCGTCCTGCAGGGCGCGATCGTGGTGAAGGATTCCGATGCCCGCAAGCAGACGCCCATCTCCGGCGTGCAAGTCACCGCAATCGACAGCTTGCAGATTGAAACGGTGAAGTCGGATTCCTCCGGCCTGTTCCTGATTCCGCTGCACGAGGGCACCAAGCGCGGCCAGGCGATCACCCTGGAGTTCCGGCATCCTGATTATTTCCTGCTGGATGTGCAGGAGTTCGTGGGCGACAAACTCTACATCATCGCGATGGTTCCCCGAAATACGACGCCGGCAACTCCCGGCCATCCGCCAATCAATCTCGCGAACGTGACCGTGCGCTATTCCGTGAAGTCCACCACCGACGTGAATATTGGCAGCGCGGTGAAAACCTTCGAGGTGGCAAACAAAGGCAATGTTCCTTGCCGCAATCAGCACCCCTGCTCTCCAGATGGCAAATGGAAAGCCGGCATTGGCTCGACTTCTCTGGACGCGGGCACGGGCAACGTATTCCGCGACGCGCGGGTTTCCTGCATTGCCGGCCCCTGCCCCTTCACCAAAATCGAATCGGAGCGCTCGTCCAAGGAAGGTCAAGTGATTTCCGTCTCAGCCCGCAACTGGTCCGATACGACGACCTTCCTGCTGGAAGCGGAAGTCCTTCACACGATGCCCACCTACGTTTCGCACGAGTTCTATCCTGTGATCTTCGGAAAGCAGCTGAGCTTCACTTTGCCGGCAGCAGTTGAGGGAGTGACGATCGAAGCCGATGTCGATCAGCAGCGGATCTTCTTCCCGCTTGGCCCGGCCATTCTGCTCAGTTGGGCGAACTGCAGCGCAACGGTCAATCCCGATCGCACCCGCGTATTCCGCTGCGAATTGAAGCCGGGCTACCGCTTCAAATAGAAAGAATTGAGTTCAGTAATTCGAGACTGGCTGAGATGCGGCTGGAGTTTGCTGCAGCACTTCCTGGATGATCCGCACTCCTGAACTCGTGCCAACCATGTCCGCCCCGGCGGCGAGAAGGTCTCGAACTTGTTGCGCAGTCTTGATTCCGCCGGAGGCCTTTACGCGAACATTGGAAGGGGCAAGTTGCCGCAAGAAACGAATCTGCTCGGGCGTCGCAACTCCCACGGCTCCTCCACTGGCATTTTTCAGATACGCAACCCCCGCCTCGATGCTGAGGGCCACCGCTCGCTTCTGCTGCTGATCATTGAGCAGCGGAAGTTCCAGCATGATTTTCACCGGAACACTTTCGGCGGCTTTGACCACGCCAGCAGTGTCATCGCGATATTCCTTCTCCATGCCGGACAGCAAATAGCCAACGTTGGGCATGAGATCGATTTCCTGTGCGCCGTCTTCGACGAGATGCCGCGCCTCGCAAGCCTTACCGCTGCTAGTCATGGTTCCATAGGGAAAGTCGATGAAAGACGCAACTCGAACCTTGGATCCTCGCAAACGCTCAGCGGTCCGCTTCACCCACGCTGCAGGAACCATTGCCGCGTTGAAGCCGTATTTCAGGCATTCGGCGATGTGCGCCTCCCAAAGTGATTCTGTCAGAACATTGGAGATGATCGTGTGCTGAATGCGAGCGGCCATTACGGCCGCCTCAACGTGAAGAGCGTCATTCGTGGTCTGAGAATTCGTCACCGCATTCTTCCCTTTGATATTTCTACCCGCGCGACAGCCACTGCGGAAGCCGCACTCCGCGCGGTCTACAGAATGCGGCCACTTCATCCCGCGACGGAAGCGACGGAATCACTCCCTCTTTCGTCACGGCCATTGCCCCGGTGACGATCGCAAACTGCACCGCTTCTTCGATTGTACTTCCGCGCGCTAAAGCAACGGCGAGGCCTGCGTTGAATGCATCGCCCGCCCCGGTCGTATCGACCGCCTTCACTGGGATCGCGGGAAAATGTCTTTGCTCCGAAGCATTCACGAGCAGCGCGCCGTTTTCGCCGAGCGTCATCACGACTTGCTTTACGCCGCCGCCAATCAGATCTCGCGCCACGGTTTCTGCTTCTACAGATACTTCAGGCGAGCGTCCCGCCAGCACCCGCGCTTCTTTCTCATTCGGAGTCAGAACATCGATCAACCGCAGCACCGAGGCAGGTAAGGGCCGGACGGGGGCAGGATTCAGGATCGTAATCGCGCCAACAGATCTGCCTGACTTCAACGCTTGCTCTGCGGCTTCGACGGGAATCTCCAACTGCGTAAGCACGACGGACGCGGACTTGAAAGCCCCCGCAGCTTTCGAGACATCGGCCGTTCCGAGGAACTCATTCGCCCCAGGATCGATCGCAATCGAGTTCTGCCCCGACTTTGCTTCTACCACAATGAATCCAACACCGGTCGGAGCATCGGCCGAACGCCTTACAAATGCAACATTGACGCCTTCCTTACGATAGAGCCCAAGCGCCATATCGCCGAAGCTGTCCTTGCCGATCTTCGCCACAAAATTAACGTCAGCTCCCAACCGCGCGCTTCCGACCGCCTGATTCGAGCCTTTCCCGCCGTAGTCGACGCGGTAGTCCGTTCCTAGCAGCGTCTCGCCCGGACCCGGAATCCTATCAACCTTCATCGTGAGGCCGGTCGCATAGCTGCCCACGACGACAATCAGAGGAGAATTCTTTTTGGAAGACTTCGCTTTTCCAGACTTTTTCTTTGTCGGCATGCGAGCGATATTCTAAAGTGTGTGAATCGTGCCGTGCTGAGAATCGTGGGGAACACGGCTTTTTCCCGAGTCACAAATCCATAGGTTTGAATTCTGCCATGCCCTGCGCACCCGAAATCTCGTTGCCGCATGAATTCAACGCGGCTGCTTACTTCGTCGATCGTCATATCGACGAAGGACGAGCGGCGAAGACCGCCATCGAGTGCGGCGAACTCCGCGTTACATACGGCCAACTCTCGGAGCGAGTCAATCGATTCGGCAATGCGCTGCGAAACCTGGGCATGCGCATGGAAGAGCGTGTACTCCTCTTGCTGTTAGACACGCCGGAATTCGCCATCAGCTTCTTCGGCGCGATCAAGATCGGAGCGGTACCCGTTCCCGTTAACACTCTGCTGAAACCCGCCGACTATAAATATCTGCTGAACAACTCGCGGGCGAGGGTGGCTGTCGTGACTGACTCCCTGCTTCCTCTGATCGAAGCCATTCCTCGCGGTGAACTTCATTTTCTCGAAACGGTGATTGTGGTCGGCAACACGCGAGCCGGAACCATTTATTTTGCCGATCTTCTCAAAAACAGTTCGCCCACTCTGGAAGCTGCGCCCACGTGCAAAGACGACGCTGCATTCTGGCTCTATTCTTCCGGCAGCACCGGCCCGCCGAAAGCCTGCGTTCACCTTCAGCACGACATGGTGGTCAGCACCGAACGCTATGCAAAAGCGATTCTGCGCATCACCGAGAACGATCGCTTCTTCAGCGTCGCGAAATTGTTTTTTGCCTACGGCCTCGGAAACGGCTTGTACTTTTCTTTGGCCGTCGGTGGCACCAGCATCTTGCTTCCTGGTCCACCTCGTCCGCAGACCGTATTCGAGATCATTGAGCGGCACCGCCCCACTCTGTTCTTCTCGGTCCCGTCCAACTATGTGAAGTTGCTCTCGTATCCTGCGGCGGAAGGACATGAATTCGATCTCTCTTCGGTCCGCCATGCCGTCTCGGCCGGAGAAGCCCTTCCCGCCACGGTGTTTCACCGGTTCAAAGATCGCTTCGGAGTCGAAATCCTTGATGCGATTGGTTCGACCGAAGCGCTCCACATGATGATTTCGAACGCGCCCGGCGCTATCCGTCCCGGTTCCAGTGGAAAAATTCTTCCTGGATTCGAAGCAAAAATTTTAGATGACAACGATCAGCCGGTAGCGCAGGGCGAGATCGGGAACTTGCTCGTCAAGGCCGATTCAACGTGCTCCTGCTACTGGAACGAACACGAGAAAACGAAAGCCACAATCGTCGGCCCATGGCTTCGCACTGGCGACAAATACCACCAGGATGAAGACGGATATTTCTGGTATGCCGGCCGATGCGACGACATGGTCAAGGTCAGCGGTGTCTGGGTGAGCCCAATCGAGATCGAACGCACACTCAGCGAGCATCCCCTGGTGCTCGAGGTCGCTGTCGTCTTTCGCCAGGATACGGACGAGCTTTTGAAACCCGCAGCGTGCGTAGTTCTCCGGGATGGCCAGAACGGCAGTGCTGAACTCGCTCGAGAACTGCAGGAATTCGTACTCAGCCGCTTACCTGTCTACAAACGCCCGCATTGGATCGAATTTCTTCCGGAGCTTCCCAAGACGGCCACAGGAAAAGTCCAGCGATTCAAGCTGCGCGGACTCGTCAACCCTGAGAGCGCGCCGACCGGCTCTTGACCCGATCTCAGGCATTTTCGGAAAGTTGTACTACAACAAGAACAACTGCGCCGCCCGTCGAAAGTAAGTAGTTCACTTCTAAGAAACGCCGACCTACAATCCCGCATCAAAACAAATTTCCAACATGGCGACCAAACCATTCCGGCGGACCCTGAGCGCGATATCTGCGCTCTGTGTCGTCGTTGCGCTTTCAAGCGCGCAGAACTCGAAACCGAACTCGAAGAGTGCCCAGCAGCCGAAAGCCCCCGCGCAGCAGAACTCGCAGCCCTCCTCCAGTTCGCTGCCGCCGCTTCAACTCGACGGAGACGCGGCTCTGCATCATCTGAATCAAGTAATCAGTTGGTATCGGCATGCGACGACCGAGGTCCATGCCGTCGGCCTCCCGAGCGATGCTATTTATGAGGACAACACCAAGAGCCTCGGCGCGCAGGTCATAAAGCTGGCCTTTCAATCGGCAAGGGCCGAGAGCGCCATTATCACGGCCCAGCAGAAAGCGTCGGGCGCGAAGAATCCTTCAGCTTCTTCGAGTCAGGCCCAGAACCTGGCGAAGCTCCAGCAGAAGACTTCTGACCTGATCGCTCAATTGCAGTCACAGATTCAAACGCTAAACGAGCAACTCCGCCGCGCCCCCGCATCCCGCCGGGTGGCGCTAACTTCACAACGGGACGCACTGCAAGGCCAGCTCGATTTGCAGAAAGCCCTCCTCGAAGCGATTCAAAAAATGGCAGCGTTTGTCGAGACCAACGGCGAAATTTCCGGAGGACTCGAGGGCGACATCAACCGGCTCTCCAAATCGATTCCCGAAGTTTTAGGCACAGAGGAAAACGCGAAGAAACCGGCGCCTACATCTACAGCCAGCAAGCCGACGCTGGCCAACTCCGGCGGCCTTATCAGCGAGGCCATCACGCTCTACGACTACATGAGCGCGGTTCGTCAGATCGATCAACTCGTTAAGGAAACCGACTACACCAGCGGAGTGGTAGATCAGCTTCGCGCTCCGTTAAGGGATGCGCTACGGTCCACGATTCAACAGAGCCAGCAACTCGCGAATCAGACGCCCGCCACCGATCCGCAGCAATTGCAGGCGGAACGGCAGACATTTCAGGAACTCACCGACCGGTTCAAGCAGCTCTCGAGCGCGCTCATGCCTTTGAGCCAGGAAAAGATCGTCCTCAACGACGCGAAGGCGAATTTTGAGGAGTGGAGCGGCTCGATTTCGCGCGAGTCCAAATACGTTTTGCGATCCGTCGTGGTCCGCGTCGTGGGAATTCTCCTCGCCCTTGCCGTGATTCTGATCGTCTCCGAGATCTGGCGCCGCGTAACGTTCCGCTACGTCGGCGATCCGCGCCGCCGCCGCCAGTTCCTGGTCTTAAGGCGAGTGGTTATTGGCGTTCTGTTCGTGATCGTCCTGATCCTCGGCTTCGTGAGCGAGTTCAGCTCGCTGGCCACATTTGCCGGATTCATCACGGCCGGTATCGCGGTTGGATTGCAGGCCGTCCTCCTCTCAGTCGCCGCCTATTTCTTCATCATCGGACGCTATGGAATTAGAGTTGGAGACCGCATCAGCGTGGCCGGAATTACCGGGGATGTCGTCGATATTGGCCTGGTTCGGCTCTACCTCATGGAACTGGCAGGCACTGGAGTCGATTTCTATCCCACAGGCCGCATCGTCGTTTTCTCCAACTCCGTTCTCTTCCAGGCGGGTACACCGCTGTTCAAACAGATTCCTGGAACCGAATATTCCTGGCACGAGGTTGTGGTGATGATCGCACCCGGAGGCAATCACAAGTCGGCGCAGGAAAAGTTAATGGCCACCGTTAACAGCGTGTATTCCAAATATCAAAAAGATATCGAACTGCAGCACGCGGGCATCGAGCGCAGAGTGGACATTCAAGTCGACCTTCCGCGTCCCGCCGCGCACTTGCAGTTTGTCGATGCAGGACTGGAACTGTTGGTTCGCTATCCGATCGAAATTCGCAAGGCGCCCGCAATCGACGAAGAGATGACGCGGAAGGTGCTCGAACTCGTCAACTCAGACGGCGAACTGAAATCGGCCGTCACGGGAACACCGAAAATCCGCTCCGCCATCAAAGGATAAGCGCGAGTAGCGCGCCGCTGCGGTGGCAAGTTGCCGCTCCGCGTAGAATCCTATCCGTTAATTTCAGAATCAAATCTGACACATGCGCCGACGCATCTTCGTCTTCATCACCGTCTTTCAATCACTACTTTTTCTGATACATCTCCTGCTCTACGAAACCTGGGCGTACGCCGCGGCAACTGAGCGCTTGCCATGGGTCCCGTGGACTCTGGGTCTCCTCTCGGTCAGCTTTGTTGCAGCCTCCCTGCTTGCCTGGCGATTCTCGAACCCGCTCGTTAACGCCTTCTATAAGGCAGCAGCCGTCTGGGTCGGGGTCCTGACGTATCTGACCTTCGCGGCGATTCTCAGCTGGATTATTCTCGGCATCACGCGCCTCGCAGGAGTTACGCTCAACTTCCACCTGCTCGCGCAGATTCTGTCAGGCATTGCGGCTCTGATGGGCTTGTACGCAGTTCTCAACGCAAGCTGGACTCGAATCACGCGCGTTCGTGTGCAACTCGCGAACCTGCCTGAGAGCTGGCGCGGGCGCAAGATCGCTCTGATCAGCGACCTTCACCTCGGTCCCGTGAGAAACGGCGGCTTTCTTCGGCGGATGGTCGCGATGATCATGAAGCATTCGCCCGACGCCATTTTCATCGTCGGCGATCTCTACGACGGAACAGCAATCGACGCAGAAAGAGCCGCCAAGCCCTTAGGCGCCCTGAGTGCGCCCCGCGGCGTCTACTTCGCTGCCGGAAATCACGAACAATTCCGGGACGACACGAAGTATCTCAACGCAATCGCGGCCGCCGGTGTCCGCGTTTTGAACGATGAAAAGCTTGAAGTCGGCGGATTACAAATCGCGGGTATCTCCTACCGCACCTCGACGCAATCTGGGAACCTCGCCTCCGCGCTGAGCAAACTGCGTCTCGACCGCAACCGTCCTAGCATTCTGCTCACGCACGCACCCGACCATCCGGCGGTCGCCGAAGCTGCCGGCATCTCGCTTCAGCTTTCCGGCCACACGCATCTCGGACAGTTCATCCCCTGGACATGGATCGCCCGCCGCATCTATGGAAAGTTCGTTTATGGCTTGAGCCGCATCGGCGCGCTGCAGGTCTACACATCGAGCGGCGCAGGAACCTGGGGTCCGCCTCTACGTCTCGGCTCGAATCCCGAGATCGTCATCTTGCAACTTGAATAAGAACGTTTTCGAAAATTGTCATCTCGACCGGAGCTTGCCGTTCCCGAAGGGAATGCCAAGCGGAGTGGAGAGACCCTATGTTCTGGCGCGGCGAACGCATAGCCCGCACTGTCGAGGGCACACACGACTCCGTCAACGTCAAATGTCTGAAGAGCTCCGCCAGCCTCAGCGGTCCAGTTCACTGCGCAGATGCTTCGAGAGCTTCTCGATCTTCTTCAGCTTCTGGATCAAATCTTTCGAGAGCAAGCCCTTGTTGACCTTCTGAACATCCGGCGGAATCGATCCCGCCAGTGCAGCGAGCTGATCTGCCTCTTGTCTCAATACGACCGGATCAACCGGCGGGCGCGCAAAATCCCGCTCGTTGCCCACCTGCAATTCTTGAGCGTGACGTATGTTCGCCGGAACCGGTTGGGTTTGGGAAAAGCAGAAGAGCCCGAGGAAAAGAACTACAGCCAGAGTGACCAGGGTGCCTTTCACGCCGCCTCCTAAGCGTGCAAGTGCGGAGGATTGTACTACTAACAGTCAAGCCCAGATACAAATCTTTCGCCCCCTGTTTTGTGCGCTCCTGTGCAAATCCCTGCATTCTTTTCGGCGGGCTGTGACGGCGAGATTTCCGCATACAGACCGCATCAAGTCTGTATTTCGTTGATACCCCCACCCCGCAAAGCGGTATATACTTTTGCTCTGTTCGCAAGTTGGGGCGTTGTCTCCTCCCGGGCACTGTAATGCAAGAGCGGAATCCACGTTTTGAGCCTTCCACGCGGAGGAAGGCCGACGATCAGGCCGGAGTGGGCGTTCCGGTCAAGGGCGATAGCTCCAGCTCGCACCCGCCTCCGGACTCCGACAGCCCCACCGTCATCGATTTTCCGAATTTGCCTTCCAGCTCCGAGGGACATTTCGACCCGGAAGCGACCATAGCGGATGCCGGCCCGGCGATTATTCGCGGCAATCCTGCTCCCAGAAATGCACCCCCGCGCAGCCCCTCGCGCATTCAAGTCAGCGCTCCCGTCCTCGAGCCCGGAGACGTCCTCGGCAATCGCTACGAGATTCTCCAACTGCTCGGCGAAGGCGGAATGGGAGCGGTGTATAAAGCCCGCGACCGCGAACTGGATCGCCCCGTCGCACTGAAGCTGATCCGCCCGGAGCTGGCCTCAAATCCCGCGATCCTCGCCCGCTTCAAGCAGGAGCTTCTGCTCTCCCGCCAGGTCACGCACAAGAACGTCATCCGGATTTACGACCTCGGCGACGCCGAGGGCGTCAAGTTCATCACCATGGAGTTCGTCGAAGGACAAGACCTTCGGCACCTGATTCACGAGAAAAAGAAATTCTCGCCCGAAGAATCCGTCGAGGTCATGCACCAGGTCGCGCAGGCGTTGGAGGCCGCGCATGGTGTCGGCGTGATCCATCGCGACCTCAAGCCGCAGAACATCATGCGCGAGACGACCGGCCGGATTCTCGTCATGGACTTCGGCCTCGCCCGCACCATGGAAGGCGACGGCATGACGCAAACCGGCGCCCTCGTCGGCACGCTTGAGTACATGTCTCCCGAGCAGGCCCTCGGCAAGGAACTCGACCAGCGATCCGACATCTTCACGGCCGGCCTGATCCTCTATGAACTGCTGACCGGCAAAATGCCATTCACTGCCGACAGCGCGCTGGCCAGCCTCATCAAGCGCACGCAGGAACGTGCCATCCCGGTTTCCGATCACGACAGCACGATCCCCGGAGCTCTAACAGGCATCGTCAGCAAATGTCTGGAGCGCGATCCCAATCTTCGCTACCAGAGCGCCACCGAACTGCTGCGGGACATGGAAGCGTGGCAAGGCAAGCGCGCCGCCGCAACATTAGGCTTCCATGCCGACGTGAAGCCCTGGGGACAAACCATTCCCTGGCCGCTGCTGGGTGGCATTCTGACCGTGCTCGTCCTGGCGCTTCTCGGCTACGGGTTCCGCCACACGCTTTTCTCGCCTTCTCCCGCAAAAGCAGGACCCGCGCTTTCGATGGCCGTAATGCCCTTTCAAAATGCCTCGGGAGATCAATCCTGGGACTGGCTCGGCCCCAGCCTCGCTGACATGTTGAGCACCGACGTGGGCCAGTCGTCGCACTTGCGCACGGTTTCTCCCGATCGCGTGCAACAGGTCTTGCATGACCTGCGCATCGCTCCGGGCACGGCCGTCGATTCGTCCACTCTCGGCCGCATTGCGGAATTCACCAACGCCGACACGCTGGTCTGGGGACAGTACACGCGCCTCGGCGACCAGATTCGCATCGATGCCACGGTCCAGGATCGAAAACACAATCGCACCGCGCGTGTGAAGGTCGATGCCGCGAGCCAAAAAGATATTTCCGGAGCCGTCGACAAGCTGGCCGAACTGATCCGCCAGAATCTCGCGCTCTCTCCTGACATCGTCAAGGAGTTGAAGGCGCAATCGTTTAAGCCGACCTCCACTTCGGTCGATGCCTTGCGCGACTACAACGAAGGCCTGCAGCTTCTACGCCAGGGAAACAATCTTGAAGCCCAGAAGCGCCTGCAGGCAGCCACGACCGAAGATCCGCAATTCGCCGCCGCTTTTTCCCGCCT
>DATEJO010000088.1:0-4902 GCA_035277905.1 Candidatus Sulfotelmatobacter sp.
ATGGAGTTCTCTGTCATGAATATAGTTAATTCGAGTGTGTGACTTCTTCGCGCTCCGGATGAAGCGCGGCCAGCCCCTTTTCGATCGATTGGTTGATTCCGCTCTCCGAAAATTCCGCCGCCACGCGGACAGCGTTCTTCATCGCGTTCGCGTTCGACGATCCGTGCGTGATGATACAAACGCCCTTGACGCCGAGCAGCGGCGCGCCGCCGTACTCGGTATGATCGAGGCGCTTCTTGAAATCGGTGAATGCGCTGCGCGAGAGAAGGGCCCCCACCTGCCGCGTGATCGTCGCCTTCAGCGATTCTTTCAAAGCCGTACGGACCAGATTGGCGACGCCCTCGGAGATTTTTAGCGCCACATTTCCGACGAAGCCGTCGGCGACGATCACATCGACCTGGCCATTGTAGAGATCGCGTCCTTCGACATTGCCGACGAAGTTCAGAGGAAGTTGCTTCAGCAACTGAAAGGCTTCGCGAGTGAGATCGTTGCCCTTGGATTCTTCCTCACCGATCGAGAGCAGCCCGACACGCGGACCCCTCGTTCCGGGCTGTTTGCCGAACATCGCCCGGAAGTAAACATCGCCCATGACGGCGAACTGCTCCAGATTCTTGGCCGCGCAGTCGACGTTCGCGCCGACGTCTAGAAGCATCGCAGGATTTCCGGGAGCCGTAGGGAACACCGCGGCTAGAGCCGGACGGTCGACGCCGGGAACGGCACCGAGCACGATCTTGGCGGTCGCCATCGCAGCCCCTGTATTACCCGCCGTCACGAAGCCGCTGGCGCGGCCCTCGCGAACCATGCGGAGTCCGACCCGCATGGAGGAATCACGCTTGGCGCGGATCGCCTCCACTTTGTCGTCCATGGTGATGTGCTCGCTGGCGTGGACGATTTCGATGGGCAGCCGCGCCGCCGCGCGATGGCGGTTCAACTCGGCTCTGACAACCGGCTCGGGTCCGACCAGCAGCACGCGCACGTTATATTGGCGGGCGGCGTGAATGGCGCCCTCGACTTCCGGCTTGGGCGCGCGGTCCGAACCCATCGCATCCAGCGCGATGACGCTAGGCATGGTGTGTTCTGAAGCTAGCTGGCTTCCTCGACATCGAGTACTTCGCGGCCCTTATAGTACCCGCACTTGGGACAGGCGCGGTGCGGCATTTTTTTCTCGTGGCAGTTCGGACACTCCGAGAGGCTGTGCCCCTTCAGAGCATCGTGGGCGCGCCGGGTTGAGGTGCGCTTCTGGGAGTGGCGTCGTTTTGGATTCGGCATGTTTCGATTTCCTTATGCTGGGGCCAAGGCCCCGAAATGCAAATCAGCAAATATCGCGGATTTTCTGGCTTTGTCTTAGCTAGGAGCTAGAAGCTAGCAGCTAGAAGCTTCAGTGCTCCAGCCTCTCTCGTACTTCCTTCAACGCATCCCACCGCGGATCCGCGACCTCGGTGGAGCAGGAGCACTGTTCCTGATTCAAATTCTTACCGCACTGCGGACACAGTCCCTTGCAATCTTCGCGGCACGTAATTTTCAACGGCAGGGCCAGCAGAACCTGCTCGCGGAGCACGTCTTCGAGCAGCAGTCCGTCCCCTTGATAATAGCCGATCTCAGCCTCGGCGTCGGTCACGGAAAGCTCATCGCGTCCGGCATCGGCTCCCAGCGGGCGGTAAAGCAGCTCGAATTCACGCTTGATATCCTGCTTGATCGGCTCCAGGCATCGCGCACACTGCAATTCCAGTCCCGTCGACAATCGCCCCCGCAGGCGAATGTCCTGGATCACCTTATTCTTCCCGTGATGCTCCTCCACCAGTTCCGCGCGTCCCGCGGCCTTCAGCGGAGTGCGTTGGCGGGCATCCTGCCCCAAGTCAATGACACCGGGCTGAAACTCCTCGTCGAATTCGACGGGACGGAGTTCCAAATCTTTGATGTCGAGGAACATGGCGAAACCTCCGCGGCGATCGCGCCGGCACGGGCCCGCGGAAGCACGCCAAATCAGGCGTAAGTACCGCAAGGAGCAAGACTTAGCATAAAGGCCGCAGGGCGGAGGTGTCAAGGAAAGTAGATCATCAAATCCCTAGGGGTATGCTAGGATATTCCTAGGAGTTCCCTATGGCAACGCTGTACGTCGAGAATGTTCCGGACGCACTTTACAAAGCCCTGCGTGAGCGAGCCCGCAAGAACCGGAAGTCGATTGCTGCCGAAGTAATTACGCTGCTTGAAGAGAACGTCCCGACCGCAGCCGAACTCAAAAAGCGCCGCGAATTCTACGACAAGCTCGCCGAACTCCGGGCGAAGCCGCCCTTGACTCCCGGACCATTCCCCTCCACCGAAGAGATGATCCGTGAGGATCGCGAGCGGTGACCACGCTCGTTCTCGACGCGAGCGTCGCGATCAAATGGGCGGTACCTGCGGTGAACGAGCCGCTCACCGATGAATCCGTCCGGCTTTTCCGCCGCTTCCGCGATAGTGAGATCGATTTCCTTGTGCCTGATATTTTCTGGGCTGAGGTCGGAAACGCACTTTGGAAAGGTGTGAAGCGCCTGCGTTGGTCAAGGACCGACGCTGAAATGATCGCCGCTGAGTTCAAAGACCGCGATTTTAAAACCGTTCCATCGCAACTTCTTATGCCTGAGGCTCTGAAGATCGCTTTTGCATACGACAGAAATATTTACGACTGTTTATACGTCGCATTAGCCGCCGAGTCCCAGCTACAACTCATCACCGCCGACGAGCGCCTCGCCAATGCCATAGCAGCCCGCTTTCCCGTGAAGTGGCTGGGAGCTTTCTAGCAGGCAGCGGGAAAATGAACTCCGTGACTTAGCTTTTTCTCGAGATTCAGTGATTTTGTGATCGGGAAACCTCGCTTGCCGGTTGGTGCCCCGAGGATCGGCCCTTTGGAGCACGTCGCAACCTCGGCTTGCATGGCCAGTTCTTAATACGGACTATCTCCTTATCACCTGAGATTGTGGGAACAAGAGAGGTTCTTGATTCCCGGTGACGTTCATCTTTGCATCTTTGGAGAAGTGCGCAAAGATGGGGGGTGGTGTCTCGTGCTCGGCATTTTATGCCAGAGTGCATTCAGAGCTATGAAGAAGCTAGTGACAATCGTCGTGTTGTTATTAACCGGCTGCTCGGTTGTACCAAAGAAGGTTTCTATGGATGACCCTCAAGTCCAGCCTTTGCTGAAAGCAGCTGCCTCCTTCGATCGTACTTCCTACGGCTTCACCCCGATCCCGAAAGCTGCCGCCGACGTTCGATTGGAATCGAAGCCCACCGGGCGGTATGACGCAATGCTTCACATTTACTCAAAGACCTCGCGCACAATCGCCTTTCGGAAAACGGGCGGAACCTACAAGTGGATTGGCGATCAGGAGATATTCCAAGGTCCCAAAATGTACAAAACAGTGGACGGTACGTTTCATGAGCAGCTCACCTTCACCTACGAGATTGAATCTGTTTCTGGTTTTCCAACGAACAGGCTAAACATCACATATTCCGGGGAGGATGCTCGATTGGCTAACAAGGCAAGCTTGGCACTGGCCGATGCCAGACCCATCCTCAAAGAGTGGGGATACTAGGCGGCTAGACAGATCAAGAGGAGTTTTTCCGCGGCCTGCTAGTGTTGGTTCTCAGCAGATGTAGCCGCGAAGCGGCGCAAGAATGCAGCCCACGGCGCAAGCCGTGGGACTGGAAGTGAGTTACGTCCCCAGCCCCGGAGGGGCGAAAGAAGACGCAGCCTCCTGCACTCGTTCACCCACAATCATTCGCTCAGCCGCAGTATTTCCACGGTCCGCGCCGCCGATTCCTCAAAGATCAGCTTCCTCTCGATCTCGATCGTGTTCTTCCCCAGATAGCGCGGGATGTACCAGGCCACGAGCGCGATCGGCACGAGACTAAGCAGCCTCGTCGGCTGCAACAGTGCGGATGACTCAAACTCCGGAATCGATACAGCGTACAGCAAATATCCAAAACAGAAGGAAATCACGATCACAATGGAATGCTGCTTGAACACCGGCAGCGTGCAGGTGAACGGAAGCTTGTGAAACCGCGTTAACAGAACATTAGCCAGCAACACGGTCCAAGTCAGTACGACAATCGTGTGGAGAAGCGCGATCACCGCCCCTTCGACCAGCAGATACGAAACAAACGTGATCGCCAGAACCCACGGCAGAACAGTCGTCAGAATCAAGCGTCGCGCGAGTCCTTCACTCTGTTGCCCATCCGGATCGAGCATCAGCTGAAAAATCCAGTTCGCCCGGATCTCCACCGGAATCTCGAACACGATCCTGAGGCCAACGACAAGTAAGAAAGTCACAACAAACGGAATCGAGAGCGCATCGGGCGTCAGAGCCGCCTGCCGCCACGAAGAAGCTCCCTGAAACGCATTCATGAGAGCCTGCGAAGCGATCACCAGCGCAAGCCCGCCAACTCCGGTCAACACCAGCCGATGCGATTCGCTCCGCAGCAGCGTCTTGCCCGCAAACCGAAAGCATCCTCTCAGGAATGGAGTGGGCAACAGATAACGTTCCACAACACCGAGATTCCACGAGCGATGGCCCTCGCCAATGGTCTCCCCCTCGGCGATTTCGGCAATCCGCATGAAGTGTCGCCGATACCCAATCGCGTAGGTGGCAACCGCGATCAGCACGATCAGGAAAATTCCGGGCAGGCAAAGCCGCGCCAACTCCACCATCGCCGGATTTGCCCTCCCGCGCAACAATTGGCACCAACTCGCGAACCAACAAGATGGCAGGAACAAAGTCCAAGAAGGCGCGGGATTCCTCGCTTTGCGCAGCACTTCCGGGATGGCAAAGCTGGTCGAGAGCAACGCGACCAGATACACAACGATCATGCCCCGCACATATATTGACACCCGCTTCAAGGCGCGAGGCGGAAGCACAGCCATCATCA
>DATEJO010000089.1:0-38219 GCA_035277905.1 Candidatus Sulfotelmatobacter sp.
TTCTGGAGTCCGACAATTTGGCTCGTTTCCACCACACCCAACAAACGTCAACCTCTTACCTGGTCTCACCACCGGACCATTCCCCGGTATTGAGCAGAAGATAATAAGCAGTATTAAAACGTTTCGCAAGAGAAATTAGAACGGAATCGCAATATGACCAAAGGTCATATTCGGATAACTTTAACAAGGATTAAGAAATAAGTTGGGTAACTGAGGCCGAAACTTCCGTTTTTCAGCACTTTGAAACGCTCTGTTAGCATTGTCCTTCTGTGCCCAATCCTCCCATCCCGATTGTTGCGACAACCCAGACGGCGCCACGGCCACCGGCCCGCCCGGCCCGCAAGCGACCTCCTGGCCTAATGCTTTCGACGATCAAGTACCTGACCCGTACCGACGTTCACACATTCGCATTTTCAGTGGCGGCGAATTCCATTCTGTCCTTCTTCCCTTTCGTAGTGCTCATGATGACGCTGATCCGGCGCGTGTTTCATTCCCGCGTTATGTATGAAGTCGTCCTGCAATTGCTGCGCGATTATCTTCCCGCTGGACAGGATTTCGTTATCCGCAATCTCAACGCGATGGTCAACTCCCGACAGAGCGTGCAGGTCTTCTCGCTGATTATTTTGCTGGTGACCTCGTCGGGCGTGTTTCTTCCGCTGGAAGTGGCGCTCAACCGCGTGTGGCGCTTCGAGCACAACCGCTCATACCTGGGAAATCAGCTGGTTTCTTTCGGGCTCGCCTTCGCCTGCGGCGTATTGGCCCTGCTCTCCATAGCTCTGACGGCCGGTCCGGTCGCATTCATGGAGTTCCTGTTTCGCGGCTATGGCACCGGGTTCGTGCGCCTGGTCGGATTTCTTGTGATGAAAGTGTTTGCCATCGCGGCCAGCATTGCGATCTTCTTCCTGATTTATTGGCTGTTGCCCAATGGAAAAGTTCCCGTGCAGGCAGTGCTTCCCGCGGCCATCATCATGGGACTCCTCTCGGAAGCGCTAAAGTATGCCTACATTCTCGCGCTTCCGTGGCTCAATTTTCAGGAGGTCTACGGACCTTTTTCTCTCTCTGTCAGCCTGATGTTCTGGGCCTTTTTGTCAGGTCTCCTCCTGTTAGCCGGCGCTAATCTCTCGGCGCAGGAGCACGTCCGGCAAAATCCCTAGTTGGGAATTTTCATCACGGAGACTCTGAGACACGGAGTCACAGCGGCACACGGGTTCCCAGGCGACTCTCCGTTTCCATAGTAAAAAAAACCGCAGCGTTGACAAACGAAAAGGCCGCCTGCAATGAAGACGGCCGTTCCTAAAAATCAAAGGCTCGTTACTACTTCTTCTGATCGATCGAGAGTAATTCCACCTCGAAGATCAACGTCGATCCGGGCGCGATATCCGCGCCCGCGCCTCGGTCTCCGTAAGCGAGATCGGGAGGAATGTACAGCTCCCACTTCGATCCGACAGGCATGAGTTGTAACGCTTCCGTCCAGCCTTTGATTACGCCATTGACGGGGAAGGTCGTCGGCTGGCCGCGCTTGTACGAACTGTCGAATTCCTTGCCATTGATCAGTGTCCCGCGATAGTTCACAGTCACAGTATCTTCCGCGGTCGGCTTCGGGCCGGTACCCTCTTTCAGGACCTTATATTCCAAGCCGTCCGGCAAAGTGGTGACTCCCGGCTTCGACTTGTTCGCGGCGAGGAACTCTTCGCCCTGCTTCCGATTGGCCTCTCCCTCCACGTGCGCCTTGGCCTCCTGCTGCTTATTGACGTCGGCGCGCAGTTGTTGCAGCGCAGCCCTCATTTCATCTTCGGTCAGTAATGTCTTGTGGCCCAACATTGCATCGCGCAATCCACGTGCGACCACGGAGGGATCCACATCGACGCCCTGCCGATGCAATCCCAACCCGACGCTCATGCCCAGCGCATAGCTGCCCTTTTCCTTCTGGGTCTTCAGCGTGTACGCGGTCGTCGTCTTCGCCCCGGTCGCCTTCTTGGCCGTGCTGGTCTTGGCCGCACCAGTCTTTGCAGCGCTCGTCGACTGTCCGCTGGCGGGAGAACTCTGTTGTGCCGGCGCTTGCCCGATCAGCAACGCGCCCGCTGCCATAAGTTGGATCGCTACTGCAGTGAGAGTTTTTTGCATAAGGTGGTATTGTCCCATTCCGGCGAAGGGATCGGCAAACTTAACGCGACGGGAGTTCCGGAATGGTCATCTTTTGAAAAGGTGTCGAGGTGAATTCGCGAAGAGTCTTGGGAATGGACTAACTTGACCCGAGCAGACTGTACAGCAGGACTGCGAGAACGACGGTCGTAAACGCCACATACATATGATCGCGCTCTTTCGCAAACCCGAAGATCGAGAATGCCACCCGCGCAACAGGCGTCGCGATGAGCAACAGCAGGCCCAGTTGAATCACTCCGCGGCCACGCAAGGCAATTGCATCGCGCAGAATTCCCCAAACGCCGCGCAGATCAGCCGGCTCTTCCCGAAAAGCTCGATAATCCGCTACTGCCCCGCCATGCCGTATCAGATAAATCACGGCGCCGATGAATACTACTGAAGCTGCCAGCGTAACGCCGGCACGCAACAGATTGCCGACGATTTCTTCGATTCGCTGATCTCCCCATCCCCGCCCGTGCTCCATCAAATCCTCCCCGAGAACCCGTTGTAGAGCATTTCAATTCCCAGCGCCAGGATTACGACACTGAATCCCAGCCGCAGCCACTTCGTATGCAGTCTCATCAGCAGTTTCGCGCCGATTAGTGAACCCGCAAGAACTCCCAGCATCACCGGCATTGCGAGCCCCGGATCGATGTATCCCCGGCTCAGATAGACTCCGGCGCTGGCGGCCGCCGTGACTCCAATCATGAAGTTGCTCGTGCTGGTCGATACCTTGAATGGAATCCTCATCGCCTGATCCATGGCGAGGACTTTCATCGCGCCTGAACCAATCCCCAATAGGCCGGACAGGATTCCAGCCCCAAACATCAGGCCCCAGCCCGTCGGCACGTGCTGAACGTTGTAGTGCCGTTCCCCTTCCATATCAGGGAAACTGCCGTTCAGGCGCAACCGCGTCGCTGTCGGATCTGGAGGAACGGATCGCTCATGGACCGGTCTTGGCTTGCGCGAGAAATAAGCAGAGAACATCAGCACGAGCCCAAACACGATCGCAATCGAGTGAGTCGAGACATGGGTCGCAACGTGCGCTCCCGCCAGCGCCCCCAGCGTGGTTGCAATTTCCAGAAACATTCCGATGCGTATGTTCGACAGCCCTTCTTTCACGTACGCAGCCGCCGCGCCCGACGATGTGGCGATCACCGAAACCAGCGACGCTCCAATCGCATACCGGATATCGACTTTGAAGACCAGCGTCAGCAACGGCACAAGCACCACCCCGCCGCCAAGCCCTGTTAACGCTCCAACCAGTCCCGCGATGAGCGAACCAGAGCAGACGAGCAAGGTGAATTCGAGAATTGTCATTGTGCGCCTTTCATCTTCGAACCACGGCCTCGGCAAGGAATGCAGATTTGATCATACAGATGTCGCCCTGAGTCGAACCTTTCAGTTTACAGAACGTTTGTGACTCTTCCCAAAATGAAATCCAACTGCAAATTTCCCACGTCGTTGTGACATTCGTCACAGATTTCGAAACAGCATCGCGATTAAGCTGGCGCGTTTTTCCGGTTGATCCTCCGAGCAGACGTTGAATTGAGGTCTTCCCATGTTTGGGAAAAACTACGCGTGCCTGCTCGCGATGTGTGTTGTTCTCGGCCCGATCTACTCGGCCGCTCAGGGACAGGAATCCACTCGCCTGTCGCCATTAACTCCGACTGCCCCATCCGATCCCGTCGAACAACATTCGAGGATTATTCAGCCAACTCCAATTCGGCCCTCTCCGGAATTCCGCGTCTATCGCCCTGGCCCAATCGCCTTTCCAGAAATGATTCGAGTTGCGGGACTGATTTTTTCCGGTACCGTCATCCGCATCGAACGTCAACCGGCGACTCCGGGGCAGTCGGTCGAGACGGTGAAGGTCACGTTCCGTGTTGACAACGCCTTGCGCGGCGCCACGCCTGGAGACACTCTCACCATCTCGCAATGGATCGGCCTATGGTCGTCGGGACAGCGTTACCGCGTCGGCGAACACATACTTTTGTTTCTCTACGCTCCAAGCAAGCTCGGACTTACAAGTTCTGTTGCCGGATCCCTCGGCCGTTTTCCGATCGACCCAGGGGGACGCATCTTAGTTTCCCCACAGCAACTCTCGGCTTTGCAAAAAGATCCCGTCCTGGGTGGGAAGTCGCGCTTACGTTTCAGCGATTTCGCCTGGGCGGTGAGGCGGGCCAGTGAGGAGGAATAACAGAGAAGAGGTGACCATGAACAATCGCATGGCATTGACTGCTCGCGTATTCCTCCTCAGGCTGGCCGTCGCCGCATCCATCGTCCTCGCCTGCGCTTTGACCTCGCGCGCCGGTGGCCCCAAAGAAATTGCCGGGCCAACGTATTTCGATCCGTCCACGACCGGACAGCCGCTGACCTGGCCTCAAGGATTCATCACCTACTACACCGACCAGGGCGATCTGAGCCCGATTCTCCCAAACGCGTCGGCCAACAGCTTTGTGGCCTCGTCTTTCGCGGTGTGGACGACTGTTCCGACAGCTGCGATCACCGCGGCCAGAGGCGGCCAGCTCGCCGAGGACGTCAACGGCACAAACGTGATCCTCAATGCCGATGGCTCGATTTCTATGCCCGCCGACATTCAGCCGACCGCGACCGGGACACCCGTTGGCGTCGTCTACGACGCCGATGGCTCCGTCACCGACGCACTGCTTGGTGCCGGTGCTGGCGATTCCGGCGAATGTTTCTACAACGCCGTTTTCGGAGGCGACGACAATTTCGGGTCGCTCGCGACCTACCAGCACGCGCTGATCGTCATCAATGGACAATGCGCGCAGCAGTCGTCACAGCTCACCGACGTCGAGTATCGTCTGGTTCGCGTCATCGGCAACGTCCTCGGCCTCGGATGGTCGCAGTTGAACGTCAATGTGCAAACCGGCTCTCCGGCGCCAACTCCCGCCGACTACCTCGGATTCCCGGTGATGCACTTCACCGACTCGTCGTATTGCGCTCCGATCACACGCTGCTATTCGAATCCGTATCAGCTCTCGACTGATGATGTCGCTGCCATCTCGCGGCTCTATCCTGTAACGACGCAGAATCAGGGGAACTTTACCGGCAAGCAGGTCTTTTCCTCTTCCACTGCCCGCATCCATGGATCAGTCTGGTTCACCGACGCTCACGGCAACCGCACGCAGCCCATGCAAGGGGTCAACGTCGTCGCGCGCTGGATCGATCCTTCGACCGGATCGCCCTCTCGCCAATACGCCGCGTCTTCGGTCTCAGGATTCTCGTTTACAGGGAACGCCGGGAATCCGATCACCGGCTTCGATGACGCTCTCGGCGATCCGTTCGCTGTTTGGGGTTCGAATAATTCCAGCGTGGAAGGCTTTTTCGATCTCGCCGGACTGCCGCTTCCCAACGGAGGCAGCGCGCAGTATCAACTCTCGGTCGAAGGAATCGATCCGAAGTGGTCGCCTGGAGTCGGCCCGTACTCTCCCGGGCCAGTTTCTCCGTCCGGAACGTTTTCACCAATTAGTGTCACTGTGACAACCGGAGCGGATGTCGCACAAGATATTCTCATGACCGGCACGGGTCAGCCGCTGCCTCACTTCACTTCTTCTTGGACATCACCTGCCGCGCTGCCCACTGGCGGGGACTGGGAGTCAACTCTCACTGGCTACGATGACATCTCTTACTTCAAGCTATCCGCACAGGCCAACCGCACTCTTTCCGTCGGCGTCACCGCTCTCGACGAATCCGGCAAAGCTAGCGAACTGAAATCGCAGCCGGTGATCGGCATGTGGACCGCCTCTGATCCGGAGGGCACCTCGCCGCCCGCGTTCACATCGTTTCCTTTTAATCAGTTGATCTTTGGTATGACGCGCCTCGACACGCAGGTTCTCGCGTCCGGAAACTTTCTTATAGGGATTTCCGACTATCGCGGCGACGGACGCCCCGACTACCGGTATCACGCCCACGTGCTGTACGCGGACTCGCTGTTCCCCTCCCGCGTCAGCGTTAGTGGAGGCGCATTCACTGTCCTGGGCACCGGCTTCGGACCTGGCCTGTCTTCGACCATAGGAAGCACTCTAGGTACACAACTAGCGATCAGCGCAGGACAGATAACGCTGGCCGCGCCAGCTAGCGCCGACGGTCCGAAGGATATTACCGTGAGTGATCCAGTGAGCGGGGCTTCTACCACCATGACCGCCGCGCTCACCTATGGAGCGGCTGCCAGCGATTCGATCGTTCTGCTCTACGGATTGAATCCGTCCACTCCGGTGGGCACGCTGGCCACGCATCCGGTCAGCGTGCGCGTTGTGGCGTCTGACGGCGTCACACCGGTCGGCGGCGCAACGGTCGCGTGGAGTGCGACCAACTCTGTGCAGCTTTCGGCCTGCGGAGGAGCTTCGTCCTGCTCCGTTCTTTCCGATCAGAGCGGATATGCTACGACGTGGCTTACTCCTGTGACAGTCGGTGTTGCGAACATCACCGCGGCGCTGGCTCCAGCATCGTATCCCGCTCCGAAAACCGTCGTTGCAACGCTGAACGCAATCGAATCTGTTTCCGATATCGGAGTCGCATCTCCCTTCGTCTTCGTTTCGCAGGGATCCTCTGTCAGTCTGCCGATTACGGCGCGAGTCCTCAGCAACGGCACTCCCAAATCCAACACGCAGGTGAATTTCGCGATCGTGAGCGGATCGGGAAGCCTGAGCGCTCCCAGCGTGCAAACGAGTTCGAGCGGCTATGCCACGGTTACGTTGACGCTGAATCAGTTTGCTACGCAGGTGCAGATGAGTGTATGTGTGGCGCCCGCGAATGCTCCATGCGTTACCTGGCGCGCGACTCCTGTGCCGCTCTCACAGCAAGTATTGCAGCAAGTCTCCGGTGCCGGACAGATCTCCAACTCGGGCTTTCAGCCCATGACCGTGCGCGTCACCGACGGATCCGTTCCCCCTAACCCAATCGTGGGCGCGCCGGTCGTTTTTCTCACCACTGTTTTGCGGCCGGGAGGCGTCGTGCCCGTGCCGGGCAATGGCGAGACCAATCCCGACAATCCGTCGATGCCGGTAATCCTGCAGGTCAGTCAGACGAACTCTTCGTCAGACGCCAATGGACTCGCAACCATCACGCCCTCGAGCGGAGGATTCAGTCCGCCTCTCGAAGTCGACGTAGGAATCACGGCCGGCACATCCGCCGCGATCGATGCCCCACTCTGGCTGCTTCCGCCACAGACCGGTGTGAGCTTCAAGCGACGGCCAGTTACAGGCTTTCGATAGGCTAGCGAGAAATTGTTGAGTGTTGAATAAAGATCAGCGCGTCAAATGCCGCTGGTTTGAATTCAACAATCAAAAATCAACAATCAACATTGCCTGCCCGAAGCCGAGAGCCGAAAGCTGGCCCTATTTCATCCACTGGTCAACCCAATCGTTAACAGTCTTGTACCAGAGCTGGGAGTTCTGCGGCTTGAGCACCCAGTGGCCTTCGTCCGGGAAGTAGAGCATCTTCGACGGCACGCCGAGCATCTGCAGCGTTGTGAAAAGCTGGAAGCCTTCGCTCACATCCAACCGGTAGTCGCGCTGACCGTGGACAACCAGCGTGGGCGTCTTGAAGTTCGTCGCATACTGGTGCGGCGACCACTTCACGTAGCTTTCGCGATTGTCGTAAGGAGTGCCTTTGAACTCCCAGTCGTTGAACCACAGTTCTTCGGTCGATCCCCAGGCCGATTCCGCGTTGAACATGCCGTCGTGCGTCACGATGCATTTGAAGCGATCGGTGTGTCCGAGAATCCAGTTGGCCATATATCCGCCGTAGCTTGCGCCCAGCGCACACTCGCGGTTCTTGTCGATGAACGGATACGTCTGCTCGGCATAGTCGAGACCCTTCATCAGGTCTTCAAACGGAGCGCCGCCCCAGTCACCGTTGATGGCGTCGATAAACTTCTGCCCATATCCAGTGGAGCCGTGGAAATTGATCATGATGACCACGTATCCCGACGGTTGCGAGGAAGTTGGTGACGCGAACAGCTCGGGATTCCAGCGATACGACCAGTCGTCTCCCCAGGCCCCTTGCGGCCCGCCGTGAATGAGGAGCTTCACGGGATATTTCCTGGAAGCGTCGAAATTCGGCGGCTTCACCAACGTGCCTTCCACCTCGTCACCATGCGCTCCACGGAACGAGAACGCCTCGCCATCCGTCATGTCGATCCGAGAGAGCAGCTGATCGTTAACGTGGGTAAGCGCCGAATCTTTGCTCAACGAGCAGCTTTCGTGCCCCGGATCCACATTGCCGGTTCGCGCCGGGCATCCTTCCGCTGTAGCATCCGCAGTGTAGATTTCGGTGGGAGCCTTGAGCGACATGCGAGAAAAAACCAGCTCTTTCCCGCCGGCAGTCACTGCGATGTCATCATCGTAACCGTACACCAAGCTGCGGAATGCCGGCACCTTCGCGTCAATCGGGCCCACCGCATAGATCAGCGAATGCCGCATGTGCTCCGAAGCGAAGTAAATCGTCTTAGAATCGGGCGACCACGCAAAGGTCCCCACCCATTGATCGAAATCCGGCGTGAGATTTTTCTTCTCGCCAGTCTTGCGGTCGTAGAGCATGAGGCGGAAGCGGTCGCTCTCGTATCCGGGCCGCTGTTGAGCGCGGTAGGCGATGTAGCGTCCATCGGGCGAATACAGCGGCGACGTGTCGCTCGCCGGATTGTCGGCGGTGATGTTTTTGGCCGCGCCTCCGGTGACGGGAACGATCCACAGATCGTTGTTCGTCGAAGCCGCCGGATTCTTGTCGTGATTCGACGCGTAGCAAATCTCCTTTCCATCGGGAGAGAAAGCATAATCATCCTGCCCACCGAGGGAGAAGACTGGAGCGTCATAATCGCCGGGCGTCAAATCGCGCGGGATGTAATGCGGCACCTCAAGCGGCTTAAACCGATCAGACGAGACAACAAAGATATGACTGCGCTTGCCCTCTTTGAAGGCGTTCCAATGCCGGTATAACAAATGAGTGAAGATCTGTGCTTTAACCTTGGAATGCTCGGCTTCTTTCAACTTCTTCGCATTGCACTCTTCTTCTGCTTGCGGCTCGCCATCGCACTCGGGATAGACGTCGGAGGTAAAGAGTACGTTCTGCCCATCCGGTGACCACAACTCGCCGCTGGCTTCGGTCGCGATCGATGTCAGCTTGCTCGCTTGTGTAAGCGTTCCTGCCGCACCATCAAACTCCGCCACCCAAACCTGCGATCCGCCCTCCTTCGTCGACAGAAATGCGAAACGTTTCCCATCCGGCGCCCAGCGCGGACGGTCCGCATCCTGATCGGCGATGATCTCGCGCTCCTGACCTCCAGCGGTCGGCACGATCCATATATGCGGCGTCTTTGTGTTTGCTGCGAGATCGACATCGACCACGCTGAAGATCACCCACTTGCCGTCCGGCGAAACCTGCGGATCGCCGACGCGCTTCAACTTCATCATGTCTTCAAACGTGAATGGATGCTTGGTTTGGGCAAGGACGGGAAGACTCAGAAACACAGCGAGAAGAGAAAGAAGAAGACGGCGCACGATGGGACCTCCTCGGCGGCTCGAACGCTGCCGGCAAGAGACGTGGCAAGCAACGTCTCTGCGTTCGGACTTTAAACAAACGGATGAGTGTAGCAGGAGAACCTCCTGACTTCTACTTCACTTCGCCTGTCATCCTGAGGACCGCGATTTGTGCGGCATTCCAGGATGTATGGAATCGCCGGTGCTTGATGAAAAGGCTCGGGCTGCGATGACAACCGCTTTACATTCAAAGGGGAGGGTTCGGCAACCTCTTCCCATGCGAGGCATCCAATTGAGTGGCAGAACTGCAGCACCCTTCCCTCCGGCCTCACTGAGCGGAGAGGGGTTGGAGGGTGGGGTCGCCGCGGTGACTGCTTCTGTGGAGACGCAACCTGCCAGTGATCCGGCTCGACCGGGCAGTCGCAGGTTACGTCTCCGCCAATCGCGCTCCAACTTTCGATAAACTAGAACAATGAAGGTTCCCCGGTTGCTGGTTTCCGTCCTGCTGCTTGTCTGCAGCCTGGCAGCGCTGCCCGCGTTTGCCCAGGAAGGCCCTCTCGAAAACGTTCAGCCCAAAGGCATCACTCCCGACGAAATCATCAAGCGCTTCGCCGAGAAGGAAACGGAGTTTGCCAAGGCCCGCGATCAGTACACTTACCGCCAGGATGTGAAAGTCGAAACTCTCGACGGTGACACGGTGGACGGCCAGTATCGCGAAGTCTTCGACGTTATGTTCGACGACAAGGGCCACCGCATCGAGAACGTGGTCTTTGCGCCGCAGTCGAGCCTGACCAAGATCTACATGTCGGAAGAAGACATGCAGGACATACGGCACATGCTGCCATTCGTTTTGACCACCGACCAGCTTCCCGAATACAACATCATCTACGCGGGGCAGCAGCAGGAAGACGAGTTGCATTGCTACGTGTTCGACATCGCTCCCAAAAAGATCGAAGGCAAGAAGCGATATTTCCAGGGGCGCGTCTGGGTCGACGACCACGACCTGCAAATCGTCAAGACCTACGGCAAGACAGTACCCGATCTGTGCAACAACAAGCCGTGCAGTGAAGTAAAAAAGAAAACCGACAATCAGAACCTGTTCCCGAAATTCACCACCTGGCGGCAACAGATCGACGGCCAATACTGGTTCCCGGTTTACACGAAGGCCGACGACGAACTGCACTTCAATCTGGAAGACGTTCACATCAAGGAAATCGTGAAGTATCAGGACTACAAGCGGTTCGGCGCGAACTCCAGGATTCTGTACGAAGGAAAGGAAATTCCAAACGCACAGAAGAAGCCGAATCAGCCGCCGCCAGATCAGCCGCAGAAGCCGCAGTAGGGCAAAGTTTCAAGGTTTCAAAGTTTCAACGTCTCAAAGTACTCTCGGAGGCCGCACTGCCGAGAGCTTCCGGAGTGCGCCTTCGGCGTAGAGATTCGATTAGAAGGTTCAGCAGACCTAGCACCTGATAAGTCTCATGAGACAAGACTTGGTATCGATCTGACTGCAGATACGACAGGTCTGAGGCAAGCAAGAGCTGAGCATCCAGTTCGAGCAACGAACCCCTGGCTTGGCCCAGGAAATGTAGAAACTCACCGCAGGTAAGCCGGCCTTGCCCTTCTGCGATGTTGGAGACAATCGAGACCGCAGCCCTGCGGACCTGCGAGGTTAGTCCGTAGATCTCAGATCGCGGGAATTGCTCTGTGACTTGATAGACGTGTAGGGCGAGAACTCTGGCTTTTTTCCAAACGAACAATTCACGATAGGAACGCGCCACCAAAAAGTTTAGAGCCCGGGTGCCTACTCATCAATCGATTTCGTATCCCAAGGAGTAGGCGAATTCCCACTTTGAAACCTTCAAACCTTCGCGCTTTGAAACTTTAATAGAACAGATACTTTCTCCACTTATCGTCAGAGCGGCCCATGAGGCGCATGATGTGGCGGCTGGTGTGGAGATTGAAGGCGCGCGGTTCGCGCATTAGTTTCATGCCGGCTTCTGTGGGAGACTGGTTGCCTTTGCGCCGATTGCAGGGATGGCAGCAGGCGACAAGATTTTCCCACGTCGATGCGCCTCCGCGAGAGCGCGGAATCACATGATCGAGCGTCAATTCGCTTGAGGACAAGACTGTTCCGCAGTACTGACACGTATTGCGGTCGCGCAGCAGGATATTTTTCCGCGAGAGAGCGCGGCTCTGATGCGGAATGCGCCGGTACTCGAGCAGGCGGATCACCGATGGCAGGCGCATCGCGACTCGCGCGGAATGCAGGAAGTGCCCGTTCTCTTCTTCGGTCATCGCCACGCCTTTGAGCACAAGCACTAGAGCGCGGCGGGCGGCGCAAACGTTAATCGGCTCATAGGAAGCGTTCAGGACAAGTACGGGCGCAAGCAGAGCATGGCCGTCGCCGGCGCGGTGGGGAGCCGCCGACGTGAACAGGCCGGCGGCGTGCCGGGATCCTGCATCGTGTTCCATGCGTAGAGACATAGAATTTAAAGTCTCAAAGTGTAAAAGTTTCAACCTTTCAAAGCTTCCACGTTCTCCGCTGACTGGCTGTTCTCCTTGAAACCCTGAAACGTCGACGCTTTGAGACCGTCAAGTTCAACGTATTTAGATGCCAATTTCTGCGTTCGGGCTACAGTCGCCACCCATACTCGGGCAGTGCCAGCGCGGCGCAATACGCGGGAGCACTCGGTCACCGTTGTCCCTGTTGTATAGACATCATCCACGAGAAGGATTTCGCGGCCAGTGACTTCCGCGGCATAGGCCACAGCAAAGGCTCCGCGCAGGTTTTCGCGCCGTTGGTGGCTGGTCAAACCGATCTGCGAGTGCGTCTCGCGCGTGCGCAGCAAAACGTTCGGAGCAAATTCAAATCGGTCGCGCAGAGCGCTCGCCTTGAGAGCGGCTCGTGTGACCAGCTCCGCCTGATTAAATCCGCGTTGCCGGCGCTTCCTCTTGAATAGCGGGACAGGAATCACGAGTACCTTGTCCTGCCCAAAAGCTGCCTGAAGCGGGATCAGCGCCTCGGCTAGCATTCTGCCCAGGACGTTTGCCGCCGGACTGACGCCGTTATACTTCAGCAGATGAATCAGTTCCCGCAGCCCGCCGTCGTAGCTTCCGTAAGCGACCGCGCGCTCAAACGGCCGCTCAATCCGGCGGCACACGGGGCACTCCCGAAAACCCTCGCTATCGCCTTCCGCATAGGCGGAAAGAACCCGCTCGCCGCACACAGAGCAAACGTTGCCGGATACCGGCTCAACGCCGCTCAGACAAACAGGGCAAACAGGCAGGCGCGAAATGTTCAGTAACGGAAGACCGCAGATACGGCAGTCGGAAGGAAAGAGAACGGAGAAGAGACTTTCGGCCGTGCGACGGGCCAACACACCAGCCCGGCCAAACAATACCCGCGTGGAAACAATAGAATGCCCGGCAACTGCGACCCTGCCGTGGCTAGTCCGGATTCGGTCCTCGCTACTGCTGAAGACGGCCTCCTGTTACGTCCGCGTGTCGACGCCCGTAAACAGCAGTATAGCGGCGAACGACACACCTAGGCAACGTTCCGGTTGGACGATGCCGTGCTCTTCACGGGAATCGGACGAACTCCCGAGGAGAACCTTTCTCGCACTCGCGTAAAAATGAAACGATAATCGCGCCGGAAACATTCGCCGCAGCGTACCGGCTTCAGCAATAAAAGCGGAAGAATGAAACGCTCGGTCAGGCTACGGCGGCGCGACCGGAAACCGGTATCGCTGCCGCAATCGTGACATTGGTATGGTTGGGCAAAAGGTCCGTCGGGGGAGCTACTCATAAGACTGGCACCTCAGAAATAGAACGCTGACGAGGGGCGAAGAACAGGTAGTTTCTATTCTATATCACACGGAACGGAACATTTGCACAGGTGGAGGGTTGTATTAACACGAGTGCAATACGGAAGGCTTACTCTTGGCTCCATATCGTCGGTGATACATTCTTGAGTCTCACGGGAGAAGCAGTCGTGACGGACGATCCTGGACGCAAGCCGCCCCGCCCCTGGCGCGTGATTGCCGAAGAAGCATCGCGCGAATACGATCCCCGAAAAATGGCAGAGTTAATGCAGGAACTCAGCCGCGCGCTCGATGAACAGACATCAGCCAAGCCCTGGACTCCATCGGAGAAAAAGTCAGCCTAGGTGTGGATGAACCCTTGAAGATCGCCGCAACATAGGCGCCCGTTTGTTCCGACTCACTTTCTACCACAGGCGCGAGGCCTTGAGTAAAACTGCCCGGCAGTCCTATGCCGGGCTGGCGCACTTGTCATCGGCCTGTTCCACGTGCTACCTTGCGCCGTTCTGGTGTTTATGTCTATCCGATAAGGCAACGCAGGCAATCTGGTCCCATCCCACGTCCTAAAAGGATCCACTTATGAGTAGCCCAGTCTCAGAGCTTCCCGCAAGAAAGAAGCACGTCCCGTACGTCCCCGAAACGATGGAGATGAGGGAGTTCACGTTTCGGGCATTGCTGATCGGCCTGGTCCTCACCGCCATTCTCGGCTCGGCAAATGCCTACCTGGGGTTGAAGGCCGGAATGACGATTGCCGCGACATATCCGGCAGCGGTCATTGGTATGGCGATTCTTCGGCTCTTGAAGGGATCGTTGCTCGAAGAAAATATCGCGCGAACCGTCGGATCGATCGGCGAGTCAGTCGCGGCCGGCGCCGTGTTTACGATTCCGGCGTTCGTGATGGCGGGATTGTGGCCCGGCCTTACCCGGCAGGAATATTGGAAATCCGTCGCGCTGATGCTGATCGGCGGCACGCTAGGCATTCTGTTCGTGACCTTGCTGCGGCGCGTGATGGTGGAAGATCCGGAGTTGCCTTATCCCGAGTCGGTTGCTGCTTCGGAGATTCACAAGGCCGGACAGCAAGGCGCAAAGGCGGCGAAGATTCTGTTCGCGAATATGGGATTCGGCGGGTTCATGTATCTGCTGGGCGCGGTCAATGTTTTCAGTGCGAGCAACACGCTGCACATGAAGATCAGCGACCTCGGCAAGAAACTCTTGCTTCGTACGGGGACAAATCCCAATGTCGCGACGACCGTGACCGGCGGAGCAACATTATTCAGTGCGCCTGACATCAGTCCGGCATATCTCGGCGTGGGATACATCATCGGACCGCGGCTTGCTGCGTTGAACTTCGCTGGTGGACTGCTGGCGTGGGGGCTTCTGGTGCCCCTTTTGACGTTTACGGTTGGCCCTTACATTCAGGCCGTACATCCGGGGAAGCCGCTCGAGTGGGAACTGCTGGCGAGCGCGATTTATTACTCCATCGTCCGCCCCATCGCGGTGGGCGGCATGCTGGTCGGAGCCACGTACACACTGTTCAAGATGCGCAAGCAATTGGGAGTCGGCATGAGCCGCGCCGTTTCCGATCTGAAGAAATCGGCGGCCGCACACGCCGCCACCAGTCGCATCGACCGCGACCTTCCGGCAAAAGCGATCTTCGCCGGCGTCGCTGTGGTATTCGTCGCCATGATCGTGCTGTATTACTACTTCATCAGCGGCGCGGGAAATCTTTCGAGTTCGAAAATCATTTCGGGATCTCTCGTCGCAGCCGGAGTGATGGTGATCATCGGCTTCTTTTTCGCCGCAGTTTCGGGCAATCTTGTCGGCCTGATCGGTTCGTCGAACAATCCCGTGTCGGGCCTGACGTTATGCACGCTGTTGATTGCCGCGTTGCTCATGGTTGCACTGGGAGTGTCGGGTTCCGGTGGTGTGGCCGCGGTGCTGGGAGTTGCGGCCGTGATCTGCGTTTCTTCTGCAGTGGCCGGTGAAATGCTGCAGGACTTGAAGGTCGGCCACATTCTGGGCGGCACGCCGTCGAAGATGCAGGTGGGCGATCTGTTCGGCATCGTCGTGGCGTCATTCGTACTATTTGTCCCTCTGGCCGTCCTCGATAAGGCGTATCACTTCGGTAGCAACGCATTACCAGCACCGCAAGCGGGGCTAATGGCGATGCTCTCTAAGGGCATTGTTGGCGGCGATATGGCATGGCCGCTGGTCGTCGTCGGTATCGTGCTTGGGATCGCGATGATCATGATCGAAGTAAAGAGCGTCATGCTGTTCTCCGTCGGAATGTACCTGCCACTGGGCACGACGTTTGCGATTTTTGTCGGCGGCATCATTCGTTGGGTGACCGATCAGATCCGCGATCGCCAAGGTCTTAATGATGCGCAGAAGGCGCGCGTTGACAATGCTGGCGTGCTGACGGCTTCGGGTCTGATTGCCGGAGAAGCCTTGTGTGGCCTGGTGATTGCCGGCCTCGTCGGTTCCGGCCGGGACGTCACGCTGGTTCATTGGGCGCCTTCGATCTGGGCAGCATTAGCTGCGTTGGCGATACTCGTGTTCGTCATGATTCGAGTCCCGCTGGCAAACGCGGGCAGTCCGGACGAACCTGCGCCGCCGACGGCCATCATGTAAGGCTTTCAATCACGAAGGACACGGAGTAACACGAAGGAAAAAGGATTCCTTCGTGCTACTTTGTGTCCTTTGTGGTCTTCTGCGATCGTATGTCGATATCGAGCAACATTGCCATCATCCACGAACGCATTCATTCCGCCGCACGACGCGCTGGACGTTCGCTTGATGAGGTGTCTTTGATGGCAGTGACGAAGACGCATCCGCCGGCGAAAATTCGCGAAGCTTACGAAGCCGGTCTGCGGCTGTTCGGCGAAAATCGCGTGCAGGAGTTCGCTGGAAAATCCGCTCCCCTCGTAGACATGACAAACGCCGAATGGCACATGATTGGGCATCTCCAGAGTAATAAAGCTGCGAAAGCCGTCGAATTGTTCGGCGCAGTCGATTCTGTGGATTCGCTCAAATTAGGAGAAAGACTGAATGCCGCGGCGCTGGCGGCCGGGAAGAAAATGGCCGTGCTGATTGAAATCAATGTTGGCGGCGAAAAGGCAAAAAGCGGAGTTGCGGCTGCCTCGGCGGAATTCGACCAACTGCTTCAGGCTGCCCCGCGCTTGGAAGCGCTTGAATTTCGCGGGCTAATGACTGTGCCTCCATATACGGAGGATTCGGAGGGCGCACGTCCTTTCTTTCGCAAGCTGCGAGTATTGCGTGACTCGGTTGCGGCGAAGAAACCGCCATCGATTCGCATGGATGTGCTTTCGATGGGCATGTCGCACGACTTCGAAGTTGCAATCGAAGAGGGATCGACCTGCGTGCGAGTGGGAACCGCGATTTTCGGGGAGAGAACGAAACCCTAGCAGAGGCGTTGCGCAAGAGATGCTATCCGTCAACGAAACTCCAGCAGGCGTAACCTTCGCAGTCAGAGTTCATCCGCGAGCAAAGAAGAATGCGATTACCGGCGAAATGGGCGAAGCGTTGAAGGTTTCTCTCACCACGCCTCCGGCCGACGGACGCGCGAACGAGGCTTGCATCGAATTCTTCGCGAAGATTTTGAAGGTGCCGCGATCTTCCGTTACTATTGCGTCCGGCCGGACCAGCCGGAACAAAGTGATTCGCGTTGCGGGAGTCACTGCTCAGTACGTGCAGGATCGATTAGCACGCTGAAAGCGGCAAGTGTCGACGAAAGCAGCACAGGAGCCATTTTGACTTTCTCTGAACGTGTCCATGAGGTTTTCACGGGATTCGAGCGGCCCTTCTGGATCGCCAACATCACCGAAATTTTTGAACGCCTCGCCTACTATGGCGCGTTCGCTTCTCTGGCGCTCTATTTGCAAGAGAAGCTGAATTTTTCTACTGAGCAAACGGGCACGCTGACGGGGATCTTCGGCGGCATGGTCTGGTTCCTCGCGATCTTTGGTGGGGCCGCTGCAGATCGTCTTGGCTTTCGGCGCGCTCTTTCGATCGCATATTTGATCCTCGCAGTCGCCTATTTCCTCATCGGTTCCATCGGGGCACCGTGGCTTGGCCCCGTCCGCAACGCCGTGCCTCTCGGCTTATTCGTCGGATTCATCCTGATTCTTCCCGCGCTGGGCATTGCGCTCGTCAAACCGTCCGTCGTAGGCACGACGGCGCGAGCGTCGAATGAGAAAGTCCGCTCCATCGGCTACTCCATTTATTACACCATGGTCAACATTGGGGGCGCGCTGGGGCCTCTGTATGCGTCGTGGGCGCACCGCAATCTGGGAGTGGAAAATGTTTATCGCTTGGGCGCGGTCGGCGTTTTCGCGATGTTTTTTGTGGTTTTGATTTTCTTTCGCGAACCGCGCAAGCCGGGCGATGCGCCTCCGCCTTCCGTTGCTCAGGTCGCGCGGAACTTCTGCACAGTTCTCGGAAATTACAAGCTCGTTTTGCCCGTGCTGTTAGTCGCGCTCGTTCTGCGGATTGCATTGTGGGTGCGGCCGGAATGGAACGTCCCTTGGTGGATTTGGGTGTTGTTGCTAGTACTTTCCCTGATCGGCATTAGTAAGTTTATGTGGTTCCTGGTGATCTTCACCGGATACTGGATTGTTTTCTGGCAGCAATACATCAGCCTGCCCGGTTACATTCACGGCTTCATCAGTCCGACGGCGGACGTAGAAAAGATTCTTGTGACGGACGGACTGACCGTAATCTGCCTCACGGTCGCAATCAATCTGCTGACGCGCAAGATCCCCCCATTTGCAGCGGTCATCCTCGGGACGCTGGTGACTTCCCTTGCATGGATCATTCTGGCGCTGCAGCCAACAGTCTGGGGAGCGATTTTCTCTTTGTTCGTTCTCGCGCTGGGAGAAATCACGCAGTCGCCGCGCTATTACGAATACATCTCGCGTCTCGCGCCTCCGGGTCAGCAGGGGACCTATATGGGGTTTGCGTTCTTACCGATCGGAATCGGATCGCTGATCGGGGGCTGGTTCGGAGGGACCCTGCTCCATGTCTTCGGCGAAGTCCGGCACGAACCGGCACTGATCTGGTGGACCGTAACCGCCGTCGGCGTGGCCACGGCAATCCTACTTTGGGTGTATGACCGCTTTGTACGTACGCGAGATGAACAGTCGGCCTAGGGCTTTGCTCCGGCCGCAGAAATCCAGAAATAATCAAGACCTTGCGGAGCGTAGCGGCCTAGCCACGTCACGCGCCGGCCCGAACTGATCTTCGCGACATTATCCTTCCACGTCGTTGGAGCTACGAGCAGGTGCTCGCCAGCGGGAATCTCCCCAGCCTCGTAGCGCGAGATCCTCTGATCGCGATAAAAAGCGAGGCCATACTCTACTTCCCGAGATGCGCCAAATACGGCGACGGGCAACTTATGCGTTTCGACGCTCGCCAATTCCACCGCCAGCGGACGGGTAGAAAGTTTCTGGTCAATCGAGGTCGACCCGATTTTCAATACCGCTGCGACCGCTAGAACAACCGGAATCAGCGTGACAAATCGAAGCAGCCGCAGGCGCAGTCGGCCGGCAAGCGTCCATACAATCGCCACGCAGAGGGCGAGCGCAATTACGATCGCATAAACTGTGGGCTTCCCCGGTGGCAGCCGATGTTGCGTGACGATATATCCGATCAGAATCGCCGGCACAACTGGCGCAGACGCAACCAGTGCGTGCCCGAGGACGATCCATCGGGAAACCGACGATTCCTGCTCGAACTTATTGGACAAATATGCGGTCAGCAGTACGGCGCCGGCTGGAACCGCAGGAAGGATGTAGCCGGGGAGCTTCGACCGCGAGAACGAGAAAAAGACAACCGGCACGACAAGCCAGCAACACGCGAAGATCCTGAATTGCAGCTCGCGGTCCTCACAACTCGATGCCCTTTCCGCCCAACCCACGCGTAGTGACTGCACAATGGCAGCAATCACAAAAACGATCCACGGTACGAGAGACAGCGCGATGACGGGAATGTAATACCAGAACGGCTCGGGATGGTGATAAAGATTAGTCGAAAAGCGCTCGAGATTGTGCTGAAGGATGAACTCGCGGAAAAACTGCGGGTTCCGTAACTGGACCAGAATGTACCAGGGCAACGCGACCGCGCAGAATATTCCGATTCCCGGCAACCAAAGCGTCTTCGGAATCAAGCGCCAATCCCGGGTTACGGATGCCAGCACGAGGATTATTAGTCCTGCCAGGAATGGCGCAACCGGGCCTTTCGCCAGCATTCCAAGAGCGATGAACACGTAAAACAATGCCAGGTAAGCCCTGTGGCCGCTCTCGCGCCACGCCCACCAGGTGAGCATGCCGATGCTGAACGCGGCAGCAAGCGGCATATCGGTCGAAGCTGCGCGCGCATAACCGATGATACCTGCACAGGACGCGGTAATTAGCGCGGCATCGATTTCAATTCCGCGTCGAAATTTCCAAAAGAAAACGTAGACAGCAATGACAAGCAACGTTGCGTCGAATGCGGAGGGGAGTCGCGCAACGGTATCGCTGACACCAAAGAGCCTGTAAGCAATCATCGCCTGCCAGTAGTAGAGCGGCGGTTTTTCCAGCCAGGGCTGACCACTGAGAATGGGCGTCACCCAATCGTGGTGGTCGAGCATCTCGCGCGCAACCTGCGCGTAGCGTGGTTCATCCGCACCGATGAGACCAAAAGCTCCTAAACCGTAAAAGAAAAGAAACGCGCAGAAACCGGCAAGGAGCAACAGGTCGGTGCGAGTGCGGGCAGTCATTGGGAGGATTTTTGAATGTTGATTTTTGATTGTTGAATTTAGAAATCTTTAAGCGGAAATTATGAATTCAACAACCAAGAATCGAGAATTCTATTGTATGGAAGGGCCGCGTCCCAATTGCAGGATCACCTGCCTCACTGCTTCGGCCAATGGGCCATCAAGCGAGCAACCGCTCGCGCACTCGTGGCCTCCGCCTCCGAAACTCTCAGCTACGCGAGCGACATCGAGTTTCCCCTTGCTGCGAAGGCTGACCCTGTAACGCCCATCCGGCAACTCGCGAAAGAATGCGGCGACCTCGACCCCTGCAATCGAGAGGACATAATTCACCAGACCTTCGCAATCTTCTTCGACGGCACCGCAACGCTCCATCTGCTTGCGCGTAACCCAGACATAGCCTGCGTGGCCTTCAAGATTTAGATTCCGCAGGGCCTCGCCGAGTAGACGAATCTTGGCGGCAGAATGCGCGAAGTAGATTCCGCGGGCGCAGTGCGCCGGATCAGCGCCCGCGAGCACCAGCTCCCGAGCTAATGCGAACGTGTTTTCGTTTGTGCCCTGGAACATGAAAGAACCAGTGTCGGTCATCAGTGCCGTATAGAGACACGTTGCGATTTCAGGAGAAAATTTGACGCCTGCCTCACGGGCAAGCCGAAACACCATCTCTGCCGTCGCGACAGCATGCGGATCGATCCAATTCACGTGCGCAAAGGGACGGCCGCTGGCGTGATGGTCGATGCTGATCAGGAAGCGATTCTCCAGACCTTCAAGGCGCGTGCGATGAATGCTGTCGCACTCGAGAATGATCGCCGCCTCGTAGTTTCCAAGTACTTTGCTCGACTGTACGACTTCATCCGCGTAAGGCAGCGAACGATAGATTCGCGGTACGCCGTCATGCATGATTACGTCGGCGTGTTTACCCATAGCGCGAAGGACCTGACAGCAGGCAAGCGCCGAGCCAACCGCGTCGCCGTCCGGACGAGCGTGTGACGTCAACACGAATCGCTCGTGCTGTCCGATCTGCCGGAGTACATCTTCGAGCATGTCGCTACGGCTTCTTTCCACTTGCGTCCTTAGCTGGCCTCGAGCGTCTCTTTGCCCTGTCTAGCAGTTCTTCCACACGCGCTTTCGCCTGCTCGGCGCGATCGAGGCGGAAATACAATTCCGGAGCGCGTCTGATCCGCAGGCGCTCGACGAGTTCATGGCGGATATACTCACGCGCGGCCTCCAACCCTTCGAGACTTTGGTCCGCCTCGGCGTCATCACCCTCGACGTTGACCCAGACTTCAGCAGAGCGACCGTCATCTGCGACGTGAACCGATGTCACGCTCACAAGACCGATGCGCGGATCGGCCAGTTCGCCTTCCACCAAAGTTTCAATCTCTTCGCGCAGAGCCTCGCCGACCCGTCCGCGATGGTGCTTCAGCCCGCGCTTCTCCACAGTCCACCCCAGGTAAAACGTTTGAGAATATCAGAAATGGAGGTGCAAATGTTGACCGCTTGACGCGGTTCTAATTCCGCCCTCGATTCAACACGGGTGTTATAAGTCTGGAGTTACCAAGACCTTAGCAGCGCTGCCCCGTACTGGCGCGTGGATCAATATCACAGGACGACACACTTCAAAAATATTCGACAAAGGAATCCGCCAACTCCGCGCCATTATTGTTGGCGATGCGTGTAGCGGCGCTTTCCACATTCTTCATCAGTCCGTCGAGATAGTCGCGCGAATGGGAAATGCTGACGACGCCGATCGTGGCGCGGTTCCACAACTCCGCCCCATCAAGTTCGGCGACAGAAACGTTGAAGCTCGTGCGCAGCCGGTCTTTCAAACTGCGCACAACCTGGCGTCGATCTTTGAGCGATTGCGCAGCTTCGATGTGAAGTTCGAGCGTGAGAAACGCGATGGGCATGAAGTGGCGAGTGGATAGTGGCCAGTGCGAGACAACCTTCAACAACCAGCCACTAATCACTATCCATCGATTATGCAATTACTTCGGCCGCGACGCGCGTTGTCGCAAAAGCCTCGATAACGTCGCCGGCTTTGATGTCGCCATAGTTGGCGATCGAGATACCGCACTCCATGCCGCTGGTGACTTCCTTCGCGTCATCCTTGAACCGGCGCAGCGAACCGACTTTGCCTTTGAAGACGACGACGTTGTCACGCAGCAGGCGCACTTCGGAATCGCGCTTGATGAATCCATCCTGCACGCGGCATCCGGCAACCGTTCCAACCTTGGGGATGCGGAAGGTCTCGAGAACCTCGGCACGGCCCTGGTAAGTTTCCTTGATCGTCGGCTCAAGCAGGCCGGTCATGGCGCGCTTGATCTCATCCTGCAGTTCGTAAATGATCGAGTGCAGGCGGATATCGACTTCTTCCTGCTCCGCGAGTTCCTGGGCCTTGCGCTCAGGGCGGACATTGAAGCCGATGATGATCGCGTTTGACGCCGACGCCAGCAGCACATCGGTTTCGGTGATTGCGCCGACGCCCGACCGCAGCAGTTTCAGGCGAACCTTTTCGTTCGAGAGCTTCGAGAGAAGATCGCTGAGCACTTCGACCGATCCCTGCACATCGCCCTTTAGGATGATGTTCAGTTCCTTGGTGCCGGCGGTCTTGATCTGCTCCGCCAGGCCCTCGAGCGATACGCGAGAACTCTTGGCCAGGGCGGCTTCGCGGGCTTTCTGCTCGCGATATTCAGAAATGCCGCGGGCCTTGTCGCGATCGGCGACGACAACGAATTGATCGCCGGCCTGCGGGAGGCCTTCCAATCCAAGGATCTCGACAGGAGTCGATGGAGGAGCGGATTCGAGAGCCGCACCGCGATCGTCGAACATGGCGCGCACCTTGCCGAAAACATTGCCAACCACAAAATTGTCGCTGGCATTGAGCGTGCCGTTCTGGACGAGCACCGTGGCAACAGGCCCGCGGCCGCGATCGAGTTTCGCCTCCAGCACGACACCAGTGGCTGCGCGTTCGGGCGTAGCTTTCAGTTCCGCCAGATCCGCCACCAGGCAAATCATTTCCATCAGAAGGTTGAGATTGGTTTTCTTCTTTGCCGAGACATCGACGAATACCGTCTTGCCGCCCCACTCTTCCGGAACGAGGCCTCGATCGCCCAACTGTTTCTTCACGCGATCGGGCAGTGCGTCAGGTTTATCGATTTTGTTGACGGCGACAATGATCGGAACTTCAGCCGCATGAGCATGATCGATGGCCTCAATCGTCTGGGGCATGACGCCGTCATCGGCAGCTACAACGAGTACAACAATATCGGTGGCCTTCGCTCCGCGTGAACGCATACGCGTGAACGCTTCGTGACCCGGTGTGTCGAGGAATACGATTTCGCGGCCGTACGCCGGAGATTCTGTATCGGTGATCCGGACCTTGTAGGCGCCGATGTGCTGCGTGATGCCTCCCGCTTCTCCTTCGGCCACGTTGGTGGCACGAATCGAGTCAAGCAGCGTTGTCTTGCCGTGGTCGACGTGGCCCATGATCGTGACCACGGGTGGACGCGGCACGGCCTCAGTTGCGGCTTCTTCTCCGGCTGCCGCGGCTGCATCGATATCTTTTGCCGCCTGTTCTTCGAACGTGATCACGTTCGTGTCGGCGCCGAAGAAGCGCGCCATTTCGCTGGCGAGTTCTGCATCGAGAGTCTGATTAATGGTCGCGAACACCCCGCGCGCTAGAAGACGAGAAATCAAGTCCTTCGCGCGAATGTCGAGCTTCTCCGCGAGATCTTTTACGCTGATCCCTTCCGTGATCGTGATGTTGCGCGTGATCGGCAGCGGCTCGTTCGAGACCACCATTCGCGGTGGCGGAACGTAGCCCTTCATCGGTCCTTCTTTTACACCACGGGGAACGTAGCGCTGACCGGGCCTGCGCGCAGGGGCGCCGGGACGGCTGCCCGGACGAACCGGTCCTGGAGGCGGAAGCCCGGGTCCGACACCGATCGGGCGCGGCCCTGTTGGTGCGGAGCGCGTCGGATGCATCGGACGGCGTTCGCCGGGACGAAGCGGAGGACGCGGCGCGCCGGGAGCGCCTGGCCCTTGCGGACGCGGACGCTGGAAAATTGGCTGTCCGGGAACAGGCCTGCCAGGGGCAGGACGCGCAGTTCCCATCGGCGTTCCGGATATTGGAGCCGCTGGACGCGGTGGCGGAGCTTTATACACCGGACGCGGTCCCGTCTGCGGAACAATCATGCGCGGCGCAGGCGGCTGCGGCGCGGCCGGAGGTGTAGGCGCTGCCGGACGCGGCGGAGCCACAGGAGCAGCAGGCTGAGCGGATGCTGCGATCGGCGGTGTCGCAGGTGCAGCGGGGGTTGCGGGCGTCACGACCGCCGGAGCCGGAGGAACAACAGGCCGGGGTGGAGCAGCGACAGGTGGTGCTACGGGAGTCGGCGGTACCGCTGGTTTTTCTGCGGCAGGCGGCGCAGCCACCGTTCGAACTGGAGCCGCAGGAGCAACGGGCGCTGCAGCCGGAGTTGGCGGAGCGACGGGCGGCGCAACCGGCTTCGGAGGCGCAGGAGGAGCAACCACCGGCTTTGCGACAACCGGAGGAGCCGCGGGTTTCGGCGGTGGAGCTGCCGCCGCTTCCTTCTTCTGCGTAATCGCTCTCAGCACATCGCCGGGCCGGGAGATGTGCGACAGATCGATCTTGGTTTTGATTTCTTCTTCGCCGCGTAGCGGGCGCGGGGTGCGCGCAGAGGAACTCTGCGATTCAGCCGAGCCGCGGATATAGGCTCGCACTTTTTCTGCTTCATGCTCCTCCAGCGAACTGGAATGCGTCTTCTTTTCAGTCACCCCGACATGCGGAAGCGCGTCAAGGATGGCCTTGCTTTTGACTTCCAGCTCTCTGGCGAGATCGTTGATTCGAACCTTACTCATCCGGCCTTTCTTTTCCCCGCGTTAGGTCTTCATCGCAGCCCTCACGGAGTCAGCTTGTTGTTGCACTCGCATACGATCGAAAGTGTGTGCGCGTGCCATAGTTATTCGGTTGTTTCTGGAGCAGAAGTCGTCTCCTGCTCGCGATCTTTTTCTTGCCTTTGATCGGATTCCGCTTCTTCGGTGGCAGCCGTTTCTACCGCCCCTTGCTCGGCTGGTTCCACCTGCTCCGTCGCAGATTCGCTTTCAGCCGCTTCGGCAGTTTCGGCGCCTTCTTGAGCCGCAGCGTCGAGACTCGCAAAGTAATTATTCACTGCGAGGCTAATTTTTTCCACAGTCTTGGGCCCGATGCCCTCAATCGCTTCGAGCTGTTCCGGAGTCATGTCGGCCAAGGCTTCCACCGTAGTCACACCGGCGGCACTCAGCTTCTCGACCAGGCCTTCACCCAGCCCCGGAACGTTCTCGAGCGGAGTCGTCGTCTGCGGAGCCATGGCAGCCATCTGCTGCTCGACTTCCTGCCGTTTTTCTTCCTCGCTCTTGATGTCGATCTTCCACCCAAGCAGCTTGGCGGCAAGACGTACGTTCTGGCCTTTCTTGCCGATGGCAAGCGAGAGCTGGCTGTCATCGACCACAACTTCCAGATGCTTCTCGGCGCTGTCGACTACTGTGACGCGGCTGACCTTCGCCGGCTGCAACGCTTTTTCGGCGAACGTTACCGCGTCTTCATGGAATTCAATGATGTCGATCTTTTCGCCGCGAAGTTCGCGGATGATCGACTGCACGCGCATTCCTTTCATGCCAACGCAGGCGCCGACCGCATCGACGTCCTTGTCCTTGGACATGACGGCGATCTTGGTGCGTTCGCCTGCCTCGCGTGCGATGGCACGGATCACAACCGTTCCGTCGTAGATTTCAGGAACTTCCGTCTGGAACAAGTGCTGCACCAGTTCCGGCGCTGCGCGGGACACAACAACTCCAGGCCCCTTTGCGGCGCGTTCCACGCGGGCGATTACAACTCGTACGCGCTCACCGACGGCGAACGATTCCAGACGCGACTGCTCTTTCCGCGGCATCCGCGCTTCGGCCTTTCCGATATCGAAGATCACATCTGGACCTTCGACGCGTTTCACCGTGGCGTTCACGATTTCTCCAACGCGCCCGATGTACTCGTTGTAAACCGTGTCGCGCTCGGCCTCGCGCACTTTCTGAAAGATCACCTGCTTGGCAAGCTGCGCAGCGATGCGGCCAAGAATTCCTTCCGTCGGCTTGGGAATCTGCAACTCTCCGCCAACCTCAAGGGAGGGATCGACTTTGCGCGCGTCTTCCACCGTGATCTGCAGGTTAGGATCTTCCACCTGCTCCGGAGTCTCTACCACGGTCTTGACGGCGAAGGCGCTGATTTTCCCGGTATCCTTGTCGAGCTTGGCGCGGAGATTTTCCTGCGACTTGTAGTACTTGCGCGTAGCCATAACAATGGCGTCTTCCACCGCGCTGACTACGATCTGCGGATCAATCCCTTTTTCCCGGCTCAGTGCGTCGATCGTGTTGTAGAGCTCGCTAGCCATAAAAAATCAAAGCTACAAAGTTTCAAGGTTGCAAAGTTTCAAGGTCTTTAAAACCTTGCAACTTTGAAACGCTGAAACCTATATTTCAGGTACCAGATTCGCCTTTTCCACGTTGGCGAATTCGATTTCAACTCTTTTGCCGGCCGCGTCGCCCATCTTCTTGCGCGACTTGTGGCTGGCCACGCTTAAGTCCAGCGTCAATCGGCCATCCTGAAAACTCTCCAGGCGCCCCTCGAAATGGCGATTGTTATTCACTGGCTGCCGCGTCATCAGCTTCATGCGGCTTCCGGTGAACCGCGTGAAATCAGCGGCCTTCACCAGCTTCCGATCCAACCCGGGAGACGAAACTTCCAGCGTGTACGATCCGGGCACGAGATCTTCTACATCGAGAATCGTGCCGAATTCGCGGCTGAAGGTCGCGCAATCTTCATGCGTCACTCCGGCCAGCGGATCATTCCCTGCCGCGGGCTTGTCGAGAAACACCCGCAGCATGCGGGCTTTCCCTCCCCCAAGAAACTCGATTTCTACAACTTCGAGTCCGCTGGAGGCCGCGACGCGGTCCGCGATCTGCCGCACACGTTCAACGTCAAGCGCCATGAATCCAATAACTTACTGGCGGATGGCTGCAACACCGCGGGGCTCCAACTAAAAAGTGGGCTTGCGCCCACTGGTGTGCTTCGCCAAATGCCGGTACACAGCAGTTCTCAGTTTTCTAATATACGCCGCCATTACCTAAAAGACAAACTGCCGTTCGAACGCATGGGACGCCTATTCCAGGCGTATGCTGGCTGGCTTTCGCGCCGCCGACGATGAACTGAGATGGTTTCCTTTCGGATTTGCCTCAATCGCTTGGGCATCTCTAGAATGAATATTTATCCGACATCTGGGCGGTATCCCGAGAACATCATGATTCATTTTCCAGTTCCAGAAGCCCTCACCTTCGATGACGTCCTTCTTCTGCCCGCGCGCTCGGATGTGATCCCGGCGAACGCCAGCACGCAGACGCAACTGACGCGCAAGATCAGTCTGAACATTCCCATCGTGAGCTCGGCCATGGACACTGTGACCGAATCCCACATGGCGATCGCGCTTGCGCAACAGGGCGGCATCGGCATCGTCCACCGCAACCTGACCATCGACCAACAAGCCAACGAGGTCGACAAGGTAAAACGGTCCGAGAGCGGAATGATTGTCGATCCCGTGACGATGCATCCCACCGATAGGGTTTCAGATGCGCTCGAGGTCATGCGCAAGTACAAGATTTCGGGCGTGCCGATCACCGAAAACGGCAAGCTGGTCGGCATTCTCACCAACCGCGACCTGCGCTTTGAAACACGATTCGATATTCCCATCGACAACGTGATGACGAAGAAAAATCTCATCACCGTTCCGGTTGGGACCACTCTGGACGAGGCCGAGAAAATTCTTCACCAGCATCGCGTGGAGAAGCTGCTGGTCGTCGATGATAAGTACAACCTCAAAGGGTTAATCACAGTTAAGGACATTCAGAAGAAGTTGAAATATCCGAACGCCGCTAAGGACTCACACGGACGGCTGCGCGTTGGAGCCGCTATCGGAGCCACAGGAGATTTCCTCGAGCGAGCGCAGGAACTCGCCGAGGCGAAAGTCGATGTCCTCGCAATCGACAGCGCGCACGGGCACTCGTCGAAGGTTCTGGAAGCGGTGAAGCTGGTCAAATCGAAGCTGCCTGAAATCGAACTGCTTGCGGGCAACGTCGCCACATTCGACGGAGCTTGCGAGCTAGCTCGTGCTGGCGCAGATGGGATCAAAGTTGGCATTGGTCCCGGATCGATTTGCACGACGCGCGTCGTAACCGGCGCGGGTGTCCCGCAGATCACGGCGATCGCCGAGTCATATCGCGCCACAAAAGACTCAGGCGTTCCCATCATCGCCGATGGCGGAATCAAGTATTCCGGCGATGTCACAAAGGCCTTGGCTGCAGGTGCGAGCGCGGTAATGATTGGATCGCTTTTTGCCGGAACCGATGAGAGCCCAGGCGAATTGATTCTTTATCAAGGCCGCTCGTTCAAGTCCTACCGCGGTATGGGATCGCTCGGCGCGATGGCGCAGGGATCGAGCGAACGCTACTTCCAGAGCACTGACGGCGATTCCAGCGCATCAGTGTCGGCCTCCGATGGCGAGTCGAATCGCCTCGCGAAGCTTGTCCCCGAAGGCATTGAAGGCCGCGTGCCTTACCGGGGTTCCGTCTCTATGATCATTTACCAGATGGTGGGCGGGTTGAAATCCGGCATGGGATATTGCGGCTGCGCGACCATCCCTGAGTTGTTTCAGAAGACGCGCTTTGTGCGCATCAGTGGCGCGGGCCTGCGCGAGTCTCATGTGCACGACGTTATGATCACTCGCGAGGCGCCGAATTATGCAATTGAGTAGTGCAGATCTTTCGCGCAATATACGGCATTTTTTCTGCGCCGCAGAAGCGGCTCGATCCGCTGTGAGGTGCAGACCCGCAAAACTGTCTGGCAGGTTAGAAAGAGCTTGAGGTCCGACAAGCACGAAGTGCTAAAGGCCTGGATCGCGGCGATTCTCTGGCTGATCGTCATCGCGATCGAATCGACCTCGTATCTTTCCTCCGCTAACACCAGCAGGTTTTTGTATCCGGCATTGCATTTTCTTTTCGGGCTGGACCATCCTTCATTCGAAGTTTGGCACCATTACATTCGCAAGGCGGGACACGTTTTCGGCTACGGCCTGCTCTGCATCCTTCTCTTCCGGGCCTGGAGAAGTACTGTGCGGACACCAGGAGGTCCGAGTTGGACCGTTCACTGGGCAAGCATTGCGACCTTGGGAACTCTCGTGGTGGCCAGCTTCGATGAGTGGCACCAGACCTTCCTGCCTTCAAGAACCGGCCGCTGGCAGGATGTAGTGCTCGATACTAGTGCCGGGATCGCCGCGCAGGTTCTGCTATTTCTTTCCGCCCGCCGTTAACCGAACATCCCCCTTGCTTCGGTGAACATATTCCCAGTTGACAAAGTCCGCCGTAACTGTTACATATTGTAACGCTACAATGACTAACACTCGTATGGCACGTCTAAAGACTTTGGGAAACGTGGAGCAGGCGGTGATGGACTTCATATGGACGCACGGTCCCGCAACTGCCGAGGCTTGCCGGGAAGCGCTGACTCCCACGCGTCCGATGAAGGACTCTACGATTCGTACAGTCTTGCGTCGTCTTGAGCAAAAGGGATTTGTGACGCATGAAGTCCAGGGACGCACATTTATCTACCGTGCCGCCGACGCACGCCAGAGTGTCGCCGTACGCGCCGTCAAGAGCATCATCGACAGATTCTGTGGCGGTTCGGCCGAGCAACTGGTTCTCGGGATGGTCGACAACGACGTCCTCGACCGCAAGCAGTTGGAACGTCTCGCCCGCAAAATTTCCGAGAATGAAAGTGACGGGACGCGGAAGACTAGTGCAAAGGCACGTTGAAGAGGAATGCTTATGACGGTCAGCACGCCGGCAATCGATAGCTTCATTCTGCAACTCGCTGTCTCTGCCGTTCGCTCATTTGCTGTCGCTGCCACGGCGGGAATTGCGCTGTATGCCTTCCGTGTGAAATCCCCTTCCCTGCGCTTACATGCCTGGAGAGTGGTTTTGTATTCGGCCCTTGCCATGCCTGTTCTCGCGCTGATGCTGTCGCCCATCGGAGTGCCGATTCCAGGCTTTCTTGTCCCCCGAGCAGAGCAGATGAGTCCGTCCGTAGCTTTAAGGAGAGTTGAGTACCGGCCCATCGCCAGGCAGGACGCCGCCAACAACATCTCGACAGAGCGAACAACATCTACACCAAAATCGACGACTCAGGACGCGGATTCGCAGGACTACGCTAACCGGAACCTGGATTGGAAGGCGATCGTGGCATTACTCTATTTCGCCACTACGCTCCTTCTACTGATTCGCGTCGTTCTCGGTTTCGCATTCGCATCCGGACTCATCCGGTCTGCCGCAGCAATCACCGATCCTGGAATTTCCCGGCGGCTCGCGCAATACGCTGAGCGAACCAGGCTGAGATCTGCCCCCCGGATTTTGCAATCAGGACTCATCTCCGTTCCACTAACAATGGGCGCGCTGCGTCCTGTCATCCTGTTCCCGGAGAACTGGCGCGAATGGAGTGCCGCTAAACTCGACGCGGTGATCGCGCATGAGGTTTCGCACGTTGCTCGGCACGATTCAGGCACCCAAATGCTCTCCCTTCTGCATCGCGCCATTTTTTGGTTCAGCCCGTTGGCATGGTGGCTTCATCGCCATCTCGAGACTCTTGCCGAACAGGCCAGCGATGAAGCAGCGCTATCGTTCGGCGCAGATCGGCATGAGTACGCGAGAACTTTGTTGGGGTTCTTCGAAAGCATGCACGCGGCGCCGGGGCGCGTCAGATGGCAGGGAGTTTCGATGGCAAAAGCAGGTCATTCGGAAGACAGAATCGAAAAAATTCTCGCGTGGAGAGGAGCAGTTCCTGTGACTCTAAAGAAATCGATCGCAATCAGTATCGTCGCCGTTGCCGTGCCGCTCGTGTACCTCGTGGCCTCGGCTCATCCTATACGTCAGAATGGCAAAACATCGGACACTGTCGGTGTGCGACAGCAAACACCCCAGACGTCAGCGCAGGCAGTAGTGCCTCCAGCCGTCTCGTCGTCGACTGAAACCCTGCCTCCATCGCCAGCGATCGCAGGCGGCATGACGGGAGTCACTCCAATTCCCGCAGTGCTTCCTCCAGCACCTGTGGCCGCCGTTGTACCCGTGGTGTCGTCCCAGAGTGAGAACTCGTCCCACGGCGGCTACTCCTATGCCTATGGCTATGACGATGATGATCTGCGGTTCGTCATAGTCTCAGGAAAAACCGATGGTGTGACCATGTCCGGAAGTTCGGGAGATGCGAGGCACGCCGAAAATCTGAAGAAGAAAATTCCCGGGGACTTCATCTGGTTCCAGACTGACGAGAAGTCTTACATCATTCGCGACCAGGTCACTGTCGATCGCGCCCGCAAACTGTGGGCTCCGCAGGAAGACCTCGGGAAGAAACAGGAAGCTCTGGGAAAACAACAGGAGGAACTCGGCAAGCAGCAGGAAGCTCTGGGCACAAAAATGGAGCAGGTTCGAGTCAACGTGCCGGATATGTCAGCTGAGCTCGACCGGCTGAAAGCGAAGCTGCAGAAACTCGGCCCAAGCGCAACCATGGATCAGATCGGTGACCTCCAGTCCGAAATTGGCGACCTGCAAAGCAAGATTGGCGAGCTTCAATCTCAGGCTGGCGATCAGCAATCAAAATTCGGCGAGCAACAGGGCTCGCTTGGAGAGCAGCAAGCGAAACTCGGCGCCGAACAAGCAAAACTTGGCGAGCAGCAGGCGGAAATCGCCAAAGAAGCAAACATCAAGATGAAGGCTCTTCTCGACGAGGCGATCAAGAATGGCACGGCTAAACCAGAAACGGACAGTGGCGGCGCAAGTCTTTAGGCTGTCGCAACCGTACGCTTAAATGAGAGGCACGGCTTCGGTCGTGCCTTATTCTTTGGACCGCTTTTCAGTAGGGGTGAACAACAGCATTATCGCCGATACCGCCGCAAGTGCTGCCGAAAGATAAAACGGAACCGCTGGTCCGAGATGTTTCCACAATTCGCCGGCGATCAAGCTGGCGGCGAGGGCAGCAACGCTCGTGAGAAAAAAATAGATCCCCAGGGCACGCCCTCGAATTTCCTGACCGACAGTTTCCACGACAAGAGCCTTCAGCACGGGCTGCGTGAGAGCGTAATAAACGCCATAGACCGCCATACTGATCCAGATCGCGAGCGTCGATGGCGCCCGCCCGAAAACATAGTAGACAGCCGCGAAAACCATGTATCCGGCGGCCGCGATCCAGCGGCGTGAGTAACGATCGCTAAACCATCCCGCCGGCCACGATCCGAGCGTATAAGTCACATTGAAAACAAGTCCGAGCAACGGCGCGAGAGCGACGGCGATCCCGACATTCTGCGCGCGCATCACCAGAAACATATCGCTGGAATTTCCGAGCGAAAAAATCGTTACTGCCGTCAGAACGGCGTAAAACGAGGCTGGCAAGTCTTTCGCTGAGTCCATGGGAGCAACAACCGCTTTCGCCAGCGGCTTGGGCTTCGATGGCTCAAACGATCTGCGCTTTGTCTCGCGAATGCCAACCCAAGCCACCAGCACTGCCAGCGCTCCCGGAATGGCGGCCGCCCAAAACACGCTTCGAATGCTGTAATGAGCCAGAAGCACCAGCGCGGCCAACGGCCCGGCAATCGCACCCGCAGAATCGAGCGACTGAATCAATCCGTATGCGGAGCCAAGCCGCTGCTTTCCGACCGATTCCGCCACCATCACATCGCGTGGCGCAGCGCGCAGTCCTTTGGACGCCCGGTCGGCGAAACGAATGAGTAGAATGTGCCACCACGCGGTGACCAATGCGAGCAATGGCTTCACCGCGTTCGCCACGAAGTATCCGGCGACCACAAGTGGCTTGCGGCGTTCAAGCCGATCGCTCAGATATCCGGAGAAGAGCTGGCCGAATGATGCGACGCTCTCCGCAATCCCTTCGATTACACCCAACTTCGCAGGCCCCGCGCCGAGCGAAACGAGAAATGCCGGCAGAACCCAGTACGCCATCTCAGTCGCCGTGTCGTTAAAAAACGACGTAATTCCGAATGAATAAATATTGCGCGCGGCCGAGAGCTCACTCGCTGAGGAACTTGCTGGCATAGAGAATTTGTATCACGAAGAGTTCAAAGGAGAATGAACGAGCGGACGTCGATCAAGGCTGGAACAACAGGAGCTTCAGCTAAACGGTGTGTATTTCGTGACCACCCATTGGCCGCCTTCTTTTTGGGTAGTAACGCTGAAATAATCTTGATACGTGCCAGGCTGGCCGGGACCATTCTGTCGCTCGCCACGGAAACACAGAATGATGAAAGGAGAGGACTCCTGCCAATCCACTAGCTGCCACGTCAGCAGCGGATGCTTCGCTTCATCGCTGCAGATAAAGCGCGCGTACTTCTTGTGGTAGTCGTGCTCCCACTGGTTCAAGACCGCATCGCAGTGTCCGTCGCGAATCTGCCGCAGAAAGGCAGCGGCGGCGTGCTCGGTGGAGCGGTCACGCATTGGATTCATCTTGATGCTGACGGGCAGACCAGTCAGCGGATCCTTGTCTTCGGATCGCGACAGCACCGGCCCCTGATTGCTAAGCCACCAAAAGTAGCCGACAAACGACAGCACCAGCACCAACGCCGTGCCGACGGCAATCCCGATCTGTGTCTTGGAGAACGAACCCATTACCCAAATTTTAAGGAGACGTCAAAAGCAGCCGCAAGATTACCAGCGTGAGACACGACAGGACATGTACGGGTGAGGCGCGTCTGCGCGGTATCGCGTGCCAGCAGCTATCTGGAAAAGAAAAGGCACGGCGCAAGGCCGTGCCTCTATAACCCGGGAGGGCGATCCTACTCTTTCTTGTCTTCTTCCTTGGCGGGTTCGACTCCGCCGTCCTGGGCAGCTTGAGCTTCCGCTTCTTCCATCGCCTTCTTGGCTTCAGCGGCTTTCTTGGCCCGTGCTTCGGCGCGCTTCTCGCGTTTCTCGTCGAGAACCTTCTCGCTTCCGAGCAGCTCCAGGAATGCCTTGTCTGCGCCGTCACCTTTGTTCCAGTGCGTGCGGATGATGCGCGTGTATCCGCCTTCACGATCGCCGAACCGCGGACCCACTGTGTCGAACAATTTCACGACGGCTTCGTCGGTCATGAGGTAGGAAGCGGCCAAACGGCGAGCGGCGAGATCGCCGCGTTTGCCCAGCGTAATCATCTTCTCGACGATCGGACGCGCTGCCTTCGCCTTCGGTACGCTGGTTTCGACGCGCTCTTCTATGATCACCGAAGTGACCAGATTGCGGAGCAACGAGCGCCTGTGCGCCGTGTTCCGTCCAAGTTTGTATCCTGCAACTTTGTGACGCATGGGTGAACCCTCAGGGGCTAGGGACTAGGGCTCAGAGGCTAGAGGATCTTGCAAGTCCCTAGCCCCTAGCCTCTCATCCCTGATTTCTACAGCTGGTCGTCCGGTCCGTACGCGGACGCGGGCAACGGTACGTTCGATGTCGGGCCGGGCACGGCATTTCCGTGCTCGTCGATCTTCATTCCGAGACTCAATCCCATCGAAGACAGAATCTCTTTGATCTCGTTCAGCGACTTGCGGCCGAAGTTTTTCGTCTTCAACATTTCGGCCTCGGTCTTCTGCACGAGTTCGCCGATCGTCTGGATATTCGCATTCTTCAGGCAGTTGTAACTGCGCACCGAAAGCTCGAGTTCTTCCACGGAACGGTTCAGATTCTCGTTGTGGATCTCGGGCTTGCGGTCATCGCTCGCCGACGTGCCAGTTTCGATCTCTTCTTCGAAATTGATGAAGATGTTCATGTGATCCTTCAGCAGCTTTGCCGCCAGGCCAATCGAGTCAGCCGGCGTAATGGAGCCGTTGGTCCACACTTCGAGGGTGAGCTTGTCGTAGTCGGTGATCTGGCCGAGGCGCGCCGCTTCGACCGTGTAGTTACACTTGCGCACGGGAGAGTGCACGGAATCGATCGGAATGAATCCGATGCCGAGGTCCTCGTCGAAATTCTTGTCGGCCGAAACGTATCCGCGACCTCGCTTCAACCGCATTTCCATGTCGAGCTTGCCGCCTTCGCTGACAGTCGCGATGTAAACATCTTTATCGAGGACTTCAACGTCGCCATCGGCTTCGATCATGCCGCTCGTGACAACTCCAGGCTGATCGGCACGCAAATAAATCGCTTTCGGCGCATCGCCCGCAAGCTTGAACGGAATCTGCTTCAGGTTAAGGATGATGTCGGTCGCATCCTCGACCACGCCAGGGATCGACTGGAATTCGTGGAGCACGCCTTCCATCTTCACGGCAGTGACGGCTGCCCCTTCAATCGAGCTCAGCAACACGCGCCGCAGTGCGTTGCCGACGGTCGTGCCGAATCCGCGCTCAAACGGCTGCGCCCAGAAGATGCCGTACTTATCGGTGAGGGTCTGTTGATCAACTGCAAGACGTTTCGGTTTCTGAAAACCTTTCCAAAGCATTTGTTTCTCCTTCGGCCGTGTGGCTCAATCCTGACTCGCTGAGTGGCCCAACTCAGGTCGACATCAGGAAAGGCTGATTTGGCTCGAAATGTATGGACCGATCGAGCAATTTCGCGATCGGGTGATTGAGTGATTTTTCAATCGCTAAATGACCCGATGGCTCAATTGCTCAATTTACTTGCTGTACAACTCTACGATCAACTGCTCATTCACCGGCAGCTGAATATCTTCGCGCTTGGGCAGATTCAAGACCCGGCCCTTGTAGTTATCACGGTCAACTTCGAGCCAGCTCGGCAGCGTGCCGTGGCTGGAAAATTCCTTCGCGGCCTCGAGAACAGTCAGTTTTTTGCTGTTTTCGCGGATCGCGATCTCCTCACCAGCGCTGACTTCATAAGAAGGAATGTTGACCTTCCGGTTGTCGACCGCCACGTGTCCGTGACGAACGAGTTGGCGAGCCTGGCGCCGCGACTGCGCAAAGCCAAGCCGGAAGACAACATTGTCCAGACGACGCTCGAGCTGTTGCAGCAGCTTCTCGCCCGTTACTCCGCGGGAACGCGCCGCCTTCTCGAAGTAATTGCGGAACTGGCCTTCCTGGGTGAAGTAAATGCGCTTCGCCTTCTGCTTTTCGCGCAGTTGGAGACCGTAGCCCACGATCTTGGCTTTGCGGTCCTTCCCATGTTGTCCAGGGGCAAAATTGCGCTTCTCGATGGGACACTTATCGCTGAAGCATTTCGCGCCTTTGAGGAACAGCTTCATGCCCTCGCGGCGGCATAGACGGCAGACTGCATCGGTATAACGTGCCATGTTTCTCCTTGGATAACCGGTTTACGGGACTGGCTTCCCTTCCTCCCGGTTGAATTCTCAGCTTCGAGTTTCAGGTTTCAAGTGTTCATCATGGCTTCGAGCATTGGCTCGACAACCTGAAACCCGAAACTTGAAACTACACTCTCCGTCTCTTCGGCGGACGGCAGCCGTTGTGCGGAATTGGCGTGACGTCGCGGATCGACCGCACTTCAATTCCTGCGGCAGCAAGAGCGCGAACAGCCGATTCACGGCCCGATCCCGGACCACTGACGCGCACATCGACGCTGCGCACTCCATGATCGCGCGCCATGTTCGCGGCATTCGACGCGGCCTGCTGAGCGGCAAAGGGAGTACCCTTGCGCGATCCGCGGAAGCCGAGCGATCCCGAACTCTTCCACGACAGAACGTTTCCGTTCATGTCGGAGATGGTCACGATCGTGTTGTTGAAGGACGCCTGCACATACGCGATCCCATGCGGAACGTGTTTGCGCTCCTTCTTCTTGAACGTCTTCTTCTTGCCTTTTTTCTCCGGCGCGGCTGCTGCGCCGCCCGCTGCTGCTGGTTTCGCCATAGAAACTCGTCCTTGGTCGCTAGTCGCTGGTCGTTAGCAAATCTTCGGTTTTGGCCAACGACCAATGGCCAACAACCGCCGACCGCTTTATGTCTTTGCTGTCGCCTTCTTCTTCTGCGCGACGGTTCCCTTGCGCGGCCCTTTGCGCGTCCGGGCATTCGTATGCGTGCGCTGCCCGCGGACGGGCAGGTTGCGGCGGTGGCGGAAGCCGCGATAGGAGCCAATTTCGATGAGACGCTTGATGTTCATCGAAACTTCCTTGCGCAGATCGCCTTCCACCAGTCCTTCGGCCTCAATGACCGTACGGATGCGGTTGACCTCTTCTTCGCTGAGGTCCTGCACCTTCTTCATGGGCTCGACTTTCGCCTCGTCGAGGATGCGTCCGGCGCGGGGATGACCAATCCCGTAGATGTAGGTCAACGCGATGTTGATGTGCTTCTGGCGGGGAAGATCCACGCCTGCAATACGTGCCATGAGTTTCTAAATCCTCCGAGTAGCCGTGAGCCGTGAGGGATGAGCAATGAGCAAAACCGTTTACGATTCACTCACTGCTCAAAACTCATTGCTGACTTTATCCCTGGCGCTGCTTGTGTTTCGAGTTCACGCAGATCACCCGCACCACGCCTTTGCGGTGGATGATCTTGCACTTGTCACAAATTTTCTTGACCGATGCCCTAACCTTCATAACCCAGCCTTCAGCCGTCGGCTCTCAGCCGTCGGCAAGATCTTATTTATAACGATAAACAATTCGCCCGCGATTCAGGTCGTACGGAGAAAGCTCCACGGCGACCTTGTCTCCCGGGAGAATTCGAATGAAATTCTTGCGCATCTTGCCCGAAACATGCGCCAGCACCTGATGCTTGTTTTCCAGTTCGACCCGGAACATCGCATTCGGCAGCGGCTCCAACACCACCGCCATCACTTCAATCGCGTCCTCTTTGCTCATTCAGATCAGTTCTCAGTTCCCGGTTCCCAGTTCTCAGCAAAGCTCTCGATTCCCACCTGAGAACTGAGAACCGGGAACTGAGAACTGCTGTCTTACTGCGTCAAAATC
>DATEJO010000090.1:0-18910 GCA_035277905.1 Candidatus Sulfotelmatobacter sp.
CGGACTCAGTTCTGGGACGCAAAAGGTGTAATGCAATCAGACAGCATCTACTACTATACGATGCCGTACGGGATTGTGAGTCTTCTGGTGAAGTACTGCAAGGCTTGCGATCCGCCGAATATGAATCCGTATGAGGTTACCTCGACCTACTTTACGGGCTACGTCGAAATTGATCTTAGCGCTCCTGAGATTGCCAGGCAGAAAGCCTTCGGAATGGATGCAGCGTGTCTGACCAAATGGGGAGGATGTGACACCATCGCACGCCTGCTTCCCACGGTCTGGCAGAAGGCGGGGCAGAACACCGTTCGCCCTATCATTCCTAACCGTGAAGGCGTTTTCGACCTCGTACAAATGAAATAACACGGGACAAATCACGGTTTTGCTCATCTTCAACGCGAACTTGGGGTATCCCTCTTACGTTTTATTTTTCTCCGTAGCGGAGCCGTGTGTGTTCGTGACCCACCCTAGCCGCAAAATTGTTCATCTTGACATGCTGGGACCTGCATGCTCTAGTGGGCATCCTTGACTTCGCGCGGCCAGAGGTTGGTCCGAAGGCTGTGCGCTGCTGGAGAAGTGGAAACACACTGATGACATCAGCCGATTCCGGCCTCTGCAAATTCATGGGCAATCAATCCCTGAGTTGGAAACGAAATATTTTGATTTTATGCTTTGCATGTTTCCTGCCCGCTTTGGTGTTTGGAGGAACCAAGCCGAGTTCATCCCCGTCGCCGGCGATCGTCGGGCAGTGGGCGGCGCCGGTTAATTTCTGCACCTATCCTTGCCTGGTGGGCGCGAATGCGGCGGTGTTGAATACGGGAAAAGTGCTTTTCTATTACTATCCGGCGGCCAATACCCAGAACTCGCAGGCGATGGTGCTTGATCCGGTTACGGGTAATTTGACCAACGTTGCCTTGCCGGTATCGGAGGATATTTTCTGTTCCGGTCTGTCGATTCTTTCGAGCGGCAAAGTCCTGGTGACGGGTGGAAACGTGGAAGGTGTGAAATGTTCCCATACCGCCAGCGGGTGTGGGACCAAGAATGTGATGATCTTTGACCCCAGTTCGTCGACCTGGTCGACGGGAAACGACATGAACGATGCACGCTGGTATCCCAGCAGCATTGAACTTACCGACGGCACGCTGCTCGAACTCTCCGGCACGAACGAGACCGGTCAATTCGTGCAACTGGCGTTGGAGAAGTACAACCTGACAAGCGGGAATTGGGCGCCGCTGCCGGGATCGGCCAACCTGCCCGGCGCGGTCGCTCAGGTGTACCCGCGCCTTTCCCTTTTGCCCAGCGGGAAAGTGTTTTTGTCATCGCCTGCCGCGAAAAGTTATCAATTCGATCCCACGGCTAATAGATGGACTTATGTCGCGACCGTGAATTTCGGTTTCCGTTACTTCGCGCCGCACGTTTTGTTGCCGGGGCAGGAAAAAATTCTGGTCGCGGGTGGGACTTCCGTCAATACCAATGGCGGCGGAGCGGCCACGAATACTGTCGAAGTGATCGACATGTCTGCCGCTGCTCCGGCCTGGTCGTACACCGGCTCGATGACCTATGCCCGCTACAACGAAAATCTTGTGCTGCTGGCGGACGGAACCGTGCTGGCCGTGGGTGGCGGCGGTGGCGGTGGGCGTTACACGAATCCCGTGTTTCAAGCAGAGCTGTACGATCCCACCACTGGACTGTGGAGTGTGATGGCGTCACAAAAGATTCAGCGGACATACCATTCGACCGCGGTTCTGTTGCCGGATGGGCGCGTTGTTTCCGCGGGTTCGGATAATGGCGCGGCTGCGCAGGTGACATACGAAATCTACAGTCCGCCGTATCTGTTCAAGGGCCCGCGCCCGGTTATCCAAACTGCTCCGACTTCTCTCACCTACAATTCCAAATTCGAGATCACGACGCCGAACGCCACGAGCATCACCCGCGTAGCGCTGGTTCGGCCGGGGGCTACGACTCATGCCGATAATTTCGACCAACGCTACGTGGATCTGGCGTTCACGGTCGGCAGCGGGACGATCACGGCCACTGCTCCTGCGAACGGCAGCGAAGCGCCTCCGGGTTACTACATGCTGGTGGTTGTCAACTCGAATGGCGTGCCATCGGTGATGCCGTTCTTGGAGCTGAACTAGAGCAGGTGAGTTTGCGAGCGAGGGAGCGTCAATTGTCCTCAGGGGCTGAAGGCCTCTCCGTTGCGGCACCTTGGCGGCCGGCTTAAGCCGGTCCCTTCCCAAAACATTTATGAAACGGGCTTGTAGTCGCCTGGGAACGTTTGCGCCAGATTATTCGCGCGAGGGGTGGAAGTGGGCTGTCTCTTGTTTGGTTTTGGGATCGTAGTGGGTGTAGGTGACGTGATGGTCGCCGACGGCGATGGGCTCGACGTCGGCGGGGATGATCCAGAGTTTGCCGGGATCGATGGGGATGGTGTTGTCGTAGAGAATCGTCTGGCGATCGAATCGGGCCTTGCATTGGTCGCGCTCCTGAGTTGCAGCCTGCAGGGCGGCATTCGCGGTTGTGAGTTGAGCCGCGAGCGGGTTCGCTGCCAACTCAGCCGAGAATTTCTGCTGCTCCGCTTTTGCGGCGGATTTGGCCGCAGCCCTGGTCGCGGTGGGGAGGACGAAGAAAAAGAAGATGAGAAATGTGACGAAACAGCCTACCGCGAAAGCGAGCACGTACGCCTGCCACTGGGTCTTTTCGATCACGTCGTCGGTATCATTGGTTTCAAACATTGCGGGCCTCGCAGAAAGTCAAGATCGCGCGGATGAAATCGGTGCGCCTGCGCGCTGGATGCGCTACTAATCCAAGCCAAATCGTAGGTCCGGATGTTCTGCAAGTCAATTTTGGCCGAATGGCTGCGCGGGCTAAGAGGGATGGACTGCCGACAGATCTCTACGAGAAGTGGAGATCAGACGATTCTGGAGTGGGCTTCGCAGATTTCACGCAGGGACTGAGACGATTCCTTGGTGAAACCGGCTTTTGGATATGCGCAGAACAGAGAGAACTCCTGCCGCTTACATAACTGCTCCCAGAGATATTCGAGGCGGACGGTGGCAGCGACATCGCCTCGGGCCCATAGAAGAGCAACCATTTCTCCAAAGGCGCGAACCCGCTTGCCGTTCGCTTTCGCTCTTGCAATCAGATCACCGACAAAAGTGGTGAAGAGGTCGTCATCGGGCCAGTGGTCCACCATGAAAAGCTTAAGAGCTTCGTCGGCAAGTAGGGCGATATAGCGGTGCTGCACGATGGCGCTGACCAAGTCGACGCCGGAATTCAACAAGCCTTGTTCGAGAGCTTTAAGGTGCTGCGGCGTGGCGATGACGATGGTGCTTTCGCCGGTCTTAAGCCCGTCACCGATGAATCCAGTCAAGGCGTCGAGCAAAGCGCGGTCGTGCTCATAGAACTGAGCGATGTGCTCGCAGGGAGCGATTTCGCCCCAAAACACGGGAGTTAATAAATTTTCCGGGAAGATGCTCTGACTCACGATTCAACAGCCCCTTCTTTGCAAGCTAATCTGTTTTTGAAAGATCGCGCCATCGGGGAAATGCTGTAAAGAAAGATGACCTGGGGATAGAAAATTCGTTTTGCGTTTCATTCGCCGTTTGTCTTCTCCTTTAACAAGCTTCGTGGTGGTGCGGGCAATAACGCTGCTGGCAACGTCAGACGAGGATGTCGCGGATCGGCGTCAATATTTCTATGGAACTCCTCGGCGGTTACCTTCGTCACCATCTGGGCGGAGTTGAATCTGCCACAATAATTTTGGAGGAGTCCGCCTGAAGTTATGTGGCTGGACTGCCGAAAAGAACTGCCATGGAAGTCGTGACTCCGAAAGCGGTGCGACGCAGCACGCGGTTGCGCGTGGAGATTCCGGTGAGCGTGATCAGCCTCGACCGGAGACGTCCGTTTGGCGAGAAGTGCATGCTGCTGGTGGTGAGCGCGCAGGGATGCGGGTTTCGCAGCTCGGAGGCGCTGGAGATCGAGACTCCGATCATGCTGAGCGGGCTTCCGGGCGGAGGGAGCGTGACGGGGCGCGTGGCCAACTGTCTGCCGCTGGGCAATGATGGGAAGTTTTTCCTCGTGGGGGCTTCTCTGTATACGCATGGGAATGTGTGGGGCATTGCGGATCCTCCGGAAGATTGGAACGTGGCGGAGAAGAGCGATCCGGTGAGCGCGAAGCCCAAGAGTGATCCGAACGACACCGCGACGAGGCTCAAGGTGCAGAAGAAGGCATGGCCTTACAACATGTTTGCGGATGGGGCCGAAGTGCATCCGGGGAAGAAGTAGCAGTCTCGCTGAAATCTGAAGTCAAAATCCCAAGCCAAAATCACACAACCACAGCGTATTCGCGAGGGTAGAGATCCTTCGACTGCGCAGTTGCTCGCGCTTCGCTTGAGCAACCGCTCCGCTCAGGATGACAGTTCAAGAGCGAAGCAATCGGCCTGTACGCTGCGCGAATGAATTCGTGCCCTGACCCCCGGATCTCATTTTCAGTGCGGTTCGCCTTGGTGCAAAGCAGTCCTTATCGAAGAACAATTGGGCTTGTTGGGCTTTGGTAACTTCGCGATGGTTACAGAGGCTGCCATACTCTGGACAGGCCTATGGAAGACGAGTTCGAATCATCAGCGCGGTTGTTGCCTCCGAAGCCGGAGAAGGTCGAAAAGCCGGAGAAGGCGGAAAAGCCGGAGAAGGTGGAGCGCCCTTTCCGTGTGAAGCTGCGCGGGTCGGTGCTGGCGTTGCTGCGGCTGCCGAACAAGCGTTCGGTGCGGGGCGCGATTCATCAGCTTTCGATTACGGGCGGAGTGATTCATCTGGAAAAGCCGCTGGACGAAAAGCTGGTGGTGGAGATCATCTTCCACATCAATGAGACTACGCTTCGTAGCAAGGCGCAGATGCTGTTTCCGATGTGGGCTACGCAAGGCTGGATGCAACCTTTCCGCTTCGTCGATCTGACGGACGCCAATCGGGAACTGCTGGATAAGGGGCTGAAAACCTTCATCGGCGAAGGGCCCGCGACTAAGAAAGCGGCTGGCGGGGCATAGCAGCGTTCTTTGCCGAACTGCTGAACAAAAGGTCTCTCCACTCCGCGATGCCTTCCGCTTCGCGGAATGCATCGCTCCGGTCGAGATGACAATGGGTGAACAAATTCACCCGTTACCCAAGTTACGTTGGTGATCAGAGGCGCGCGATCTATCATCGCGCATTAGGGCCCTTTTATGAAACGTCTTAACTTTCTCGTCTCGCTTACCAACAACGACAACGATTATCAGCAGGAGCAGGCGGCTGCGGCCGAGAAGGCGGCGCGGCGACTGGGCGTGGACATCAAGATCATCCACGCCGGCAATGATGCTGTGACGCAGAGCCAGCAGTTGCTGGAACACGTGCAGAGTGCGTCGGCGAGGCCGGATGCGATTTTGTTTGAGCCGGCGGGCGGGACAGCGTTTCCGCAGGTCGCGCGGGCGGCTGCCGCGGCGGGAATCGGCTGGGTCGTGCTGAATCACGAGGTGGATTACGTCCTCGAATTGCGGCGGTTGTATAAGGTCCCGATATTCGGGATTACGTCCGACCATCAAGAGGTGGGAAAAATCCAGGGGCAGCAATTCGCGGCCCTGCTGCCGAATGGCGGCAAGTTGTTGTATATCGAGGGCCCGGCGAACAGTTCGGCGGCGAAAGAGCGCACGGCGGGGATGATGCGAACCAAGCCGGCGAATATCCAGGTGAAATCAATGCGTGCCAACTGGACCGAGGAGAGCGCGCACAAGTCTGTGAGTTCGTGGTTGCGGCTGCGCACTTCACAGGAGAGCCACATCGACTTGGTCGGCGCGCAAGATGACAGCATGGCTATGGGCGCGCGGAAGGCATTCAGCGAGATTGCCGAGGCGGACCGGGCGCGGTGGATGAAGATTCCGATCACGGGTTGCGATGGAATGCCGAAGACGGGGCAGGCATGGGTTCGAGCCGGGACGCTGGCGGCGACGATTTTCATTCGTCCGAATACCGACCTTGCGATCGAAATGCTGGTGGAGGCGTTCAAGGGTGCGGTGCTGCCGGAGACCAAGACTACGGCTCCGGAATCGGTTCCATCCCTGGCTGAATTGTCGCTGCTGGCGGGCAAACTAGCGAAGTCGGCAAAGGTTTAGAGCGCTTGCTTCCCTGAACATAGGGACTCCACTCCGCGTTACGTTCCGCTTGGCGGACCGTGACGTTGCGCTCGAGATGAGAGTAGCCCTGGCCGCTCAATGTTTTCCGGCTGCAATTGAGACGGAATGGTTGCGTTCAGCTAACATCTTCACTGCAGCCTCCAGTTCGCACTCGTGCTCCTTGAGAGCTTTGGACATTTCTTTCGCGATCTCCATGATTACACCAAGCCGGTGAATGCATTCTGGGTTGAGGTGGTCCGATTCTTCAACCTGTTCCTGTAGGAGCTGACAACTTCCGATAATCACGGAGAGTTTGTTGATGAAGTGGTGGGACAGCCAGCATTTTGGCTGGTTCTTGTCCTGAGCAGAGACATCCATACAGCAACCCTGCCTTCCCCGTCCTTATAGATGTGCCTTCCGCAGATCCCCGATAACTATTGAGAGGCAAGTCGGAAACCAAAAATGGATCGTGCCAAGTCATTGAAAACGGGTCGCATGGTGCAGGCTTCGGGCAAATATTGGGCATATGACCCACAGTCGTGGGGCATAGGACGCAGCTTGCAGACCTTCAAATGGGATATTTCTCAGGCGGGGACCAGTGGACAAGAAGCGCCGAGAGCCGTGGTTTATGATGGGTCGAGCACCGGGCCCATAGCTCAACGGTTAGAGCAGCAGACTCATAATCTGTTGGTTCCAGGTTCAAATCCTGGTGGGCCCACCAACCAAGTCGGCCCAGGTGGCGATCATCGGGATCGCAAAATACTCTAGGGAAATTGAGTGAGGCTTAGTACGTTGCCGTCGGGGTCCTTGAACCAGGCGACGCGGGCGCCGCTGGGCGACTTCCAGATTCCGCGCTCATCCTGTCCAGCCATGCCGTAGCTTTCGAAGCGGACTCCACGCTGATTCAGTTGCGAAACGGTGTCCTCGATGTTGGTTACGTCCCATCCGAGAATGGTGAACTGCTGCGGCTTGAAGTTCTGGACGGTGGTCACGCGGAGCATGGTTCCGTTCGCATCGAGGACGAGGGCGAATGGGTCTTCGGAAATCACGCGCAGGCCGAGAACGTCTACGTAGAACGAGCGGGCGCGGGCGGCATCGGTAGTGGGGACGAAGGCGACGATCTTTTGTGAGCTGAGCATGATTTTTCCTCCCACGACATTGAGATCCTTCGCTCCGCCTGAAAAACGGCTGCGCTCAGGATGACGCCTGCCCAGCCGATTGGCAGGCAGTCTCTAGAGATCCTCGAGCAGTTTTCCCAGCGTTGGTTTGTGCTTTTCGGGCTTCTTCTTTTTCTCGATGACGATCTTTTCTGCGGGAGGAGAGCCGACGCGCTCGCGGGCGAGTTCCTTGACGGCGGTGACCGCGCGGAACGGTTTCGGCTTTTTCTTCTTCCTCGGCATGGCGGACGGAGCGGTCTCCCCGGGTTTAGAGTGTAACCTGAGTGTGAATCGTGGTGGTTACGAATCCGCATTCATAAGTGTGTAATAATTCAGAATAGCTGGAAGTTTTGCCGCGAGCGCGCCGTATGGAAGAACGAGATTTTTTTGACGAAAAGCAAGAGAAGAAACCTGCCACTCTGAATTGTCCCCATTGCCATCAATCGGCTGAATATGAAGTGACGTGGATTGTGCGCACCAAGAAACGTCAGTTGTCCGGACGCGCGGACGATCGCGATCGGGCTCGGTTTGCGAAGTTCCGGTCGTATATGGTGCGCAAAGACGACATGATGGCCTGCAAGAATATGCGCTGCCGGAAGCGGTTTGACATTTCCGGGCAGTCGACTGTGCTGACCGAATAACACAATTAACCACAAAGGACACGAAGTTCCACGAAGGGAGAAGTGCTTTTTCTCTTTGAGACGTCGGCGCTACTTTATTAATCCGGGTTCGTGGGCGAATTCCGGGCTGAGGATTTCCGGGAGGCCCTCGAGGCCGTAGGACTTCGCTTCCCGCTGGGCGAAGGCGATCATTTCTTCTTCGCGATCTGGATGCAGCGGATGGCGCTCATACTTCGAGAGCAATTCTTCTACTCTTTGGCGGGCGCGCTCGAGGATACCCGGATCGCCTTCCATCGTGGGGAGTCCGCGGTCGATGATAGAGGAAGGGAAATGCTGCTCTTTGCGGAACAGGGTGCGCGTTTCTTTCAGCCTCAGAAAATCTCCAGCGAGTCCGGTTTGGGCGAACATCGCAACGGCGAGCGATTCGCCGCGCGGCTGGATGCCTTCGATTAGACGCTGAGCGGAGGAAATGGCCTCGGCGTCGATCACAAGCTTTTCAATGCTGTGGCAGGCGAGGAAGTCGAGCATTCCCGCTCCGGAAATCATATTGATACCGGCAAGGGCGCCGAGCACGCACGACATGCCGCTTTCCATTTCGACCTGCGCGTCGATGACGCGTCCGTCTCCGGCGACCATATAGGCGTGCGTCGGGAGGCCGAGGTACTTGCCGACCTCGGCACAGCCGACGTCGAGCATGGCGGTTTCGATCGCTCCCATGGGAGTTCTTCCGGTGCGCATGTCGAAGATGGCGGGCGCGCCTCCCCATACGATGGGGGCTCCGGGCTGGGCGAGTTGGTGGATGACGATTCCGCTGATGCATTCGGCGGCGTGCTGCGTGATGGATCCGGCTAGCGTGACAGGAGCGGTCGCGCCCGCGAGAGGCATGCTGACAATTTCAGCCGGGACTCCGGCACGCGCGAGATCGACCAGGTTCTGCGAGGCGAATTCGGACCAGTTGAGCGGTGGAGACGGGCAGACGTCGAAGATGGCACGGGGATGTTGACGAAGGGCCTCTCGGCCTCCGGCCTCGATGGCGAGCAGGTCGATCAGCGTGTGCAGGCTCGAGGCGGAAAAGGCTCCGGTGACGACAGGCTTTTCCGAATACCAGAGGACGACGAGAAGACGGTACCAATCGCCGATTTCCTGCGGAACGTCGTTGCAGACCATCGCGGTGGATTGTGCGGCGAATTGCGGAAGCATTTCGGCGACCTGCACGAGACGGGCGAGATCGGAGGAGATTGCGGGCCGCGGCTGCTGTGTGTGTGGATCGAGAATGTTCAGGCAAGAGGAGCCGGGATCAAAGTGGACGTCGTCTCCGCCATAGTGAACGACGGGTTCTCCACTGCGGTTGTAAAGGTGGAATTCGCGCGGGACGAGTTCGAGAAGTCGGCGGGCGAGGGCTTCGGGGATATGGGCGATTTTGTCTTTGACAGTGATGCCTGCGCCGCGGAGGAGATCTTCAACATAGGGCGCGACGCGGACTCCGGGGTCTTCGATGAGTTGGAAGGCTTCGTCGAGGATGCGTTCGATGAGCGGAGTGTCAAGGAGTTGGAGTTTCGGTCGCATATCGCTTGCGCTAAGGCGCGTCAGTATTTTTTTGACCTCGATCGGCACTGCTAAAGCTGTGCCCTGATACGAACCTCTTGCATCAATTCCTGCGCGAGGGCTACCGCGCTCATCGCGTCTTTGGCGTAGCCGTCGGCTCCGATTTCTTCGGCCCAGCGGCGGGTTACGGGCGCGCCTCCGACGATAACTTTCACCTGCGAGCGCAATCCGGCCTTCTCCAGCGCTTCGATCACGCTTTTCTGATTGCGCATGGTCGTGGTTAGAAGCGCGGAAACGCCGACGATATCGGCATTCAGTTCCCGCGCTTTGTCGGCGAATTTTTCTCCGGCGATGTCGACTCCGAGATCGTGGACGCGGAATCCGTGCGCCGTCAGAAGAGTGCCGACGAGTATTTTTCCAATTTCATGGATGTCGCCCTTGGTGGTGCCGAGGATGACGGTGCCGGCCATGGGGCGCTCGGTGCCGAGTTTGCGGAGTTCGGGGTCGAGCACGGACATGGCGGCGCGCATGGCTTCGGCAGAGGCCATCATGTCGGGGAGAAACATTTGTCCGCGGGCGAATTGCTCGCCGACATCGTGCATGCCGGGGACGTATCCGTTATTGATGGCGTCGAGTGGCGCGGTTCCGGCGGCGATGGCGTCGTGCGCGAGCTCGCCGGCGACATCGGGTGCGCCGTCGATGATGCTCTGCCGCATAGCGGTGAAGTGGTCGTTGTGCATAGGTGTATCTGGGTCATGCTGACGGAGTGCGGAGGGGGCAGTCTGTGATTGGAATCACAAGGCGTTGTCGAGGCAACGCATTTTCCACGGCGCGATGGGGGTCATTTATACTCATATGTTTGCCCGGAGGTTCTCCGGGCGGGTGGGGAAGGAGATCGCCTTGAAAATCCTGGTATGCATGAAGCAGGTGCCGCAGAAGGATGCGCCGCTGAAGCTGAACGAGAGCGGGACGTGGATCCGCGAGGATGTTTCGTATGAGGTCAATGAGCCCGATGCTTATGCGTTGGAAGAGGCGCTGCGACAGCGCGAGAAGCATAAGGGCGAGGTCGTGGTGATTACGAGCGGTCCGGCGCGGGCACAGCAGGTGCTACGCGAGGCGCTGGCGAAGGGCGCGGACCGGGCGATCCATCTTGAGGACGATAAGTTCGTCGGGCTGGATGCTTACAACACGGCGAAGGCGTTTGCAGCGGCTATTAAGGATGAGCAGTTTGATCTGATCTTTACCGGACTGCAGTCGGACGATTATGGCTACGCGCAGACGGGCGTGATTCTGGCCGAGCTGCTGGGCTGGCCGCACGCGACCATCATCATGCAGATTGAGAAGACGGAAAGCGGGATCCGCGTGAAACGGGAACTTGAGGCGGGATATTTCCAGTTTGTCGATATGCCGACTCCGGCGGTGCTGACGATTCAATCGGGCATCAACAAGCTGCGCTATGCGACGCTGATCGGCATCAAGCAGGCGAAGAATAAGCCGCTGAAGAAGGTTGCGTTTGCCGATGTGCAGGCGGCGGTTGGGCAGAACATGCAGAAAATCGAAAAGCTGTACATTCCGCAGAAGACGAAGAAGACCGAACACATTGACGGATCGCCGGCGGAGATTGCGAAGAAGCTGGTGGACAAGATGAGGAATGAGTTGAGAGTGCTGTAAGAAAAAAGTTTCGAAGTTTCAACGTTTCAAGTTTCGAGTGGACGACTTACCGGGAACTTTGAAACTTTGAGACTTTTGAACCTTGAAACTTTGGAATTAGAGGATCTATGGCAGATACGATTCTGGTAGTTGTCGAACAGCGGGAAGGGAAGTTGAACCGGGTTTCGTGGGAGACCATCACGGCCGGGCAGGCGATTGCGGCTGCGACAGGGTGGACGCTTGAGGCAGCCGTCGCGGGCAGCGGGACCGCGTCGATTGCGGCGGAGGTTGCCGGGAAAAAAGTCGCGAAGGTCTATGCGGTCGAGTCTCCGAAGCTTGAGCCATACACTCCGGACGCGTTTGCTGCGGGGCTGAAGCAATTCCTCACGGCGAAGCAGCCGAAGCTGGTGCTGATGCCGCATACGTATCAGGTGCGCGATTTCGTGCCGAAGCTCGCGACCGCGATGGGGCGGACGGTGATCAGCGACTGCATTGGATTCCGTCACGACAACGGGAAACTGGTGTTCACGCGGCAGATGTTTCAAGGGAAGTTCGCGGCCGATGTGACGTTCGCGAGCGATGCTCCGTGGTTCGCGACGTTTCAGAGCGGGGCGTTCCGCGGCGACAAGGCGGAGGCGGGCGCGAGCGCGGCTCCTGTTGAGACCGTAAACGTCGACATTGCCGATGGAGTGATCCGCAACAGGCCCCAGGAAGTGTTCAAAGAAGCGAAGCAGGCCGTCGATCTGACGCAGGCGGAGATTATCGTTGCGGTCGGGCGCGGCATCAAAGAGCAGAAGAATATCGAGATCGCGAAGCAGTTGGCGGAAGCGCTGGGAGGAGATCTGGCGGCGTCGCGTCCGATCTGCGATTCGGGATGGCTGCCAATGGACCGGCAGATCGGATCGTCGGGGCAGACGGTCGCGCCTAAGCTGTATCTGGCGTTGGGGATCAGCGGTGCGATTCAGCACATCGTGGGCATGAAAGGGTCACGGGCGATTATCGCGGTGAATAAAGACTCCGAGGCGCCGATTTTTGAGATCGCGGATTACGCCGTGATCGGCAATCTCTTCGACATCGTGCCGCCGCTGATCGAGGAAGTAAAGAAGGCGAAGACGGGGAATTGACGGTTGCGTGCTTGGGTACATCTCCACACGTAACCTATTTTCTGGTACTCATATGAGTGGTAACCCTCTAAAATAGAGACTATGGAAATGGTTCTGACAGCAGTCTATGAGCAGGTTTCGAAGAGTGAAGGCGACGGCTATGTCGCCTACGTTGAGGAACTGCCGGGGGCCATTTCCGAAGGCGATACCCTGGAAGAGGCGCGCGAAAATCTCCGAGATGCCGTTGAAATCCTTTTGGAAGCAAACCGCGACCTAGCCGAGAAGCGAATTTCCGGCAAGAAGATCACTCGCGAAAAGATCACCGTCTCCGTCGCCTAGCGGTGCAACTCGGGCCCTTCGCTTCCGGTCACGCTGTCATTCGAGCGAAAAGTTTTCTGCCCCGGAAGTATTACCAGCGCCGCGTCTTCAATCGTTTTGGGACGCGCCGTGCGCGAAAAGGCGCTCTCACTAATCTGTGTCAACCTTTCCGCTACCAACGCATGCTATTGGCACAACGTCCATAGACGCCCAACAATCTTAGGTCAAATGCAGCCAACGGAGGATTTTTGGCCGCGAGGCAGGCGCCTACAATCGTGGCCGCCATGCGTACTATTGGGATTTAAGCGGTTTCCATGCCGCCTCAACGATACGGCGGTGATTATATGCTTGACATTTATTTTATGCTATAGCATATTGTCTTATATGGCACAACTTGCCATTACTATATGGATAATTACAAGCTTAAAATAAGAATTGGCTCGCATGAGTTCGAAGCAGAGGGCCCTGTAAGCGTGGTTCAGGCCCAGTTTGAAGCGTTTAAGGAATTGATTGCGAGTCGCCAATTTGATAATGCTTCAATTACCCCCATTGATCCAGCTCAATATACAACAGAAACCAATATTAACGCTGTAGAACCAGCTTTGACGCTGGATAAAATAACACGGATTGATGAACGGATCGTTTCGCTCACGGCGCGTCCCGAAACAATTGAAGACGCGGCGCTGGTAATTCTTCTGGGGCAGAGAACTTTTCGCTCGAACGACAGCGTGACTGGAAGTGAAGTGATTGACGGGTTACGGCAGTCGGGCTTGGCAGTTAGTCGTGTTGACTGGCGCCTTGAGAAGCTGGCCAGCCAAGGTTTAATCATAAAGATTGGATCTAACCGCGCGAGTCGCTACCGGCTGACCAATCAGGGAGTCAACAAAGCCCAGGCGGTTGCTCGTGCTCTGATCTCTCTCGTGCCGTGAGCCGCACGAATGCCACGCCGCCACTTCTCGGAGGGAAGAAGGCCCTTGGGAAAAGCGGAGTCGAATGCGTTTGATAACTGATACGCGACGGTATGCGGCAAGAGTGAGCCTTGAAAATGCACACCTGATAGGTAGATAATAGAGTGAGTGCTTAGGAATAAGCGTTGACGCCGGACAATATAACACGGATTGATGAACGAATCGTTTCGCTCACGGCGCGTCCCGAAACAATTGAAGACGCGGCGCTGGTAATTTTTCTTGGGCACAGAACTTTTCGCTCGAATCACAGCGTGACTGGAAGTGAAGTGGCGCTGAATGCCGAAGAGGCCGAATGCAGCGCCGCGAATTGATCCGCCATTTGGAAGCACACGGTTGCGTACTCCTTCGCGAAGGCGCCAAGCACAGCGTGTACTACAATCCAAACGCGCAACGCACCAGCACTGTTCCCCGACATCGCGAAGTAAAGAATCCCACCGCCGTCCGCATCTGTAAGCAGCTCGGTGTTCCCGATCCCCTTCGCTGAAGCCGTCCATTCCTTTATCATATCCAGTCACCGTTGGTGTTACATGCTAATCTTCCGCAAACCGATCAAAGGGGTCGAACGCCCGCAAATGCCGGCCGATGTGGTCATCGTCGGCGGAGGGCCTGCCGGGATGGCCTGTGCCCTCCGTCTTGCGCAACTGATCGACGCGCACAACAATGCCCATCCGGACGCGCAGCTCAGCAAAGAGAATATTTACGTTCTCGAGAAGGCGCGCGAGGTTGGACAGCACTGTCTGTCCGGGGCGCTACTCGATCCCCGGGCGATGCGCGAGATGCTGCCGGGATTCGAGAAAGAAGCTCCGCTGGACGCCGAGGTGACGAAGGAAGGCGTCTATTTCCTTACCGAAAAATCGAAGTTCAAATTCCCCATTACTCCGCCGTTTTTGCGCGACCATGGAAATCACGTCGTCTCGCTGAACCGGCTCGTGAAGTGGCTGGGCGGCAAGGTGGAAGAGACGGGGATCACCGTCTTCACCGGATTTGCGGGATCGGAACTTCTTTACGAGGGCGACCGTGTAACGGGCGTCCGAACGGATGACAAGGGCGTCGATAAAGAAGGGCATCAGAAATCGAATTTCGAGCCGGGATACGACTTGCAGGCGAAGGTGGTGATTCTCGCGGAAGGCCCGCGCGGATCGCTGACGAAACAGCTGGTAGAGAAATTCGATCTGATGAAGGATCGCAATCCTCAGACGTATGGCGTGGGAGTGAAAGAGCTGTGGGAGGTGCCGTCTGGGCGGATCGCGAAGGGCGAAGTCATCTATACGATGGGCTGGCCGCTGACAACGCGCGAGTACGGCGGCGCGTGGATTTACGGATCGAAGGACAACATCGTCTCGCTGGGATTCGTGACCGGGCTCGACTATGCCGATCCGCGGCTGGACCCGCAGCGTGTGCTGCAGCAGTTCAAGCGGCATCCATGGGTCGAGAAGCTGCTCGAAGGCGGAAAGATGATCCGCTACGGCGCGAAGACAATGCCGTATGGCGGTTGGTGGGCGGTGCCGCCGCTGGCCGGCCCGGGATGGATGATTGTGGGAGATTCGGCCGGGTTCGTGAATTCGGCGCGGCTGAAGGGAATTCATCTGGCCATCAAGAGCGGCATGCTGGCGGCGGAGACGGCATTTGAAGCGCTGAAGAAAGATGATTCGTCGGCCGCGACGCTCGGCGAGTATCAGAAAAAGGTCGAATCCAGCTGGATCAAAGAGGAGCTGTGGAAAGTTCGCAACCTGCATCAGGGATTTGAGCACGGCATGTTTGCCGGAATGTTCAACACCGGGCTGCAGATGGTGACCGGCGGACGCGGGCTGCACAACCGGTATCCGGGAGTGGCGGGGTACGAGCGGATGGAGAAGCTTTTGCAACTGCCTGCCGACGGTGGTGCAGAGGCAGGCCTGATCGGCCCGTCGAAGGGCGACGGCAAGCTGACGTTCGACAAGTTGACCGACCTGTATCACTCCGGGACCAAGCATGAAGAGGATCAGCCGGCGCATCTGGTGATTCACGATACGAACATATGCAATGCGCGCTGCGTGAAGGAATACGGAAGCCCCTGCCAGAATTTTTGTCCGGCGAATGTGTATGAGATGGTCGATGATGCGAGCCAGCCGAATGGGAAACGGATCAGCCTGAATCCATCGAATTGCGTGCACTGCAAGACGTGCGACATACAGGATCCGTATCAGATCATCACGTGGGTGCCACCGGAGGGCGGGGGCGGGCCGAATTACGACGGGATGTGAGGGGTGTCCCGACGCAACCCCGACTCACGGCGGGTTCACAGAAGTCCCCTTTTGGAACGCGCCTCAGCACGTTCGAAACTTTTCTGATCAGGTTGAGTCTTTCCGCTTCTAGAATTGTCCGTACATTTTCAGCTTGGTGTGCGGCATGTCTTACACCAAAACCATTGTCTGCCTGGCGAATTCACGAAAGCTGACGGGACGCTGCGTTGCGGGGAAGGAATGGAACGGGCAGAGTGCAGGCCCGTGGTGCCGTCCGGTAAGCGCGCGCGATCGCGGAGAACTTACGGCGGAGCGCTGGTACGCGAGGACGTGGCGCGACCCACAGTTGCTGGACATTATTCAGGTGACGCTGGTCGGGCCGCGCCCTTCGGGGTGCCAGACCGAAAATCATCTGATCGACACCACCGTGCGATGGCAGTTCCGCGGCCGTGTGAGGCCGAGGCATCTGCTGGGCGGTTTGGATCATCCTCACGGCCCGCTGTGGGTGAACGGAGAATCCACCTCGGGCGGAATGAATGACCGCGTTCGCGCCGATGTTGCTCAGAGGCAGCCGAATTCGCTCGTGCTGGTTCAACCCGAATTGCTCGAAATGCGGGTCGCTCTCGAAGGGGCGGAAACACCGAATGCAAGACGGAGAGTGCGCGGAATCTTTTCGCTGGCCGGATTCGATTACGCGCTTTCGATCACCGATCCGGTGATCGAGAAGCCAATGCTGCGCAATCCAGATGGATACAGCCGCGAGTTGCGGTGTCCTCTGCTCTGTATTAGCCTCAGTGAAAAGTTCGAGAGCCAGAACGCCTGCTACAAGCTGATTGCAGGCGTCATCGAAACCGCGGCATGAACAGCGCCATTTACACGATCGGGCATTCCAACGGAACGGTAGAGCGGCTGCTGGGATTGTTGCGCCAGCACGGAATTACTGCTGTTGCGGACGTCCGTTCGCAGCCCTACAGCCGCTACAATCCTCAGTTTAATCGTGAAGCGCTGGCGGGTGCGTTGAAGGATGCTGGACTGGAATATGTTTTTCTCGGACAAGAGCTCGGCGCGAGGTCGGACGATCCGAGTTGCTATCGCGACGGGCGGGCGCAGTACTCGCTCATGGCAAAGACTCAGTTGTTCGAACGCGGAATCGCTCGCCTGGTGACGGGAATGCGGCGTTTTCAACTGGCAATTCTTTGCGCCGAGAAGGAGCCGCTCGCCTGCCATCGGACGGTCCTGGTCAGCCGGCATCTTCACGATCGCGGAATCAAGGTGCTGCACATTCTGGAGGACGGCACCCTGGAGGATCACGACGCTCTGCTTCTGCGCCTGCTCGAGGCGCACGGGATGCAGGAACAGAATCTGTTTCACAGTAAAGATGAACTGATTGACATAGCGTATGAGAAGCAGGCGGAAGATATCCAGTATTCCGCGGAGCAAGAATCGCAGTCTGCATAGGCGGCGGGTTTGAAGATCTTCACGATCGGGTTCACGAAGAAATCGGCCCGGGAATTCTTTGGCAAGCTGCAACGTCCGGGTCTGAAGCGGCTCATCGATGTCCGGTTGAACAACGTTTCGCAGCTCGCGGGATTTTCGAAGAAGGACGATCTCGAATTCTTCTGCGGAGCAATCGCTTCAATTCCGTACCTGCATCTTGCCGAACTTGCGCCTACGCAGGAAATGCTGGACGAGTACAAAAAGAAGAAGGGCGACTGGGCAGAATACGAGTCGAGATTTCTGGCTCTGATGAGAGAGCGACGAGTGGAAGATAAGCTCGATCGCGAGGTCATGGACGGAAGTTGCCTGCTTTGCAGTGAGCCGACGCCGGAACATTGCCATCGGCGGCTTGCTGCGGAATATCTAAGCGACAAGTGGGGCAATATAGAAATCGAGCACATACTCTAATCAGTGGGCGTTTGCGCGCGCGATCGCCTGCTGGGAGTATGCTGGTTCGCGAGGATCTATGAAACGCCTTTTCATCGTTGCTCTTCCGCTATCTCTTTCAGTCATTCTTTTAGTATTCGCCGCATTTGCCCAGCAGGCTCAAACTCCAGCTATCCCTACGACTGGTTTTGCCGGCCTGGACCAGTACCGGGCGTCGCGGATTGCGATGTTTACCGACGATTTCGGACAACTGGCCCGCTATCGCGATGCGAATGCTGCGCTGGGCGCGCCGAAGACGGGTGAGGACCGCGTCGTGTTTTTCGGCGATTCGATTACCGACATATGGAAGCTGGACGAATCCTTTCCCGGCAAACCCTATGTGAACCGCGGCATCGGAGGGCAGACTACGCCGCAGATGCTGGTGCGGTTTCGGCAGGACGTGATTAATCTGCAACCGAAGGTCGTGGTGATTCTTGCGGGGACCAACGACATCGCGGGAAACACTGGGCCCATGCGCAACGAGGATATCGAGGCGAACTTCGCGTCGTTCGCCGAATTGGCGAAGGTGCATGGGATCAAGGTTATTTATTCTTCGCTTCTGCCAGTGCACAACTACACGGAGCGGGCGAAGGACTTTTTTGCGCAGCGTCCGCAATCGAGGATTCTGGCGCTGAATGAGTGGCTGAAAGATTACTGCGCCAAGAATAACCTGATTTACCTCGATTATTTTTCTGCGATGGTCGACGACAAGGGCATGATGAAGAAGGATCTGGCCGATGACGGGCTGCATCCGAATGCGGCTGGATTCAAGATCATGGCTCCGCTGGCTGAATCGGCAATCGAAAAGGCGCTGAAATAAGAGGCGGCATATCTTTATTGGCGCTCGATTCGCGGGCGCGTCTTCCACACGATCATGCGTACTCTGCGTTTGCTGGGATTTGTCGCGCTTTGCGCCGTACCTCTGTGCGGTCAGGCGGAGTGGCCGCGTCCCAAGTGGGAGAAAGTGCATTTACTGAGCTGCCGCGCGGCAGGGAAACAGGCGACTTTGAGCGTCGGGAGCTATGTGGTACGGCTCATTCCTTCATACGATGTTAATGGCGAGAAAGCATGCCAAGCATACCTTGTCGATAAAGGCGGGCATCAGACGGCGTTGCTCTCGGATCGGGATGTTTCGGTCTATGAGGGGACCGGCGAGGACATTTTCGGCAAGGGGAATCCGGCATTAATTCTTGAGGGATTTTCCGGCGGGACGCATTGTTGTTACACCTATCAGCTGATCGATCTGGCGGAGAAGCCCGTCGTTCTT
>DATEJO010000091.1:0-8072 GCA_035277905.1 Candidatus Sulfotelmatobacter sp.
AATTGTTTCTTGAACTCTCCGAACTCCTGGCGAAGCTCATGCAGCTCGCGACGAAGCTCGGACACTTTAGCTTCGAGTCTGCCGATGCGATCGTTATCGGTCGAACTCGGCAGCACGCCAACTGGAGTAGTTGGTGCTTCCTGCGGTTGGCCCGACAGCAGATGCGCGTAGCGCGATTCTTTCGTTCCCGCCTGACGCTGCAGCATAGTCACCAGCGGTGGATCGCGCGCCATGAGACGGTGCAATGTGGCTTCCACGTCGTCGAGGTGCTCGAAGCGGAACATGCGTTCGGTGCGTCCACGCAACTCGCCGGGAGTTTGGGGACCGCGCAGCAACAGGACGCACAGCAGCGCGGTTTCGGCGCGCGTGAGATTCAAGACCTCCTGCAGCCGATGCTCGTACTTGGTCACGCGACTGTCGGCTCCGCGCGCAGGGCCAGCCAGACGTTGATCCTGGAGACCGGCCAGAGCGTCGCGTACTGCGTTCTCGTCAAGATTCATGACTGGATCGCGATTGTTCTTCTGATTGCACGCGTTCACCAGCGCGTTCAGCGACAGGGGATAGTAGTCGGGCGTGGTGATGTCTTTTTCGATCAGCGAGCCGAGAACGCGAGCTTCGACCGGAGTGAGGCGGATCTCCATGTAATCAGACTAAAGCATTCCGCAGTCGCGAACAGAACCGCCGCCGGTAGGCGGGGTCCCCGGCAATCGCCGGTTTTGCGATTGTTGGGGTGCTACGCGGTGGGGCAGTCGCGTGTTTTGCGGCTGCGTTAATCGACAGTTCGCGCTTCAACGAGTCTCGGAGCTGGCCATCCGGCCATCTCCGACCCACCGCCTACCGGCGGCGGTTCTGTTCGTGCCTGGACTGATCCAGAATGTCCCGAATGCGTTCGGCGAGGTCGCGGAAGCGATAGGGCTTCTGCAGAAATGCGGCGTCCTCGATCGTTTCCGCGACTGAGGTTGCGGTATAGCCTGAAGTGAAAAGAATGCGCACTTCCGGATGCAGTTCTTTAACTCGCTGCGCGAGATCGTCGCCGCGCATCTTCGGCATGACCACGTCAGTGATCATGAGATCGATGGGCCCGGAATGACTTTCGCATACCGCCAGGGCTTCGTTCCCATTTGGGGCTTCGAGAACGTCGTAGCCGCGGGCGACAAGGGCCTCGCGCGTGAGTTCGCGCAGCGCGGCTTCGTCTTCCACCACGAGGATGGTTCCGTGCTGTGCCTTCTCGCGGTCCACCGCATTCTCGTCATGATGGGCCGGATGCGCAATTCCGGCGGCCTGTGGCAGATATACCTCGAACGTGCTGCCCTGGCCCAACTCGCTTTGCACGGTAATGAAGCCTCCGCTTTGCTGGACGATTCCATACACGATCGAAAGACCGAGCCCTGTGCCTTTGCCGAATTCCTTGGTGGTGAAGAACGGCTCAAAGATTCGTTGCTGCGTATTGGCGTCCATTCCCATTCCGGAATCGCGGATAGAGAGGCTTACGTATGCTCCCGGCTGGGCGCGATGTGCGAGCGCGACCGAGTTGCGCGTGTCGATGGTTGTGTTGGCGGTGCGGATTTCAAGCCTCCCGCCATTAGGCATCGCATCTCGCGCGTTTACTACCAGGTTCATGAGGAGATGCTCGAGCTCGCCGCGATCCACTTTGATCAGCTTCAGCCGCGAATCGAAAAACGTGAAGAATTCAATGGTCGGGCCAATCACGCGCCGCAGCATTTCCGACATCTCTTCGACCACCTGATTCAGGTTCAGCACCGTCGGTTCGAGCAGTTGCTGACGGCTAAAGGCGAGCAGATGGCGCGTGAGCGAGCCTCCGCGTTCCACAGCTTGCCGTATGCCCTGCAGGTAAGGAGTGATCGGATGGTCAGACTGGAGACGCATGAGCGCGAGTTCGCCATAGCCGCCGATGACGTTGAGCAAATTGTTGAAATCGTGAGCGATGCCGCCGGCGAGGCGTCCAACCGCGTCCATCTTCTGTGCATGACGGATTTGGTGCTCCATCTCGCGACGCTCGGTCTGGTCCTCGCAAACGCTTACAACCCCCAGGACGCGGTTCTGAGAATCGCGGATAGCATCGCGAGTGACACAAACGACCTTGGTACGTCCCTGTTTTGTGCGCAGCGGAACTTCACCGCGCCACGAAGAGCCGGCGCGATCGGCTGCGCGGATTTGCTCTTGCATCGCCGGCTCGATGATCAAAGCGGGAAATCCGCCAATGGGCTTGATGCTTTCCGCGTCGTAGCCGGTGAGCTGGATGAAGGCGGGATTGTGATAAAGGGAATTCCCCGGTGGATCGGCGATCACGATGCCATCGCTCGAATGCTCGATCGCTGTACTAATCCGAGTGAGGTTCTCTTCGGCGCGCTTGCGCTCCGTGATGTCGAGCATCAGCCCGCGCAACACCAGATGCTCTCCGGGTTCGCTCACCACTGTGACAACATCGCGAAGCCATACCACGCGGTCGTCGGCCCCGACCATTCGGTATTCGAAAACATGATCGACGCCGCGCGTGGTGCAGTCGCGGCAGAAGGCGGCACACCACTCCACGTCGTCGGGATGCGTGTGCTTGCGCCAGAAATCAGGCTCCGCGATCCACTGCTCCGCAGGAAAGCCGAGAATGCGCTCGGCTTGTGGACTTACAAATCGGAATTGGAAAGTCCTGGCGTCGGCTTCCCAGATAATGGCGTCAAGCGAGTTAAGAATCCGCGAGTAGAAATTCGCGTCGAGCGGGTCCTGGTGCGGATGTCGAATGTTCGGCTGACTGCTCATGGCGCCGCACCTCAGCGAGGTTGCCGGTCGTTCTCTGCTTCGCTGCGTGGGATGCGCGCCGCGTGCCATTCGTTGTGCACGCAGAATGCAGTCCAGCCGCACTGGCCAAGTACAGAATTGGAACTCTTATTTGTAGTCCTCCGAAGTGACCTGTTTCAAGTAGCGATAGTAAAAATCCACTCCGTCGTAGAACGACTTGACCGGCAGACGCTCGTCTTTGCCATGCGCGCGAATGTCGTTGTTCTCCACCGCCAGTCCGGAAACGCCATAGGTCGGCAGCCCAGCGGGAATCGTGTACACCGCGTCGGACGCTCCAGTCGCCATCGAGGGTACAACCGGAGTCCCGGGCCACATCTGCTGCGTGACCTGCTCGAGCGGCGTCATCACCTGTGGCAGCAGCGGAGGCGGTGGAAACGATTTTCGCTGGGAAGGTCCGGTTTCGATTTCGCCGTTGCTGCCTACGTTGTTCACTGTCACTTTGGGATCGTTGAAGACTTTGACCAGCGTCTCGCGGGTTTCGTCGATTCCGTGACCGGGAAGAATCCGGCAGTTCACGTTCGCGTGAGCGGTCTGCGGCAGCGCATTGTTGGCGTGTCCGCCATCAATGCGAGTGGCAACGCAAGTGGTGTGCAGCAGGGCATTGTTGATTGGATCCTTCGAGAGCCGCGCAATCGCCTGCTGGTCTGGAGCATTCGACAGAATGGCTTTCATGTCCGTCGCCCGTTCCCCGCGCTCGATCTTCGACATCTGAGCGAAGTACGCGCGCGTAACGTCGTTCAGCTCGAAAGGAAACGGGAACTTCTCGAGTCGCGAAAGAGCATCCGTGATGTGGTAAATGGCATTGTCAGGAACGGGAAGCGAACTGTGTCCGCCGGGATTGGTCGCGGTGAGGCGATAGTCGGAATAGAGCTTCTCCGTTGCATCCATCTCCATCATCAGCGGCTTGCCGTTTTCGAGTTGCACTCCGCCTCCGTCCGGATTCAGGACGAACTCGGCGTCGATCAGCTCGCGATGGTTTTTCACCAGCCACTCCACCCCGTTGGAGCTTCCGCCTTCTTCATCGGCGGTGAGCGCGAGGATGATGTCGCGATCGGGACGATAGCCTTCTTTTTTGAAGCGAATCATGGTCGTGACGAGAACGGCGTCTGCGCCTTTCATGTCCTGCGTGCCGCGTCCGTAGAAGTAGCCGTCTTTTTCGATGAACTGAAACGGATCGGTGGTCCAGTCGCTGCGCTTGGCTTCGACGACGTCGAGGTGTCCGATCAACAGCACGGGTTTATGTTTGCCCGTGCCGTGCATGCGGGCCACCATGTTCTTCTTGCGATCATTTGGGCCAAGCACCTGAATATCCGAATCGGGAAATCCAGCGTCGCGCAGCCGCTGCGCCATGGCGTCGGCCGCAGTGGTTACGTTGCCGACAGAGTCCGTCGTGTTGATCTCGATCAGTTGCTTGAAGATGTCGCGTGAGAGTTCACGAGTGGCGGTGTCGATCTGTGCTGTGGAGAAACTCGCCGCCAGCAGTGCGAACAGGGGTACGCCTTTGAGGAAGTTCAATCGGCTCTCCTGGATGAAATGGGAGTTCAGTGTAAATGAGGGCGAGAGAATTCCGGTCTCTCGATGCGCAAGGATGTTTTCGAATCGTCATTTCTTCGATGGCACCCGCTACACGGATTGCTTTTTGATTTGTCATCCCTTCGACCGCAGCCTCGATCTTTATTCTTCCTACGCGCTGGTTTTGCGGTCGAAGGGATCTGCTGTCGGTTTCATCGAGGGATGACAATTCTAAAAAAGGAGTCAGGGTTTGTTTCGAACGTGGAGTCTGGTTGTTCCCGAAATAGTTACCTTTTGGTAACGACTGCTGCCTGGTTTCAGTCAAAAGCCGCAGGAACTTTCGTTATGCTCAGCGTGCGAGATTCTGCATCAAAAATAGGGTTGAATTCAGAGTAGCTATGAAGTCCTTTTCTCTTACTTGGATATTGCTGATTGGAAGTGCTCTGTACGCGCAGGTGTCGCCCGAACACGGTGCGACTGCCCGCAGTGAAAATGATGCGCGCCCCCTTACCTGGCGCGAAGGAGCCGCGATCATCGAGAATGCACGGGAGAACACTTCCCAGATTGATCCCGAAGAGGACTGCTCGCATCTGGTGCACGACCTGTACGATCTTGCGGGATTGCACTATACGTACGCGCCTTCGATGGATCTATATCGTGGTGTGGACAGCTTCGAGAGAGTGCGAACCCCGCAACCCGGCGATCTGATCGTGTGGCGCGGGCACGTTGGTCTGGTCGTCGATCCCAGCCAGCATTCCTTCTACAGCTCTCTGAGCACTGGGCCGAAAGTGGATACCTACAACTCTCCAGCGTGGCGCAGGCGCGGCCCGGTACGCTTTTTTCGCTATCTGGTGCATGCGGGCGAGCGCGTTCGCTCTGGCCCGAATACATTGAGAGCCGCAGCCGACGACTCGTCCTCTGCGACGCTGGAACTCGATTCGGATGAGCCAAAGTCAGCGCCGAAGCCAGTGCAGGCGCCTCTAAAACCGGAGTACACAGAAGTCGTTTTCCTGAATCGGGAACGGCCAACAAAAGCGGCTTTTGAGCAGGCGATGTTGCAGCTCTGGAGTAATCCCTCAGACGAGCGACAGGATCGATGGGAGGAAGCGAGCGACGTAGTCATCGTCGAGTCGCTCAAAATCGAGCGGCTGCATCTGCAGGCAAGCTCAGGAACTGTCGATGCAAAGATTCGAGCAGCCGGCCATCTTACCGCCGATGCTGCGGACGGCAAATCGTCAACCCAGGCTGTCCGTTTTCATCTGGTTCGCTATAAGAATGGATGGCGGGTCGATGATCCTTCAGGGCGCATGTATTTGAGCGGGAATGCTGCAGTGATTGCCGTCTCCGACCGCTTGTCCGGAATCGCGAGAGACAATGGTCCCCGCGCGGAACAGGTGCAGACAGCAAATCTGCTGAAGGCCATCTTGCGCTAGCATGCATCAAACAGAACCGCCGCCGGTTCTGACGGCTACACTGTAGCTCATGCTTGTTCTTGCCTCCGCCTCTCCGCGTCGACAGGAGCTTTTGCGCAACGCGCTGATTCCCTTTTCGGTACAACCGTCGAATGTGCCGGAAGAGTATCGCCCAGGAGAGACGCCGGAAATGTGCGTGCGCCGGCTGGCGCGCGAGAAGGCGAGCTCGGTCGCTCAGCATGCGAGTGGCGAGAGCCCGATCCTTGCGGCGGATACGGAAGTTGTCCTCGATCTCAAAACGGGAAAGCCGCTGGGAAAACCACGGGACCCGGATGACGCCGCGCGTATGCTCCAGATGCTGAGCGGACGCAGTCATTACGTCATCACCGGTGTTTGTCTGATGTGGAAGCATGACGGCAGATGGCAATCGAAAGATGACGCAGAGACCACGACAGTTTTCGTGCAGCCGATCAGCAAAGAGGAGATCGATGCATACGTCGCCACAGCCGAGCCGATGGACAAGGCAGGAGCGTACGCGATCCAAGGCGTCGCGTCGCGATGGATCTCGCGCATCGAAGGCTGCTACTTCAATGTAGTGGGATTGCCGGTGCCGCTGGTTTATCGCATGCTCCGCGAGCATGCGCCGGAAGCGCTTGGAGCGCAACAGTAAGAACGTGAGGAGGGAAAGAGTACGACTAGCTCTTCTTCTCTTCCGTCGTGGTGCTGTGCTCGCCGTCTTTTACTGCGCTTTTGAAATTCTTGATACCTTCGCCGAGCCCTTTGCCGAAGTCGGCCAGCTTGCCCGGTCCAAAAATCAGGAGAGCAATGCCGAGCAGAAGCAACAGCTCGGGAATGCCTAATTTGCCGCCAAACATGAACTACCCCCAAAGGAATGCTGTATAGCTGATGATAGGCGGTTATGCCGCCTGCGTCAAAGTAAACCCGGATTCGTTGTTAAAGATGCGAGGATTGAACACACTCCGGAGGCTCCGTTCTTGTCATTCTGAGCCGCTGCCTTTGCGGTGAGGAATCTCTATTGCCAAGCTATCCCGTTATTATTGGCCAGTTCAAAAGGTTGCGAGCGGAAGGGAGCCGATTTTGTCCTCAAGCTCATGGCTGCTCATAGGGATTCCTCCGCCAAAACCAGGCGTTCGGAATGACAGAGCTAGAGCGACGCGATCAGTCCCGCCAGCAGAGCCGTTCGCGGCGCGATCTGGTCCAGCAGAATCGACTCGTTCGTTGCATGGGCTCCCTCGCCGACTGCCCCAAGGCCATCTAAAGTAGGGACTCCTAAAGCCGCCGTGAAATTCCCGTCGGAGCCCCCTCCTGTTGATTGTTCATCGACTTTGAAGCCGAGCGACTGTGCTACTTGCGCCGCCTTGCGATACAGAGCTACTCCTTTTTCTGTGCGCTCCATCGGAGGGCGGTTGATTTGTCCAGTGACTTCGACTTTGCAGCGCGAATCCCGTGCGCGCAAGCCCTTCATTTTCTGGTCGATATCTTTGCCGTCACCGGCGGTTTTGACACGAACATCGACCTCGGCCCAGGCATCGGCAGCGATCACGTTGCTGCGTGTCCCGCCGCGGATCAGGCCTACGTTGGCGGTCATTCCGCGTTTGATGTCAGTAAAGGTAGAGATGGTTTGGATTTGATGAGCCAGCTCGTGAATGGCACTCGTGCCCTGCCCGGGATCAACCCCAGCGTGCGCGGCCTCACCCGTAACTTTGATCTCGTAAACTCCTACGCCCTTGCGCGAGGTTTTCAATGCGCCCTCGAGTCCCTGGCCTGGTTCCAGCACGAGCACCGCCTGCGATTCAAGCGCGAGCTTTTGCGTGATCGGGCGCGAGACGTGGCTGCCAATCTCTTCATCCGAAACGAACAACATGCGAACCGGAGGATGAGGGCTGTGATGCTCACGCAGCAGCGCCATCGCATGAAGAGCAATGGCAACGCCGGCTTTCATATCGAGTACGCCTGGCCCCCAGACACGTCCATTACTGATTCGAAATGGCATCTGCTTGACTGTGCCGATGTCCCACACCGTATCGATGTGGCCAAGCAGCAGCACGGGCTTGTTATCAGTCACTCCGGGAAAATCGGCTTGAACGTGGTTTCCCGTTTCAGAGGCGGAGTGGATCTGAGCGTGCCCGCCATAGTGTTCAAGGCGCGTGGCGAGAAATTCAGCGAGGTGATCGAGCGCGCCTTTGTCGCTGCTGGGAGACTCCATCTCGACCATTGCTTTGAGGTCTGAAAGGAGCTGCTCCTGCCTCGCGCGAGCGTGTGCAAGCGAAATCATGCGCTGTTGAGCTTACCATCCAGCATCGATTCGCCAAC